>JAHIWS010000019.1 GCA_018815925.1 Nanobdellota archaeon | reverse complement strand
GACATATGTCACTAGGCAAAACCGAAAATTAGTTCTCGTTTGATTCTATCGGTTTTGCATGAAAAAAGAGGATATAAGAAAAGAATATTTTAAACTGAGAATTAAAAGGCATTCTCAAAATCAATGTAGAAAAATACTTCTCTCTCAATTTGGGTATGAAACTTCTAAAAGAACATTGCAAAGATGGACTAAAAAGATTAACGAAACTGAATGGAATTTTAAGGATAAATCAAAAAGACCAAAAACAATTCATAGAAAAATATCTAAGGAAACAGAAGAAAAAATAATAAAAATAAAAAAGAAGACTGGCTGGGGAGCAGAGAAAATAGAAAATTTTGTGGATATCGGACATACTTCTATTAACAAAATTTTAAGAAAACATAAATTAACTAATCCTTCAAAAAGAAAAAAGAAGAGAAATAAGTATATTCGTTGGCAAAGAAATCATCCGAATTCTCTTTGGCAAATCGACCATAGTGATCAGAAGATCGAAGATAAATATGTTGTTTCTGTTATTGATGATTGTTCTAGAAAGAGTTTAGCTTTTATTCCTGTGAATAGGGTTACAACAGAAGTTGTAATTAAAATTATTGATGATTTGATTAAGATCTATGGGAAACCTAAACAAATTTTGAGTGATAATGGTTCGGCTTATGGATTAAAAAGTAAGCACTCAAAATTTGATAGAAAATGTCGAAAAAGAGGAATTCACCATATTAGGGGAGCAATTCATAGTCCAACTACAACCGGAAAAGTTGAAAGATTATTTCAAACATTTAAACAAGAATTTGAATTCTGTGATAGAGACCCAGAATTATGGAGAATGAAATATAATCATTTTAGACCTCATAAAAGTCTAAGTGGAAAAACTCCTGATGAAATTTATAATGATTTTACCAAATTGTTTTAGGGGTGACATATGTCTATGGATTGCACACTATAAACAACTAGGTAATTATTCCTTTCTAGGTTCTCCTTTATTAGTTCACATATGACTATTAGGGGGTAGATTGTTTACTATAAAATAATCCCTATATAAAATCAGTTCCACCAAAATTTATTTAAACAGCATATCTCTTATCTTCAAATGGAAACTCTAAAAAATTTATGTAAAGCATTCATAGGTGAATCACAAGCTCGTAACAGATATACATATTATGCAAAGATTGCTCAAAAAGAAGGTTATGAACAAATAGCAGAAATTTTTCTTGTAACAGCAAACCAAGAAAAAGTTCATGCCAAAAGATTATTTGAACATATTCAAGAATTAAAAAAAGATAAAGAAGAAATTGAAGTAGATGCTATTGCTCCAACTATTTATGGAAAAACAGAAGAAAATTTACAAGCAGCTATTAATGGAGAAAACTATGAACACACAAAAATGTATCCTGAATTTGCCGACATAGCTGAAAAAGAAGGATATCTAAAAATTGCATCGAGAATGAGGAGCATTGCAAAAGCAGAAGAACATCATAAAGAAAGATATCAAAAATTATTAGAACAACTTAAAGCAGGAACACTATTTAAAAAAAATGAAAAAGTATGGTGGATTTGTAGGGAGTGTGGTTATGCTTTTTATGGAGAACAAGCTCCAAAAAAATGTCCTTCTTGTGATCATCCTCAAGCCTATTATGAGTTTAAGTGTGAAGAATATTAAATGAAATTAAAAACAATAAAAAAGAAAACATATAGCTTAAAAGCAGTGGAAGGAGAATATAAGGCATATTTATTACTTCTTAATGGAAAAAATGAATTTGGAATGTTAGCTCATTTCCCTAATAATGAGCCAGAAACAATTGTAGCCTTAGCCCAAAAATACACAAAAAAAAAGAAAATAATAAGAATATTAAATGAAAATTATCTTAAATCAACAGAAATATTAAACCTTCCAAAAAAAGATTTAGAATTTTTGTTAGGATCAAATATGATTATTAATATAAAAAATTCAATAAAAAATGACAACTAAAAAAAACCAAATTTATAAATGTGAAATATGTGGAAACATTGTTGAAGTTTTACATGAAGGAGAAGGAGAACTTGTTTGTTGTGGTCAACCAATGAAACTCTTTGAAGAAAATACAATTGATGCCGCAACAGAAAAACATGTTCCAGTAATTGAAGCAAAAAAGGTTAAAATTGGAAGTGTTGCACACCCAATGGAACAAGAACATTATATTGAGTGGATTGAAGTAACATCAAAAACAGGAACAATTTGCAAAGTATTTCTACAACCAGGGCAAGCTCCAGAAACAGAATTTCCATTTCAACCAGTTTCTGCAAGAGAATATTGTAATTTGCATGGTCTTTGGAAATCAAATTAATCCTAACATTCTAAATAAAACTTAAAAACTAGATTTCCTTAAAACTATTAGGTAATTAAAATGAGGTACCTTAAATTAGCACAATTATATAAAGAATTATCTTCTACAACAAAAAGACTAAAAAAAATAGAAATACTCTCTAAATTTTTAGAATTTCTTTCAAAAGATGATAAAGATGTTCTTTATTTATTACTTGGAGACATTTATCCAGAATATGATGAAAGAAAAATTGGGATCAGTAACCAATTAGCAATAAAAGCTGTTTCAACAGCAACAGGAACAACAAAAGAACAATTAATAAAAGATTGGAAAAAAATAGGGGATATTGGAAAAGTTACTGAAAAAGCAATACAAGAAAAAAAACAATCAACACTTGGGTATCATATTTTAACAACAGAAAAAGTCCTTGAAAATTTAAGAAAACTTCCTGAGCTTGAAGGAAAAGGAACAGTAGGAAAAAAAGTTGCGTTAATAACAGAATTATTAACATCAGCTTCACCTACAGAAGCTTTATTTTTAGTAAGAACTTTAATTGGAGACTTAAGAATTGGTCTTAAAGAAGCAACAGTAAGAGATTCTATGGCAAAAGCTTTTTTTAAAGATAAAAAAGAATCTGCTCCAAAAATTCAAAAAGCAATAGATAGAACAAATGATTTGGCAATTGTTTTTGAAATGGTCAGAAAAGGCAACATAAAGGAACTTGAAAAATTACATCTTGAAGTAGGCAAACCAATAAAAGCAATGTTAGCTCAAAAAGTAGCTAACTTTAAAGAAGGTTTTAAAAAATTAGGTTCTCCATGTGCTATTGAATATAAATATGATGGATTTAGATTAATAATTCATAAACAAAGGGAAAAAGTAACATTATTTACAAGAAGTCTAGAAAATATAACAAAACAATTTCCAGAAGTTGTTAATTATATTCTAGATTATGTTAAAGGAAACTCATTTATTCTTGATTCAGAAGCAGTAGGATTTAATAAAAAAACAAAAGAATATACAGACTTTCAAGCAATTTCACAAAGAATAAGAAGAAAATATCATATTGAAAAACTTCAAAAAGAACTTCCAATTGAAATAAATGTTTTTGATATTCTTTATTATAATGGAAAATCCCTACTTAATGAACCTTTTGAAAAACGTACAAAAATAATTAAAAAAATAATTAAAAATCATCCATATAAAATAATTTACGCTAAACAAATAATAACTGGAGATGAAAAAACAACTGAAAAATTTTATAAAAAAGCTCTTGAAGATAATCAAGAAGGAATAATGATGAAAAATCTTAAAGCAGAATATGATCCTGGAAGAAGAGTAGGACATATGCTTAAGATTAAACCAGAAGAAAGAGATCTTGATTTAGTCATAACAGGAGCAGAATATGGAGCAGGAAAAAGATCTGGTTGGATGTCAAGTTTCATACTTTCATGCAAAGATGGAAAAACAGGTAAATTTTTAGAAATTGGAAAAATGGGCACAGGAATAAAAGAAAAATCCAAAGAAGAAGTTGGAGGAACTTCATTTCAAGAATTAACAGAAATGCTCAAACCATTAATTGAAAAAGAAAAAGGAAAATCAGTAACAATAAAACCAAAAATTGTTATCTCTGTTACATATCAAGAAATTCAAAAATCTCCAAACTATAATTCTGGCTGGGCACTAAGATTTCCGAGATTTGTTGCATTAAGACCAGATAAAAAATCAAGCCAAGTTTCCAGATTAAAAGAAATTGAAAAAGATTTTTTAAACCAAAAACGAAACTGGAAATATGGTTAAAAATTCCACTAGAAATGCTGAGTAAATAATCTACCCCAGATTAGATATTAATCCAGAAAAGAAATTATAGAAATAAATAACCACCTAATTTTTTAGTCAGATTTATATATGATATTTAATTAGTTGAAATATGAAAAGAGTTGATTATAACATTGAATATGCTCATGTTTATTCTGATGAAGAAGGTCTTTCTGATGAACAACTAAGATCAATAGAAGTGGTTAAGAAGTTGGTGAAGAAACTTGAAAAACAAGGGAAGACCTATGTATTAACTTTCTTAATAGATGAGTATCATCCAGAATATCATAAACTAAATTTTCATTCTTACATGGATAAACTTGCAAAGCTTGGCGCTTCCCCCACTTATGTAGGATATGAATCAAGAATGATTTCAGCAGCAAAGTTGCTTATTAAATCAATCCCAAAGGATTTTACGAAAACTCCAAAATTTCATCCAACAATTAAGGTAAAAGAAGGAAATTCTTACTTGAAGATTAATAATAAAAAAATTAAACTAAAAACGCAAGGAAAAATGGTTCATCTGAGCAGATACACTTGCGCTGTTTTGAGTACTGCATGGGCCTTGTTAAGAATGGGTCTTGTACAATCTAAAAATGCTGTAGAGTTAACTGGATTAACAGAACCCAAACCATTTGCAGGCAAAAAGATAATCAATGTTTTGGATAGAAAATATGCTCCTGTTGAAGAAGCCAATAAAGATATAATTAAGTCGAGTAAATTTAAGGATCAAATAAAGAATTTTGAAACTTTATTATACTAAGATGAAAAAGGTAGAATATAATATTGAATATGGGCATATTTTTACAGATTCTCCTAGAATTGACTCTACCCAAAAAAAGTCCATAGAGTTAGCTAAAGAATTTACTGAAAAGTTGAAAGAAAAAAAGAAAGATTTCTCACTAAATATTCTGATTGATGATTATTCTCCAAATTATTCATATTTAGATATTAGTGAATATTTAGAAGAATTTCAAAAAAGTGAAGTCTCTCCAGATTATATAGTTTATGAAACTGGGCTTTTAGAAATAGCAAAAAAAATACTTAAATCTGAGATTCCAAAAGAAATGATTCTTGATGAAATAGAGGAAAAAGAAATAAAAGGAGATAAGGAAATATTGATGTTAGAAAATCCTCAAACAGATTCAGTAAGTTTAGTAGAGGAAGATTTTTTAAAAAGGCCAACTTACATCCATACCCCCTTGTTAATCGCTGCATGGTTCCTCATAAGATTGGGTCTTATTCATCCAAAAAGATTAGCAAGAAAAATAAATTTCAAGGGATCAAAATCATTTGCAGGTAAAAAAATTATGACAATTATGCCTTCTAAATGGAAGGAAATTGATAATAAGGCAAAGGACATAATCTCTGCAACCAAATATAAAGATTCTTTAAAAGATATGGAATTTATCTATTTTTAATTACATTCTTTCAAGGGGTTCAAGCCCTAGAAGATTTAAAGAATTTTTAAGGACGATCATAAATGCTTTAACTAACTCTAATCTAAACGATTCTTCTTTGGAATCAATTACGTGACATTGGTCATAAAACTCATTGAAGTCTTGTGCAAGTTCAAAAGCATAATGAGCAATGTGTGCTGGACTTAGGTTATTATATGCTTCTAATGCGGAAGATGGAAACTGGGACAATTTTTTTATCAGGCTAAACTCTAATTTTTCTAATTTGTTCGGTAGAATTTTTCTTTCTTTACACTTACATTTTTTTAAAATAGAATTTGCTCTAGCGTAACTGTAAAGAAGATATGGGCCAGTATCTCCTTCAAACGAAGTAAATTTTTTTGGATTAAAAACAATGTTTTGTGTTCTAGTATTTTTTAAATCTCCATAGAATATTGCAGCAAGAGCAACTTTTAATGCCCTGTGTTCTAATTCTTTTTTAGATATTTTTTCTTCCCTTTTAGAAATCTCTTTTTTTGCAAAAGAAATTGTATTGTTTAATATGTCTTCCATGAAAATTGTTTTTCCTTTTCTTGTAGAGAATTTCTTTCCATCTTTGTCTAAATAAAGACCATGATTTGCATGAATACACTCTTTTGCCCAAGAGTAACCCATTAAATTTAAAACTTTGAATATTTGTTGGAAGTGAAGTTTTTGTTCTTGACCAACCTCATAGATCATCTTTGAAAAGTTATATTTTTTGTGCCTTGTTATTGCTGAAGCTAAATCCCTTGTAGCATAAAGAGTAGTTCCATCTGTTTTTTGAATTAAACAAAATCCAAGATTATATTTTTTTAAATCAACTACTAAGGCTCCCCTACTTTTTCTTAAAAGTTTTTTTTGTTGTAATTCTTTAACAACACTTTTCATTTCTTTATTATACATAGATTCTCCAGAATAGACATTAAAAATTATCCCCAATTTTTCGTAGATTTTTTTAAATTCTTTTAAACTCAATTCTTTAAACTTTTTCCATAACAGAAAACATTCTTTATTTCCATTTTCAAGTTTCTTAAAATAAGATCTTGATTCTTCTTCATATTTTTTATTTTTATTAATTTTAACATAAATTTTTAATAAATACTTTATAGGATCTTTCTTTAATTTCTCTTCCTTCCCAAAATTTTTATATCCACAAATCATTTTTCCAAACTGGGTTCCCCAATCTCCAAGATAATTCATTTTTATTATTTTAAATCCTTGAAAGGAACAAATGTTTCCAATAGAATTTCCAATTATGGTTGATCTTAAATGCCCTATTCCAAAAGGTTTAGCTATATTTGGAGAAGAAAATTCAACTATTATTTTTTGTTTGTGTCCCAAACTTGTTGAGCCAAATTTTTCTTTTTTCTTAATTATGTCTGTTAGAACATTTTTAGTAAAATCTTTCCTATTAACAAAGAAATTAATATATGGGCCAATCACCTGAATATTTTCAATATCTCCTTTTGGAGTTTCTTTAATTTTTTTACTTATTTCTAATGCAAGTTGTTCTGGTTTTTTGTTGATTTTATTTGCAATAAAATGGCAAGGGAAGGAATAGTCTCCCATTTTTAATGTTGGAGGCAATTCAATGCGTTCTTGAATTTGTTTTTCAGTTAGGGAAATTCCTACTTCTTTCAAGGCATTTTTTAAAATGGTTATCACTCTCTTTTTCATATTTCTTTTTTGAACTCTCTACTTTTAATTATTTTTCCGTCCTTCAACCTAATAATCCTATCAAAATATTTTTCAAATTGCTTTTCATGATTAATCACAAAAACAGTTATCCCTTTCTTTTTATTTAAGCCCTTAAGTGTTTCCATTATTTTTTTCCTGCAACAGAATCAAGGTTAGCAGTTGGTTCATCAGCTAAAATTAGTTCTGGCTCTTTAACTAATGCTCTTGCAATTGAAATTCTTTGTTGTTCTCCTCCAGAAAGTTCACTTAGATAATGATCCTTTCTTTTAATTAATCCCATCTCATTTAATATCTTCTCGGCCTGTTCTTTAATCTCATTTAAATTTCCTCTTTCTACCATTAATGGAAGATAGATATTTTCTATCGCAGTTAATTCTGGAAGTAATTCATAGTGTTGAAAAATATATCCAATTTTTTTTAAGCGAAAATCTGATTTTTCATTATCATCTAACTTAATTATATCCTTTCCACTAATTTTTATTTTTCCTGATGTTGGATTATCTAACAAGGATATTTGGTGAAATGTTGTGGATTTTCCTGATCCAGAGGGTCCAGCGCCAATTATTACTACATCATATCTTTCCATTATTTCATGAAAGAAAATTGGTTTAATAAAGATTTTGGGACCATAATAAAATTATTAGATTCATCCTTGTTCAATTAATATTATGTTACTTTCTAGTAGTTACAAATAGAAAGACTTATAAAGGGTATATTTCTTCTATTATCAAATTAAAATGAGAGATAAAGAACTATCAAATCAAGAAAAGGAGAAAGGACTAGAAATTCTCACTAGAGTTTACCTGCATTTAAAGGATGAAGCAGAAAAAGTTCGAAAGGAGTATGGAAACAAAAAAACCGAAGGAGAAAGAATTGAAATAATGCATGAATTTCATAAAAAATTGTATCCAATGGAACTTGTAGGCAACATTGCAAGAGAATACTTTAATGTTGATTTAGATAACACCTATGGATATTCTCATGATCATCTTAATCGAAAATTATAACTTCAAAAAATACAATCAAGACTTAGTTGATCATCTAGCAAGGCATTTACAAGGAAGCTAGACAGCAGGATCTCATTTTATAGAAGGAGCTTTTCCAACTGCAAAATCTTTAATTGACTATGCTTATGAAAATATTCAAGAATATGATGGAACTAAATTAGTTAAGAGTGTTGATTCTGAAAGAACAATTGGATATGATTCTCTAGTTTCATTAGAAAATCTTCCTGAATCTGCTAGGATAGCACAAGAGCCAAGGGGAAGAGATGGATACTTAGCTAACATGGTTAAAGGGGTGGAGAAACAACCAACAAACAAGAGGGTTATTGTTGCAGGCCCTATAGATGAAGCTAATCACGGTTTTTATACTATTTATCCTGGGGAAATCGCTCCCCCATTTCCAGCAACTAGGGGAAAATTAGAAGAAATGGGATATTTTGGAAAAGATTTAGAAGAACAAGTTAAAGTTAATAAGAGTTATAAGGAATTTTGAGATAATCACGGGTTTGTAGTTGATGATAAATAGACATTAAAATTTAATTCCTTCCAGTTTCTTCCTTAAATCCTCAAAGTCTTCATACTCAATAGAAACATCTCCTGCAGATTCTAAGAAAGATGCTTCTGTTCCTTTTTTATGAATTATCATAACTTTTTTTCCTAAAGCTTTTGCATAACCAACTTCAAAATATATTCCGTTTGCTTTTTCTGAAGCTTCAACAAGAATAGCATCACATTCTTTGAGATGTGCCCTGGCTTTATTTATAACTTCTTTAATATCCATTTTCTTTTCGCCCCAGTTCTGAGCATCTCTAAAAAATATAAAAGATTATAAAAGAAGTTATTAATAGAATTGATAAAAGAATTAATTTATTTGATCCTATACAAAAGAACACACCCCTTAATTAAATCCTTTTCTTTT
This sequence comes from Nanobdellota archaeon, assembly GCA_018815925.1. Lineage (GTDB taxonomy): Archaea > Nanobdellota > Nanobdellia > Pacearchaeales > GW2011-AR1 > JAHIWS01. The sequence goes on along the minus strand of JAHIWS010000019.1, from coordinate 55,244 downwards.
TAATCTGGAGTTATTGAATAGAAGAAAAAAACAAAAAATTAGATGATTATTTATTAATTCACTTACCCTTTCTTCCACCAGCTCTTACACTTGGTCTTGATTTATTCATTGGACTTTTACTTCTTAATCCTCTAGATTTTTTTGCTGCGCTTGTTAGTCCTCTAAGAACTCTTTTTTTGTTTGCTCCTTTACAAATCCATTTCATTGTTCTGTCTGATTTTATTTCAGGTCTTTCAGGGTCAACACAAATAACCTCATAGAAATAATGCATTCCATCTTTTCCAATTAAATATGAATTAAGGACTTCAAGATTTTTATGTTTTCTTTGGACTCTTTGTTCTGCAATCCACTTGTAACTCATTTTTAATGTTTTTCTAGTATGGAGTCTTTTTGATCTTCTTCCTTTATTTGGTCTTGGTCTTTTATGACCCCCTCTTTTTAATCTTATTCTAATTATTACAAATCCTTTTTTAGCTTTATATCCAAGATTTCTGGCCCTATCGATTCTTAGTGGTTTATCTACTTTAATCTGAGCAGGTGTTTTTCTCCATTCTACCATTCTTTGTCTAAGGGTTTTTACATCTGGTTTTTTCCATGCTTGTTTTACATAATGATACATCCCCTTTGTCATAGAATATTGATAGAAAAATGCTTTTTAAAGGTTTCTTGAAAAGTTTTCAACGTTTATTTCTTCTTTTTCTTTTTTGATTTATTTTTTAGTCCTGCTTTTACTCCTCTTGCTAAACCTTTTCCTAATGCATGGCTAGATGTTTCTACTCCTGGTGCAGTTTCTGTTGCTATATAAGAAAAAATCTTTTCTATATTAGTTAGGTAAATTATTAATATTCCTGCTCCAATTAAAATTGCCCCTATAAATATAATAACTATTCCTATTCCTACACTTGCAAATGCTCCTATTGGATTAGAATTTTCTTGATTTATATTACCAGGTGCACTAAAAAAACTTGTTAATCCTATTATGGCTAGGATTAACCCAATTATTATTAATACAATTCCAAAAACTATACCTGATTTTTTGTTCATTGTAAATTAAAAGTTTTTCGTTTTTTAAAGGTTAGCATGAGTGAGGCTGCACGGATTTGAACCGTGGACCCCTGCCTTATCAGAGCAGTGCTCTGGCCAGACTGAGCTACAGCCTCATAGAAAAAACACTCTTATTAGTTATTTAAAGGTTTTTATCTATTATTTCCCAAATCTTCTTTGTCTTGTATAGAATTCTTGAATACAGTTTTGGAGATCTTTTTTTTCAAACTCTGGCCACATTTTGTCTAGAAAAAACCACTCACTATAGGTTGATTGCCAAGGTAAAAAATTAGAAGTTCTTTTTTCTCCACCTGTTCTTATAATAAAATCAGGTTCATTTGAAATCCAGAGCTCTTTTTGGAAATTTTTTTCATTTATTGGTTTTTTGAATTTTATTAGTTTTTTTATAGTATTAATAATTTCTTGTCTACCCCCATAAGCAATAGCAATATTAATAATATGGTTTTTATAGGATTTTGTTTTGTTTTTAATTTTTTTTATCAAACCTTGTAAATCTTTATCAAGGAGGTTTATTTTACCTATGAAGTTTATTTTAATTTTTTCTTTATCAATTCTTGGATCTTTTAGGATATTTTCTGCTTCTTTTTTAAATACTTTCATTAGATAATTAAATTCTTTTTTAGGACGATTGAAATTTTCTATTGATAAGCAATATAATGTTAATTCTTTTATTTTAAATTCTTTACACCATTCTAAGAGGGAATTTAATTTTTTTGCACCGTATTCATGTCCTTTCCAAGGTTCTTTCATTAGGCGCTTAGCAAATCTTCTATTTCCATCCAAAATAATACCAATATTTAATTTTTTCATAGAATTAATTCATAATTTAGTTATTTAAATATTTTGGAGGATTTATCCTTTTATAGCAAATTCAAGTGTTAATTTTTCTTTTTCAAAATCATAATTTGTAATTGGAAGATTTATAGGGATTAATTTAAGATAAGAGTTATTTTTCGAAATAGCCTTTATTTCTATACTATTTTCTAGTTGAACTATTGAAATGTCTGAGTTTGAAGTAACTTTTGGAAGTTCTATTTCATAAACTATTTTATCAGAAAATCTTCTAATATTTGCTTTTGGTTCTTTTCTTGGTAGTTTAGAAAAATTCTTTAGAATTATTTTTGGGAGATTTATTTTTTTTCTGTTTCCTGTTTTTTTATTTGTTGATTTTTGAATGTTTTTATTATTAAAATCTATTTCTTTTCCATTTATCATTAATCTAATATTTGTTTTAGGCCTCATATTAGAATGTTTTATCTCTTTCTGCATTTCTTTTTCTAACATTTTCATAGCACTGTTTAACATTTTTCCCAACATATTTCCACCTAGTCCTCCAAGCATGGAGCCAGAAATTATATCTTCATCTCTGACTAAATCATTTTTTCCCAACATTCCCCAATCATCATTTGTTTCACCAGGATTTCCACAATAAGGACAGTAATCAAAATCTTTATTTGATTTTTTTCCACATTTTTTACAAGTTTTTTTCTTAAACATATTGAAGAGTAGAGAATTTTGTTTAAAAGTCTTTTGGAGGAAAACTTTTGACTTATTTGAAATTATGTAATTGCAAAACACATTTTCTAACTAGTTCTTTTAAGACTTAAATATTTAATTGTAGAAAGCTTTAAATAAATTGTTAATCTTTAATGCAGATATAAAATGATTGGAAAAGAGGTTGAAGTAGATCAAATAATCAAAGACCCAAAAATTTGTTTTATGAGTAATTATCCTCCTAAAGAATGTGGAATTTCTATATTCGCTGAAAATTTAACAAATTCTATGAATCGTGCTTTTAATCCAAAGTTAAGATCGAGAGTCATAGCACTTAATGATCCTGAAACCCATCACAAATATAATAATAAGGTAATATATCAAATAACTAGAAATAGCAAAGAAGATTATGAGAGAACTGCAAGAGAATTAAATGAATCTCCAGACCAGAGATTAATATGCATACAACATGAGTTTGGATTATTTGGAGGAGAATATGGGTCAGATATTCTTTATTTCTTAAATGCAATTAAAAAACCTGTAGCTATAACTTTTCATAGTGTCTTGTCACATCCAGATAAAGAAAGAAGAAAAATTGTTAGACAAATAGCAGCAAAAGTTTCAGCAATAATTGTAATGGCAGAAGCTGCAATTGACATTTTAAATAAAGATTATGGAGTTGAAAGAAGCAAAATGTATCTTATTCATCATGGAACTCCTAATGTTAAATTTTCTCCTCCTGATCAATATAAAAAAAAGATAGGCTTTGAAGGAAGAACAGTTATTTTTAGTTTTGGTTTGTTGAGTAGAGGAAAAGGAATAGAATATATGATAATGGCTCTTCCTCCACTGGTTAAAAAATATCCAGATTTGTTGTATTTTATTTCTGGTGAAACACACCCAAATGTAAGAAGAGAAGAAGGAGAATCTTACAGAAATGAATTAATTGCTTTAGTAAAAGAGCTTGGTTTAGAAAAATATGTTAAGTTTCAAGATAGGTATGTTGATGTTAAGGAACTTGCTGATCCATATATTCTTGCGTGTGACATATATGCTTTTACAAATTTAGAAAAAGAACAAATAACTTCTGGTACTCTTGCTTATGCATTATCTTGTGGTAGGCCAGTAGTAGCAACTCCTGTCATATACGCTAAGGAACTTTTAGCTCAAGATAGAGGTATTGTAATTAAGAAAACAAAAAGTCCAGAAGAATTTACTAAAGCTCTTGATAAACTACTTTCAGATATTGAATTAAGAAAAAATATGTCAGAAGCTGCATATGCTTTTGGAAGGCAGATGATTTGGTCAAATGTAGCAAGAAGACATCTTAGTGTTTTTAATAGGGTAGTAAAGCTAAGAGAGGAAATTACTAAGAAATATCCCAAGATAAAATTGAGCCATTTAAGAAATCTTACAGATAATTTTGGTTGTCTACAATTTTGTAAAGCTGCTGTGCCAGATAAAAAATCAGGATATACTCTTGATGATAATACAAGAGCATTAATTATAGCCACATTACACAATTCTCTAACAGAATCTGATTTATCTTTTAAACTAGCTAAAAAATATCTTAAATTTATAGAACATGCTCAATCAGAAGAAGGATATTTTAATAATATTTTTATGAATAAAAATAAACTAATAGGAGAACGTAGCGATGATGCGTTTGGAAGAGCTATTTGGGCATTAGGGTACACAACACATACAACAAAAGATAAAGAATTATTAAACAAGGCAGAAGATTTATTTGATAAATCAATCCCAAGAATATTAGAACTAGATAGTTTAAGAGCAAAAGCTTTTTCAATTGTTGGATTATATTATCACTATGAAAAATTTGGGAGAAAAAGAGATTTAAATTTAATAAGGAATCTTGCAGATTCTCTGGTAGAGTTATACAAAAAAAATTCTTCTAATGAGTGGCAGTGGTTTGAAAATCATCTAAGTTATGCAAATGCTAAATTATCTGAAGCAATGTTCTTAGCTTATAAATCTACAAAAAATGAAGCATATTTAGAAATAGCAGAATCAACACTTCATTTTTTATCAGATATAGTGTTTGTTGATGATGAATTACACCCTATAGGCCAAAATGGGTGGTATAATAAAAATGGAAAAAGAGCTTTTTTTGATCAACAACCTATAGATGCATTTTCTATGGTGAGTGCATATCTGGCTGCATTTCTTGCAACAGAGGATAAACACTATCATGAAAAAGCTGTTTTAGCATTTAACTGGTTTTTAGGTAGAAATCACCTAAAACAAATGCTTTATGACGAAGTTACAGGAGGATGTTATGATGGATTAGGAAAACATTCGTTGAACTTAAATCAAGGAGCAGAGTCAACAATAGCATACCTCCTTTCAAGATTAATGTTAGAGGAAATTAAAAAAGAATCACAAGATATTTAAAACTTATTGGGTTTTTTCTTTTATGATGAAAAAGGTGATATGGATTAGTAGTTATTTGCCTCGCTCATGTGGTATTGCTTTTTATTCACAAGATTATATTAATGCAATAAAAAATTATGCAAAAAAACATAATCAAAAAATATCCATAAAAATAATATCACATATTGATGCAGCAAAAGCAAATTATCCTGTGATTGATCAAACTGACAGAGATTGGGATGAAAAGGTATTTAAAATAATAAAAAAAGAAACACCTTCTATAGTACATATACAACATGAATATGGGTTATATGAAACCTATGAAGATCAAAATAGGCATCTTTTGAAATTACTTGAAAAACTAAAACAAGAAAAAATTCCAACAGTTATGACCTATCACAGTATCTATGAAAAATTAGAGCCTCCTCACAAATTTTTTGTTAAAGAAAGTCTTCAATTATTAAGTGCAGGAATCTTTCATGAAGATTATCAAAAGCAAGCCTTAAAAAAGAATATAGGTTTCATTCCAAAAAACCTTTATGTTCTTCCCCATGGATCTGATAATGAATTTAACCCAGATAAAAAAAAATTAAGAAGAGAATATGGCTACACAGATAAATTAGTAGTAGGAGCAGCTGGAATTGCTGATCAAAGAAAAGGTTTTAGGACAATGATAAGACAATGGCCAAAGATAGTAAAAAGGTTTCCAAATGCATTTCTCGTCCTTGAAATAAAACCACATGCAGATAAACTAACTAGAATTTATATTAATGAGGTAATGAAAGCTATAATGAAGAGCAAAGTAAATAATAACATTGAATTAATTGTTAAAGATTATAAAAAGCTAGAGTTTTTGAAAAGACTTGCAAGTTTTGATATTTTAGCTCTTCCGTATAAATCTGAGTCTCAATCAGGAGTTTTAGCTAATGGATTTGCAGCACATACTCCTGCAATTGTAACAGATATTGAAGGTCTTGGAGCAGAAATAAGAAATTCAAAAGCAGGTCTATTAGTAAAAATGAAACACAGAAGAAATGATTTTTACAAGACAATTCTTAAGCTTCTTGCATCAAAAACACTAAGAAATAAATATTCCAAAAACGCAGCGCTATATGTTAAGAATGTCTCTGGTTGGAATATAATTGCGAAAAAGACCTTTAAGATTTATGAGGGTGTGCAGTAATCCTAAATAAATAATCTACCCTCTAAAAAACAAGCTAATTTTGCCTTGAAATATAGGGAAAAAATTAATACCTGATTATTTAGTAAGCTTTAATAATTCAAAAATCAATATTAGTTAATGGTTGATCCCAAATACCCTCCAGGACAAACATTTCAACATTTTCCTTCAAATCAGTTGCAAAAAAAACCAAAGAGTTATTTATTTCTAATAATTATTGGAGTGGTTTTTCTTATCGGACTTATTTTTTATTTCAATTCAAAAGAGGATAATTCTAATCCAGAAACAATTATAACAAAAAATACAGAGGTAGAAAATTTTAATGGAGTTCTTGAAGAAAAAAAATATGCAATAGTTTATGCATTCCAAGAAGATTACCCAGATTTTGATTCTCAAGGTTTTAGTGAAGACCTTATTAATAATGCTAATGATTATTTTACAGAGGTATCTTATGGAAAAATGAATATTAATTATTGGTATGTTACTAGCATCATTTCAAATGAGATTCCAAATGAGTTGGGACCCTGTGTTGGAGAACATTGGAGCTCTTATATAGTCAATCTTTTAGACCCCCTTATTGATTTTAAGGAATATTATGGAATAATCACCATTTTTGAAAAAAACACAGAAAATCCTTTTTGGAATTGTAGACCCCATGGAACTATTGGAAGACTAGAATATAATACTAATGAAGGAAAAATTCAGCTTTCTTTTGTTGGCTTTCCTAAAACTAAAACTCCAGAAAAACCATTTTCACCCCCTAGCTCAAACATATTAGCACATGAAATTGGGCATAATTTAGGATTGAATCATGCTTATATGTTAGATTGTAATGACAATGAGGGAAACAAAGTTACAATAGGCAACAACTGTAATTTTGTTTCAGAGGAGCACTATGATCCAATGGGTAGCGCTTCAAAAGAACACTATAACATTAGAAATAAATTAATTTTAGGGTGGCTTGAAAAAAACAATGTTCCTGAAGTTACAAAAGGAACTTATTGGATTACTCCAATTAATTCTCAATTCCAAAACAAATCTGAGATTAAAGGACTTATGATACCTAAAAAATGGGGCGAAGCGGAATTTCCTGAGATAGCCATAGAATTTTTTTCACACTATTTCCTTGAATACAAATTAATAAACCAAAGTGGTTTTCAACCCACTAAAGGGGTGTTTATAAGATTTGGTAATTATATTGAAGATGAACAAACAAGTGGATGGTACACGGTTTTACTAAATATGCATCCAAAAAACTCAATTATATATACTGATTATGGAGCCCCAATTGAAAATATGTATGTTTATCTTGAAAAAAACCAGAACTACACAGATGAATACAACAAAATGGTAATAACAGTTCTTGATGCAAATGAATCTGGAGCTTTAGTAGAAATTCAGAATTTGTAAGAATCCCCAAAACAAAAAACCAAATAATTACCAAACCCTCAACCCTTCAAAATCAAACTTAAAATCAATAACGCTTTTCTTAAACTTCTTTTTTAGTTTCTTTTTATTTCCAAAAAATAAAATACTTCCCCCATTTCCAGAGCCACAAATCTTTGCTGCTGTTGCTCCATGAGAAAATCCATGTTTAATGATTTCTTTTGCTCCAGGAGGAAGAACAGCACTATCAAGTTTTTTCCTATTTTCAGTTTCCTCATTAAGTAATTCAGAAAATCTAGTCAAATCTTTTTTTAAAAGTGCATTTTTCATTTCTTTTGCTATTTCTCTTATTCTTATTAAATTTTGAATGTGCTTTCCCTTTTTTATATTATCAATCATGTTTTTATTTGCAGTTGATTCAAAATGAGGAAGACCTGTATAAACTAAAATTAAATTATTCTCAAGTTCTTCTATAAAGGGTTTTTTTAGTTTGATGGGGGTTCTAATAATTTTGTTTTTTTTAAATTCTAAAAAATTTATTCCACCAAAACTAGCTGCATAATGGTCTTGTGTTCCTCCAACAATTCCCATATCTTGTTCTATTTTATAGGCCATATTTGCCAACTCTTTTCTATTTTTATTTTTATTAATTAAAGATAACCATAAAACATTCATTGCACCAGATGTTCCAAGTCCAGATGATGTTGGAATTTTTCCAGTATATTCCAAATGTGTTTTGTTGTTTTTTTTAATAAGTTTTCCAGATACATATTTATTAATTGCTGCATTTAAAACAGCTCCCCCATATTTGTGGGAAAAATATGCAATATCTGTTGTTCCTCCTGCAAAATCAATTCTTATAGGAACACGCGCACGTTTTATGATTTTCATTTTCTCCTCCTATTAAGTAAGTAAAAAATAATACTAACAATTAAGTAAATTATTATTAAGGGAATTAATCCAAACCAAAAATAATTTCTGATTAATTTGTTTCCTTGAACACATGTACAATGGCACTCTATACTATCAAAAATTAAGTAATCATAATAATCAGTACATGTTTCAAAATAATCTAAAGGTGTATCAATACAATCACAAAGCATAAACTGATTAATAGAATGTGCAAAAATAACCCAGATTATAAACAAAACCAAAGTTATTAATAACTTTTTTTTATCTAGTTGAATAAATTCTTTAAATTTCATTTGACTAATAATGAGGCTCCCAATATTCCAGGATGTTTAATTTTACTCCACTTAATTGGAGTTTTATGGGGGATCATAAGAGCTTTGTATGTTTCTTTCTTAATCATATTTAAAAATTTGTTTCCAGTTTCTCTTGCTCCACCGATTAATACAACAACTTCAGGATCAAACACATGAATTAAGCTTGCTATTCCTTGCCCTAGATAAGAACTAACCTCTTTTAGAATTTTTATTGCTCTTTTATCTTTAGACTTAAGTAATTCTTTAACCATCATTTCTCTTCCAAAATATTTTTTACATTGTTTTCTAAGATTTTGCCAGTAGGTTTCCATATCTTTTCCATTATGGATAAGAATTTGACCTAATTCCCCTGCATATCCTTCTCCACTATAAAGTTCATGATTAATGATTACTCCCCCTCCAATTCCTGTTCCAAGAGTTAAAATAAAAAAATTCTTTTTCTTTACCCCATAAGTCATTTCTGATAATGCTACAACATCGGCATCATTTGCAACTTCAACTCTTTTATTAAATTTTTTCTTTAAAAATTCCTTAAGATCAAATATTTTAAAGGGGAGATTTGGACTATTAATAATAACTCCTTTTTTTAAAGGACCAGGACTACCAACTCCAATAGCTTTTACATCTTTAGTCATAACTTTTTTGATAGAATTAACAAGGGAATCTAGTATTTCATTTTTAGTTTTGGGTGTAGAAACTTTAACATAATTTAAAATTTTTTTACCTTTAACCAATGCAACTCTTAAATTAGTTCCTCCTAAATCAACTGCAATAACCTTACTTTCTACCATATTTATCCTCTAACCTCACTTCATCTTGTTCACTAAAATTACCATAGGCAATTTCTAAAAATATGACTTTTTTTAATCCCGCAATGACCCTATGAGCTTTTTTCTTATGAACTTTAATTAATTCTCCTGGTTTTACTCTAAATTTCTTTTTTCCTAACTGAACCACGGCTTTATCTAAAAAATACCAAACTTCATCTCTTTTTTTATGATATTGCAGGCTTAATTTTTGTCTAGGTTTAACTTCAATAATCTTAATAGTACATTTTTTATTTTTAACAAATTCTTTAAAATTACCCCAAGGCCTAACCACTTTTTTCATGATTTAAAAAAGGAAGAATGATTTAAATAGTTTGCTGAGAGATTGAGTTTTTTGGTTAATAATATATTTTTAGAAACCTTTAAATAATTAAGGATTTTAATTAAGTTAATATATTATAAAAAGAGGGAAAAAAAATGAATAATCTTTTCGATTTAAATGGTAAGGTTGCTATTGTTACTGGTGCAGCAAGAGGAATTGGTAAAGGAATTGCATTAGAACTTGCAAAGCATGGAGCAGATATTGTTGTTTCTGATATAATTCCAGGACAAGATACAGTTAATAAAATAAAAAAATTAAAGAGAAAAGCTATTTATGTGAAAACAGATATTTCTGATAAAAAACAAGTAGAATATCTTATTTCGCAAACAATAAAAGTTTTTAAGAAAATTAATATTTTAGTGAATAATGCGGGGGTTTATCTTACTGGAAATGTTTCTGATATGAAAGAGGAGATATGGGATAAAACCTTAGGTATAAATGCAAAAGGACCTTTTTTATGCAGTCAGGCTGTTTTAAAATATATGAAAAAAGGTGCTAGTATAATTAATATTTCTTCAGTAGCAGGGATAGAGGGTTCTGCTGGAGGAGCAGCTTATTGTGCAAGTAAAGGTGCTATTAGATTATTTACAAAAGCACTTGCAGCAGAAGTTGGAGCTTTGGGAATAAGAGTTAATTCAATTCATCCTGGTTTGATTGATACTCCTATGACAACAGGATTTACAAAAGACAAAAAAACACTTGCAGGAATGATGTCTAAATTTTTAATAAAAAGAGTTGGTAAACCAGTTGATATTGCTGGACCTGCAGTTTTTTTAGCAAGCGACGCTTCTTCTTATATGACTGGGGCAGAGATAGTTGCAGATGGTGGTTGGATTGCTGCTTTGTAATTTTTAGTAATTTAATTTAATAAGTTTTATATTCTTTTATCCTAACAACTTCTTTAATACCTTCTTAGGATTCTTTGCTTTAGTAATAGCACTAGAAACAGCAATACCTTTAGCACCTAATTTCATTGCAATCTTAATATCTTCACTAGTTTTAACTCCAGCTCCAACTAAAAAAGGATATTTGAGTTTTTCTGCAATTTTCCCAATAATTTCTGGTTTTGCTTTTGAAACAGAAATTTTACCTCCAACAAGTTCAGGAGGTTCATAAATTAAATAATCCGGCTTTAATCTTCTTAATTTTTTTGCTTCTTTTAAACTACCTGCAAAAACAGCAACTTTCAAACCAATTTTTTTACATCTCTTAACTGTTTTCTTAATAACTCTATATTTCAACTTATGCTCTGAATGATTTAAAAAGACCCCCCTAGCCCCAACATCATAAACTGCTTCAGGAGTAATAAACCCTGTATTTTTTCCAGACTCAACAAAATCAACATGTTGAATAAATATAGGTAAATTTGTTAAAGAGTAAATTGAATGTAAATCTGTTGCCTGAACTCCAATTATTATTTTCTTATCAAATTTCTCAATTACTTTAGCTAACTTCAATGTATCTTTTCCAGATTTATATGTTTTGAAATTAATTATTACAATTGGTTTCATCCCCAAATCACCTTTTTTAATTTATTAGTTACATCCATAGGATTTTTAGCTTGCCAAACATTTCTTCCAATTGCCATTCCAATAAATCCTGCTTTAATGTATTCTTTAACTTGTTTAATTAAATCATTCTCATTCTTCTTGCTTCCCCCAGCACTAACAACTTTTACTCTTCCTGCTGACTTTGCTGCCCAAGCTAAATCTTTCAATTTCCCAAAAGGCTGAATTTTAACAATATCTGCACCAAGCTCTAATGCAACTCTTGTAGCATAAGCCATTAATTCTGTTTTTGACTTTCCTTTAATGTTCTTACCCCTAGGATACATCCAAACAATAACAGGCAAACCTACTTTATGAGCCTCTTTTTGAATATCTTCAAAATCATCAAACATATTTGATTCATGAACACTTCCTAAATAAATAGTATAACCAACAGCACTAGCCCCCAACTTAACTGCTTCTTTAACAGTGCATAATTCCTCGGATATAGGATCTCCTTTAACTAAATTAGTTTTCCCATTTAATTTTAAAATAAGTGGAATTTTACTTTTTTTGATTTCTTTTTTGTATTTTTCTGCAATTCCTTTTTGAAAGACTATACCTGTATATTTTCCTTTTTTAGCAATATCTAAAATATAAAGAGGATCAACATTTTTATCATTAAAATCAATTGGTCCATGTTCAAGTCCTTGATCATATGCTAAAAAAAGTGCTTTTCCTCTGTGAGTTATTTTATTTAAATTAATCATTTTAACTTCATCCTTAACAAATTATTTTTAGCACCAAAATGTCTTAATACACTCTCACTTTCTTTTAAACCTAATTTTAAACATCCTTCAATGCTTTTATTAACAATTAATCCAGCAACAAATCCTGCACCAAAAGCATCTCCTGCACCAGTTCTTTCAACAACTTTTATTTTATGAGGTTGGATAGAGTATTTTTTTATACCATCATAAGCCCAGATTTTTTTGTTTTTATCAGTTATAACAATAATTTTTACACCTAAATCATGAAGTCCTTTAATCAAATTCTTGTTTTTAATTTTATTTTTTTTAGCCAACATTTGTGCTTCTTCTTTATTAAAAATTATTACTTCACAAAATTTTAAAATTGGTTTTAAATCTAATCTTTTAATTAGGTAAGAACTTGGATTAAATGCAATTTTTATCCCCCGACTAGCTAAATAGGAGACTAGTTTTTTTTGAGCAATAAAGCTGTTTTCTAACAAGGAAGTTAAATAAAGCCATTTTGTTTTTATTTTTTTTAATTTTAATTCATCAAATTTTAAATTATTATTTGTCCCTTTAAATGTTAAGATGGTTCTATTATTTTCTTTGCTATCTAAAATAATAGAATAACCTGATATTCCTTGTTTTTCAATTTTACCTAGAAATTTTATTTTTTCTTTATGTAATACATTTAAAATGGATTTTCCGTCAGTATCATCACCTACTTTTCCCATATAACCTGTTTTTAATCCTAACCTAGAGAAAGCTACAGCAGTATTAGTTCCTCCACCCCCAATATCAAATTTTATATCTTTAAGTAATATTTTTGATCCAACAGGATAAGCCATAAATCCTTTTTTTTCAGCTATATCTGTGTCTACAAAAACATCAATAACAGCACTTCCAAAAGTAATTACATCAAACATTTATTCACCTTTTTGTTAATTAATTAAAATTAATTAAATTAATAAATTTATCTCTATAGTTTTTAATTTTCTCATTAGTCAATTTTGAAATAAAATCAAATAAATTTAAATTAAAATCCTCTGCTTTTTGAATTAAAATTTCTACATCTTTTTTAGTTATTTTAAAGTCAACATAATATTGTTTATCAACTCTTTCCTTTTTAGCAAAAATAACAAAAGAATTATCTAATCCAAATATTTTCTCTAATAGGCTTGTTGTAGCTAAATGATTTTCACTTTTTATTCTTGACTTAAAAAATAATGCCATTAAAAGGTTATACATACTATAATAAGTTAAAGAAACAGCTTCTTCTAATCTGGAGTTTTTTAATAAGATTTTTGCAGAAACCATATTACTCTCAGATTTTTCCAAATAAGATTTTTTTAGTTCTTCACTTGGTTCCACTAATCTAAGTTTTTTTTCTTTAGTTAATTTAATAAAAAAATTTATTTCTTTCATATATCTTAATTCCATTTCTTCTATCTTCTCTTTTGAATTAAGTATATTTTTCAATTCTTTATTCATAAAATTAATTAAGAAATACTTCTTTTTAATCTTTACTTTTCGGACACTTATCGGACATTAATTACTTTTCGGACTGAGTTTATGAGATAATAAAGGTTTCTAAATAAAACTAGATTGAGCATTTCTTAACTCAGTCTGAACTTTTTCATATGTCATTGCCTGAGGACCTCGATCTCCAATAAGAGCAGAACAAATCCCAGGTTGCTCAACAGGTGCGGGCCCCCCAAATACAAGTAAGAAACAATATAACTAATATCACCGCTAAAACATAAACAAAAATCTTCTGCTCTTTTTTCATATAATCATACAAAGATTTATGTAATTAAAAACCTTGTCCTCAACATGTTAAAGAAAAAAGTATTAGTTATTGTAGCACACCCAGATGATGAAACACTTTGGGTAGGAGGAACTTTAATTAGAAACAAAAAAAGGTGGGATACAACAATTGTTTGTTTGACTAGGAAATCAGACAAAGATAGATATCTTAAATTTAAAAAAGTCATAAAAGTTCTTGGTGTAAAAGGATTTATTTATGATTTAGATGATGAACACCTAAATAAACCATTAAATCAACAACAATTTTTAAAAACAATTTCCAAACATACTAAAAATAAAACATTTGATATTCTCTTTACACACGGATTAAACGGAGAATATGGCCACCCTAGACATAAAGAAATTTATAAAGCAGTTGTAATAGCAATCAAAAAAAATTTAATCAAGTCAAAACAAGTTTTTTTCTTTTCATATCATAAAATAAAAAACAGACATCAGGGATATGCAATATATAACTCGAGTGCAGATATTCTTATAAAACTTAATAGCAATGAACTTTTAATTAAAAGAGAACTTGCAATTGATGTTTATGGTTATGATAGGGGGGGCATTGGTTTTGAGGAAAATAGTGCAGGTTTAATAGAAGCATTTGATAAATTTAAAGAATAAAGATGAAAGCGGATATTAAATTTTCATTCATTCGTCTTCAAAAAAAATAAAATGAAGGCTTTAATTCTATATGCATATCCTCCTGAACCTGATGGAGTTAGTCTTCAAGGGCATTATTTATACAAAGGACTTCTTGCAGCAGGAGTAGAAGCAATACCTTGCCATCATAATGATAGTATTCAAAAAGAATTTTATTTAAGACATTTTAAACCAGATATTTGCATTGGAGTTGGTTTTTGGGGGAATGTACCAGAAATTGTTAGAGAACCTTTAAAGTGGGGTGTTACACCAATTCCTTGGTTTAATTCTGATGGATGGGTAGCTAATTATCAAGCAGAATTTAATCAATTAAAATTAATGTTCACAACAAGTGAGTGGGTTAGGGGTGTTTATGCTAGAGATGGAACAGATGTTTCTAAAATAATTCCTATGCATATTGGAATTGATACAGATTTATTTAAACCAGAAAAAAATAATGGACTAAATTTTGCATTAAGAAGAATGTTGGGTGTAAGAGATAATGAAAAAATGATTTTAACAATGGGGGGAGATGTGACAAGTAAAGGAGCCCAAGAAATGATAAAGGCACTTGCAGAAATTAATAAGGAGTTCAAAGATTGGAAATATGTGTGTAAGACTTGGCCTAGTGAGTGTGCACATGAGTGGAGAGAAAGAGAAGAGCGATTAGCTGATGAACTAGGAATTAGGGATAAAATCATATTTGTGGATGATGCATGGAGCCAGGAATTTATGGCTAAGGTAATTAATGCATGTGATCTTTATGCAGCTCCTTCAAGAATTGAAGGATTTGGTATGATACAAGTTGAAGCAATGAGTTGTGGAAAGCCAGTAATTTCCATAAATAAAGGAGGGCCTGCAGAAACCATTATTCATGGAGAAACAGGATTTTTAGCTAGAGTTGCTGAAGAAATAAAATTAAATGAAGAGTGGGCATACCCTAGTATGGGGTATTCAAGTAAACAAATAGTAAGATTTGATGCTCCCAAAATTTTTGGATATAGGGCAAATGTTGATGATTTAATAGAATACACTAAAAGACTATTGTATAGTCCAGAACTTTGCAAACAGATGGGAGAAGCTGGAAGAAAACACACTGTTGAAAACTTAGATTACAGAGTCATTGCAAAAAAAATGCTTAGAGTAATTCAAGAGAAGTTAGGTATTCGATAAATATATACCTTTCTAATCCAAATTCTTCATAATTTCACTTAACTTTATCTTTTTAACACTAACAAATTTATCTCCGACCCCATTATATAATAAAATATCTTTTCTATCCTGGATAATTCCAGTAGGAAAAACTACTTTTTTATTTTCAAAACTTATTTCATATTTTTTCTTTGGAATAATAATGGGAAGATGACTTTTAGCTAAAAGTTTTTTTGGATTATTTTTATCTAAAAGAGCAGCCCAAATAGTATAATCATCAAGATCAGAATAAACATATCCAAAAATTTTTTTAATAGAAATCCAAAATCCTTTTGGAACACCCTTAGTTACTGCATGAAAAATTTGAAGCCAACCTTTTTCTGTTTTTATTGGGGGAGGACCAGCACCAATTCTTGAAAAGTCTTTATTTTTACCTCCTAAATTTACTGCATCTAATTTCCCCCAATGGATTAAATCAGGAGAAAAAGCTATCCAAATATGAGGGGTTGAAAATTCAAAATTTCCTTCTGGCCTATCAAAACAAACATATTTATTTTTTATTTTTTCAGGAAACAAAACAACATCTTTATCTTGCTCTCCAAAAATTATACCTAAACGTTTCCACCTTATGACATCATCAGATTCGGCTAAATAAGTTGAAATTCCCTCTCTCCTAGAAAGGCCAACATAAGTCATATAATATTTCTTATTAATTTTTGTAATACGTGGATCCTCAACCCCTAATTCACCATCATGCTTTAATCCAAAAAAACTAGGTTTTTGTTCTATTTTCAAAATTTTTAACCCAGATTTATCAAGATAAACTCTTCTAAAATGAGAAATAAAAGTTAAGCGTTTAGTGTCATTCTTAAATATTATTGCAATTTTATCCTCCCCTGTGACTTTGCTCTTTGAAAATTTATCTATAACAACTTTAAAATTATTTTTTCCAGCAAATCTCGGAACATAAAAATATCTAGAATCCTCTGTCTTCTTAAGTCTCTCTACTACCCTAATATAAAGCAAAATTCTTCCATCTTTTAATCTTACTGCTGCAGGATTTAATACTCCAAGAATTTCAAATTTATTAGAACTAGGTTTAATATCCTTAGGACCTAAAAGCAATTTATCTTTTTTTACTTTAACCATTACAACACCTTCTTCATCTTCACACTATTATAAGCCCAAATATAAGTGCCAGCACTCCATGCCTGAAATTTACCATGAGTTTTTTTTGTTTTGGGGTCAATCCATTCAGGAAATAAATTATTTTTCAAATTACTTTCAGCTAATTTTATTAATTCTTTTTCAGCTTCTTTAAACATTTTTAATTTTATTAAAGCTAAAATATACAAACCCCCAAGATAAGGCCAAATTCCCCCATTAAGATAATGATTAGGGGTTGCTCCGGCATCTAAATAATAATCTCTCCAATAAGCACTTGTTTTTTTAATTACAGGATAAATTGATTTTACAGGATAAGGAGTAGCAATTCCTTTATTTTTAATATAAGAAATAATTTTTTTAGCTCTTTTTTTATTTGCTAAACCAAAAATAATTGAAATTAAATTTCCAAAAGAGTCAAACCAATCACCAATCTCTTTATATTTATTATGATTTTTCCATCTATAAGCCCAATAATAATTTTTATTCCATAAACCATCTTCTTTACTTTTATTTACAATTTTCCTAAGTTTTCGCGCATTTCTATTTTCTCCAATTAATCTTAAAACATAATAATAAAGTGCTTGAGTGCTAATAACACTTCCATATTTATGAGGAAAAGCATCTTGCCAATCAGTTGTTGGAAGTTGCTCAAGAGTCAGATCTTCACCAACATCTCTATTCTTAACCCAAAGTATTGCTTTCTTAATAGCAGATTTATGTTTTCTAAAAAGACCTGCATCTTTGTATTTTTCTTTGTAAATATAATGTCCAATAATAAACCATAAACTAGAATCAATTGATTTAAAATCAACTTGAGGGTTTTTTCTATTAAATTTAAGAACAGCATTAGGAATCTGTCCAAGTTTACTCTGATGTTTTTTTAAAGTTTCAAGACTTTTTTTAAATTGTCCTTTAAATAAATCATTTTTTTCTGTACTAGCACCAATTAAGCTAATATTAGAATCTCTACTCCACACTCCAAAATATCCATTTTTTCCTCCACTAGCATAAAGCCCATATTTTGTTGAGCATAATCTTAAAGTTTCTTTTGCTCTTTCATATGCTTCTTCAAGAATATCTTTTTTCATTTCAACACCTCTTTACTAATTATCACAATAAGATTTTTATGTCTTTTTAAAAATGTTATAGGCCAAGATTTATCTGGTTTATCTTTAACTAGGTGTTTAATTGCTTCTGACTTAGATTTTCCATTTGCAAGCAAAATAATTTCTTTTGATTTCATAATTGTATTAATTCCTGTTGTTAAGGCTTTATTTGGTACCTTATTGTAAAAACCTGAATTTCTTTTAATTGTTTCTTTAGCTAATTCAACAACTCTTGTCTTAGAACTAAAACTAGAACCAGGTTCATTAAAAGCAATATGCCCATTAACACCAACACCTAAAATAGCTAAATCAATCCCCTGCTTCTTAATTTTTTTCTCATAATTCAAACACTCTAACTTAGGATTTTTAGTCTCCCCATTTAATAAATTAATATTTTTCTTTTTTATATTAATCTTACTAAATAATCTATTAACTAAATAATAATAAAAGCTCTTTTTATCGCTCTTTTCTATTGGATAATATTCATCTAAATTAAAACATCCAACTTTTGAAAAATCAATCTTCTTTTTCTTATAAGATTTAACCAAACTTTTATATATTCCTCTAGGGGTCTTACCAGTTGCAAAACAAATAACTAAATTAGGTTTTTCCTTAACCTCAGAGATAATTAATTCTGCAGCTTTTTTAGACAATTCTTTGTAATTTTTTGTTTTTATTAGTTTCATCTCAAAACCTCAATACCAGGAAGTTTTTCACCTGCAATATAATTTAATAATGCTCCTCCAGATAAACTAACATGACTAAACTTTTTTTTATTAACCCCGGATTTTTCAATAGCATCACTTAAATGCCCTCCCCCAATTAAACTAAATCCTTTATTCTTTGCAATTGCTTTTAATATTTCAAAAGTTCCTTTTTCAAATCCTTTACTTGAAAAATCTCCAACAGGCCCTTTCATATAGATTGATTTTGCTTTTTTAATTTCTTTAATAAATAATTTTCTTGTTTTGGGTCCAATATCAAAGATTTCATATTTGCTTGGAAATTCACTTAAATTTAAATCTTTTCTTTTTCCATGAATCTTTACTCCAAAATCAAGCGGGGTAATTACATTTTTTAATCTAGGTTTTATTTTCTTAACAACATGATTAAAATCTTTCACTAATTTTTTCAAATATTTATCTTGTGCTCCAAGATTTTTTCCTTTAGTAATTAAACACATTTGTCCAAATAAACCACATGCTAAAATTTTTCCTTTACTTAATAATTTTAAATTATCTTTTGGTTTTGCACCTCCTAAAATAAATAAAGTTTTTTTTAGGTGAATTCTTTTTAGCGATGCAATTTCTTTTTCTAATAAAGGTCCAGAATAATTAGGCATTACTTTTGCAAAACTAACCATAGATGTATGCTTTCTATGACTATTGCTAAATGCATCATTAACATAAATATTGCACCAATTAGATAAATTTTCAACAAATTTATTTTTTCCTAACTTGTACTCTTCTTTATATTTTCTAACATTTTCCAATAAAATAACTTTTCCATTTTTTAGGTTTTTAATGGCCTTTTCAACTTTTTTTCCAAATAAATCATTAACAAATTTTACTTTAGTATATTTACTAAGGAATTTCGCATGACTTTTAAAAGAGGTACAATTTCCTCTATTTGGTCTTCCTTGATGAGCAATAACTACAACTCTGGCCCCTTTCTTTTTTAAAAATTTAATTGTTTCAGCTGCTTGCTTAATTCTCCCCCCACTAATAATTTTCTTATTAACATAATTTGAATCAAGATCTGCTCTTAGAAGTATTGTTTTTCCTTTTAGATTCATTTCTTTAGAAATAAATTTCATATTTTTACCTCAATAAATTAAAGAAAGAATGTATTATAAATTTTGGGTTTTAGTTTTACTTAAATTTATTTATATAATCAAAAGCTGCGAGTGCAGCTTTGCAACCTTCTCCTGCTGCAACAACTATTTGTTTTGAAGGTATATCTGTGACATCTCCTGCTGCAAATATTCCTGGAATGTTAGTCATATTTTCTTCATGTGTTTTTGTGCTCCTAAAAATCATAATTTCCCCCCATTTATTTTTCTTTACAAGATTTGCAAAATCAACTTTGGCAATAAGACCTGTTTCAATAAAAATTCCTTGTACAGGTAAATTAGTTTGTTCTGCTTTTGATTCATATTTTAATGCTTCTACTGTTTGTTTACCTATGATTTCCTTTATTTTTGCTCCCCCTATGAAACTTATTTTTTTATTTTGTAAAACTCTGTCCTTGAGATAAGGTTCTCCTGCTATTTTTTCTAGTGAATCAATTAAATAGATTTTTTTTGCATATTGTGCTAAATGTAGTGCTGCTTCTAATCCTGAATTGCCTGCACCTATAATAGCAACTATCTTATCTTTGTAGAGGGGGGCATCACAAGTTGCACAATAACTAACACCTTTTCCTAATAAATTATCTTCTCCTGAAATGTTTAGTTTTTTAGGTTTTTTTCCAGAACCAATTATTATTGTTTTTGTTTCATAGGTTGTTTTTTTTGTTTTTACAATTAAGATTTTTCCTTTTTGTTTTATGTCTAAAACTTCTTCATTTTTTACTTTTATATTATAATCTTTAAGATGTTCATTGAATTTTTTTACTATTTCAATTCCTGTTATGTCTGGTATTCCTGGATAATTATCTACCTCAGAGCTCCAGTTCATTTGTCCTCCAATATCCATACTAAGAATTAGAAATTTTATCTTTCTTCTAGCGGCATAAATTGCTGCAGTCATTCCTGAAGGCCCTGCTCCTATGATAACCATATCATATAACATTTATCTCAACCTCTTTAGAAGCTCAACCATTCTACAGCTGTAACCATACTCATTATCATACCAGGCAACTACTTTAACTGTGTTTCCAATGACTTGTGTTGATAAACCATCTATTATACAAGAATGAGTATTTTTTATTATATCTGACGATACAATTTCATCTTCAGTATATTGTATTATTCCTTTGAGTTTTCCAGAAGCAACTTGTTTAAGTGCTTGGTTTATTTGTTCTTTTTTTACTTTTTTCCCTAATTCAGCTACAAGATCAACAACACTTCCACATGCAACAGGGACTCTGAAAGCCAAACCATTTATCTTGTTTTTGAGACTTGGAATTACCTCTGAAGTTGCACTTGTTGCTCCTGTTGTTGTAGGAATAATATTTATTGCAGCAGCTCTGCCTCTTCTTAGTTTTTTATCGGGAAGATCAAGAATTTTTTGACTTGTAGTATATGCATGGATAGTAGTCATAAATGCTTTTTTTATTTTGAATTTATCTTCTAGAACTTTTGCTAAAGGTGCTAGGCAATTAGTTGTGCAAGAAGCCATTGAAATTATTTTATGGTTTTTATTTAGTTTTTGTTCATTAACTCCTAAAACTATTGTTATATCTGGTTCTTTACATGGTGCAGATATTATTACCTTTTTTGCTCCTGCTTTAAGATGTTTTTCTGATCCAACTCTATCTCTGAAAATCCCTGTTGCTTCTACAACATAATTTATTTTTAGGTTTTTCCAAGGAAGTTTTTCTGGATCTTGTTCAGAAAAAACCTCTATTTTTTTATTGTTTATTTTGATAAAATCTTTTCCAGTTTCTACTTTTTTATTATATATACCATACACAGAATCATATTTTAGGAGATAAGCCAGTGTTTTTGTGTCTACAAGGTCATTTACTGCAACAATGTTTAATCCTCTTTCTAAAGCAATTTTTAACACAAGTCTCCCAATTCTTCCTAAACCATTAATAGCTATATTCATTTTTCCTCTTTTGTATATTGTTTTAAGTTTTTGTATATATTTAAATTTGTTGATTAAGAATCTAAATTATTATAAATAGGGAATATTTGGGTTTTGCATGCCTGAGAGAACAGATATTGAGAAAAAAGTAAGAAGGTTAATAGCTGCAGATAGAACTTATAGGCTTTTGAATAATTTAGGGCAAAAAGGGGTAAGAAACTTAAATAAAAGAGCTAGCGAAATAGATAATTTAATTAAAGAAAAAGAAAAAATTGGGAAAAGAATCTTAGTTGCAGTAAAACAGGAATCAGAATCAAAATATGCAAGATCTATAAGGGATGCAGTGGATATTTTCAAAAAAAGACATTCTAAGCTTGGTTCTGAATTAGAAAAATTAATTTCTGAAACAAGGGAGGCTAGAAGTATTTTTTTAACTTATTCTCTTAAGCCTGATTTTAACCTTTCAGAAAGTGATTACGTAGAGGTTATGAAAGATTTGGGTTTTGAAGAAAGAGAGGCAGCTTCTATGTATCCCCATATCCTTTCTATTGCAGATAGATTGAAAAAACCTGATGAATATGTTGAGAGAAAGATTCTTATTGGTTAAGTTTTTATACTCATTTCTTTTTTTAGTTTCATGTCAAAGAAATTTTATATTACAACTGCAATAGATTATGTAAATGCTAAGCCACATATTGGTCATGCATTTGAGAAAGTTATAGCAGATGCTTTAGCTAGATATCATAAACAAAAAGGAGAGAAGGTTTTCTTTTTAACTGGTGTAGATGAAAATGCTCAAAAAAATGTTCAAGCAGCAGAAATAGCTGGAGTGGGTGTTAAAGATTTTATAAATAAAAATACAGGTTATTTTGTTGAATTAGTAGAGAAATTAAACATAAACCATAATAAATTTATTAGAACAAGTGCAAAAGAACATGCCCTGGTTGTTCATGAAATTTTAAATAAAATAATTAAAAAAGGAGATATCTACAAAAGTAAATATGAGGGATATTATTGTAGTGGTTGTGAAGGATATAAAACTGAAAAAGATTTAGTTGAGGGCAAATGTCTTGAACATAATAAAAAACCTGAATTAATGTCTGAAGAAGCTTATTTTTTTAAACTAGGTAAATACAGGGAAAAATTAATTAGATTTGTGAAAACATATGTTATTCCAGAATCAAAAAGAAATGAAATTTTAGGTAGATTAAAAGATGATTTAAATGATCTTTGTATTTCTAGGAGCAATGCGAAATGGGGAATTGATTTTCCTAAAGATAAAAAGTATAAAGTTTATGTTTGGGTAGATGCACTTATTAATTATATTTCTGGGGCAAAAGATAAATGGCCAGCAGATATTCATGTTATTGGAAAAGGAATTAATTGGTTTCATTCTGTTATTTGGCCTGCTATACTAATATCTGCTGGCTGTAAATTACCTAAAATTTTGCTTGTCCATGGTTATTTAAATCTTAAAGGTAGGAAAATTAGTAAAAGTGTTGGAAATGTTATAGACCCTTTAGAATTAATTAAAAAATATGGAACAGATGCAGTTAGATATTCTTTGCTGAGATGCAGTGTTTTTGATGATTCTGATTATTCTGAAGAGATATTAATTGAGAGATATAATAATGAATTAGCAAACAAGCTAGGAAATTTAGTTTCAAGAACTAGTGGGTTAATTGAAAAGAATGGAATTCAAAAATGTGATAATACACTAATTAAAAAATTAAATGAAAAAAAGATTGAGAAATTATTTGAAAGTTTTGAATTAGATAAGGCTTTAAATGAAATCTTTGCTTTTATTGATGTTTGCAATGAGTATATTCAGAATAAAAAACCTTGGGAAACCAAAGATAAAAAAGTTCTTTATGAATTAAAAGAAAGTATCTTGAAGATTTCTGAGTTGTTGTGGCCTTTTATTCCTGAATCAAGTGAGAAAATTAAGAATATTTTTAGTGCAACAAAGATTAAAAAAGCTGAACCTTTGTTTGTTAAGACAAAATGAAGAAAACTAAGAGTGCGAAACGAATTGAATTAAATTCTAGAGAATTTAAAATTAATTTAGATAGATTTCAAAAGGATTTTAAAAAAATTTATGCTAGCATGAAGAAAATTATTCCAGAAAAAGTAAAGGACATTAAAATACAACCATTTAGAAATTCAAGCCATATTATTTTACCTAAAAAATATGTAAATAAAAAAGCAATAGTAATAGTAAAAAAATAAAATGGTTGAGGATCTTGTTAGTTTTGATGAATGGCAGAAATTAGATTTAAGAGTTGGTAAAATTGTTAAAGTAGAAGATATTGAAGGAGCTGATAAACTTTACAAATTTACTATTGATCTTGGGAAAGAAATTGGGCAGAGGATAATTTGTGCAGGAATTAAGGAATATTATAAAAAAGAAGAATTAAAAGATAGAAAAATAGTTGTTTTTGTTAATTTATCTCCTAGAAAGCTTAGGGGAATAGAAAGCCAGGGAATGATTTTAGCTGCTTCAACAGAAGATCATGAGGAAGTGATATTGATTACTCCTGAAAAAGAAATTGAAGTTGGAAGCAAAATTAGTTAATTATTTTTTCAATCCTAATTTTTTAAGAAGTTTTATTATTGTTTTTTCTCTGTCTTTATCCGAATTATAAGGAATATCTAAAAGTTTAGATACAACTTCTTTATATGCCCTGGAAGCTTTACTTTTTGGATGGGTGTGGACGACAGCATCTTTTAATGCTAGAGATTTTTGTACATTTATATCTTCAGGAATCATTCCTAGTATAGGGGCTTCCAACATTTCTTTGACTTCATCTGGTTTCATTTCTATTTTATCTTTTTTAACTCTAGAAACAATAATCCCTAAAACAGGTTTTTTTAATAATTCAGCTAGTTTTACTGTTTTTAACGCATCTGTGATTGCCGCTATTTCTGGATTTGTGACAATAATTAATTCATCAGCCATTTTTATTACTGATTCTGCTTCATGGCCAAGTCCAGCAGCACTATCAACAATTATATAATCAGAAATTTTTTTGAAATCTTTTTTGTAGTTTGCTATTTTTTCTGGTTTTACTTTTCTTAATTCTTTTATGGAGATTGAAGAAGGCATTACTTTTATTCCAGATTCATGCTCATAAACTGATTCAAAAGGTTCCGCTTTTTCAAGAAGTACATGGTTTAAATTTATTGGAACTTCTGGAGAATTTAAATGAATTCCAACGTTTGGGGTTGTTAAATTACCATCAATTATTAAGACATCTTTCCCAAAATAATTCATAGCTGCTCCTAAATTAATTGCTGTAGTTGTTTTTCCTACACCTCCTTTTCCAGATGTAATGACAATAACTTTTTTCATTTTTATTTAAATTTTGTCTTTAAGATAGAAGAAATTGTTTTGTAGTGCTTATAAAGTTTTCTAACATCTCTGCATATTCTTTTAATTTATCAAGATTTATATTAATTTCTTTGCCTTTGTAAAATACTTTTAATGTGACATTCTTTCTAAATTCCCCAATTCTTTCTTTTCTAAGCTCACGGATTTTTTTAAAGATTTCATATTCTTCAATAACCTTTAGATAATTTTGGTCTTTTTTGAATAATTTTTTTACAGCATCAATTTTTCCTACTGGATTTGAAGGAATTGAAGAAATCTTTTTTTTCTTTTTTGCATGTTTTAAAACTGATTCAATACTTGTTTCAATCATTTTACTCCACCTTAGAAGCAGATTAACAATAACATCACAAGTTTTTGTGTATTTCAAACTAACATACAGCAGATGGTCTGCACTTATTTTTTCTTTGATTATATCTTCCATTCCCAATTCTTAAATTCCCTCTGTAGAATTATATTCTATTAACATTTTGGGGTTTTTATATTTATCTGAGAATTTTGTTTTTTGACTTTTCTAAGATATTTTTAGCTAGAATTAAAAATTCTTTTATTTTTTCAATGGAAATTGATTTTGTTTCTAAATTTTCTGAAAGAATTATTATTTTTTCATTTCTCATGAATTCCATTGAACTTTTTTTGTGGTTCTCAGCTAGATTAAATAAATTAGTTATTAGGTTGTTTTCTTGTTTTGTTATGTTATATCTTATAGAACATTTTTCTTGAAAGGTTCTCAAATTAATTTTAGGATTTTTGAAGAGTTTGATTCTTTTATAAAGATATTCATATTGTAGTATTGCATTTATACAATATCCAATTCCTTTTTTTGTTTCTGTGAAAACTTTTAATAAAAGGTTTTTATCTTTTATTAAAGGAAAAGTAACATAAACAATATGGTCGCATGTGTTTATTGTTTTTTCTGCTTTTTGAAGGTTTTCTAAAAATTTCTCCATTAAAGTAAGAAGTGATTAGAATTAATATGGATTTTGGTGGTGGGGTTATTCTACAGGTTCAGCATATATTTTTAACTTAATTATCTGATTTGGTTTATATCCCTTATCTATAAGTAATTGGGCAATTTTGATTGTTTTATGCTCTTCTGGAAGAGACGTGTTAATTTTTAGGGTATATCCATTGTCAAAACCTGGTGCTTGTTCTATTAATTGTGAATCTAAAGTCATTATTTCTATTTTTGCTGGTTTTTTATTATCATCTGCCATAGTGTTGTTATTTCTTTGTCTTTTTTAAACAAATCTATACTGAGGAAGATATTACTCACTCAACTTTATAATAGCTTCAGCCAAATCCCCTGTTTCTTCAAGAGCAGCTTTAGCTTCATCTTCTGATTTTCCTGTTTTTTCTGCAACTGTTTTAATATCTTCTTCATTCATTTTTACTTCTGGAGTTTCTTCTTTAATATCTCCAACAATTTGAAATGTTTCTTGGCCTTGCATCTTAATTTTTGTTACAGAAACAGGTTCCACTATGATATTGGATCCATCTGTTTTTTCTATAATTACTTTAGAAGCAGAAATTTCTTGCTGTGAAATGCCCATTTGTTTCATTAGGCCTTGCATTTTTTTTGGATTCATTCCGCCTAGTCCGAACATTTTAATTATAAAATATAGATAATACTATTCTAAATACCACTATTAAGATTATAAATGCAATGACATGAACTGGTTTTAGTTTTATTTTGCTGTCATATTCTTCGCTAAATCTTGTTAACCCGCCAAATCCAGCAGGCATTTGTACTTTATTATCTGCCATAAGATAGTGAATTATAGATAGTTTTTAAAAGTTGTTGTGTCTTTTTTCCTTATGTCTAAGAACAAATATGATTTTAAACAGGTTGAAGAAAAATGGAAAAAATTTTGGGAAAAAGAGAAAATCTATAGATTTGATTCTAGTAATAAAAAACCTGTTTTTTCTATTGATACTCCTCCACCTTATGTTTCTGGAGCAATGCATATGGGGCATGCTTTTTCTTATTCTCAACAAGATTTTATTGCTAGATTTATGAGGATGTTTAAAGGAGCTGTTTTTTATGGATTTGGAACAGATGATAATGGATTACCTACAGAGAGATATGTTGAAAAAATAAATAAAATTAAAAGTAAGAGCATGTCTCGGGCTAAGTTTATTGAGCTTTGTCTTAAAACTCTTAAGAAGATAACTCCTGATTTTATTAAAGGATATAAAGATTTAGGAATAAGTGCAGATTATAATATTTATTATTCTACAATTGATAAAAAAACCCAAAAAATTTCTCAAAAGGCTTTTATTGATTTATATAATAAAAGACTAGCTTATAAAAAAGAATTTCCAACAATTTGGTGTCCTGAGTGCCAGACAACTATTGCTCAAGCAGAATTAGAAGATAAAGAACAAGATAGCTTGTTTTCTACTTTGAAATTTAAATGTGAAGATAAAGATCTTTTAATTGCAACAACTAGGCCTGAATTACTTGGAGCTTGTGTTGCTGTTTTTGTTCATCCTGATGATAATAGATATAAGAAAATAATTGGTAAAAAGGCAAAAGTGGCCTTATTTGATTTTGAAGTTCCTATTATTGCTGATAAATCTGCTGATATTGGGAAAGGTACAGGGGCTTTGATGGTTTGTAGTTATGGGGATAAATTTGATGTTGATGCGATAAACAGGTACAAACTTGTTGAAAAAATTATTTTAAATACAAATGGAACAATTAAAGAGGGTGAATATAAAGGATTAAAGATTAAAGAAGCTAGAAAAAAAATTCTTCAAGATCTTAAGGAAAAAACATTGATTCAAGATCAAAAACAAATAACCAATGTTGTTAATGTTCATGATAAATGTGGAACTGAAATTGAATTTCTTCCCACAGAACAATGGTTTATTAAGATTTTAGATAATAAAAAAACTTGGATTTCTCAAGGGAAAAAAATTAATTGGTACCCTAAATATATGTATAAGAGATATGAAAATTGGGTCAATGGTTTAGAATGGGATTGGAGTATTTCTAGAGAAAGACATTTTGGAATTCCTTTTCCTGTTTGGCATTGTAAAGATTGTAATGAACTTATTTTAGCAAAAGAAAATGAATTGCCTGTTGATCCTTTACAAACTAAAAAAATATGTTCTAAGTGTAAAAAAGAAGCTAAAGGAGAAGAAAAAGTTCTTGATACATGGGCAACATCTTCTTTGACTCCTCAAATTGCTAGTTCTCTTATTAATAATGAAATTAAAGTTCCGTATTCCTTAAGACCTCAGGCACATGATATAATTAGAACTTGGGCTTTTTACACAATTGTTAGGAGTTATTTATCTGAGAAAAAATTGCCTTGGAAAAATATTATGATTTCAGGTTATACAAAACTTGGAGGAGAAAAAATGTCAAAGTCTAAAGGAACAGGAATTGAGCCTAAAAAACTTTTAGAAGAATATGGGGCAGATGCCTTGAGATTTTGGGCAGCAGGGTTTAGTTTAGGAAGTGATGTTAATTATCAAGAACAAGATTTAGTTGCTGGGAAAAAATTTATGATAAAATTGTTTAATGCATCTAGATTTGTCTTTATGAATCTTAAAAATTATAATTCCAAAAAGGCGAATTTAATTGAAACAGATAGGTTGTTTTTATCTAGATTAAATGATTTGATTGAAATTTGTACTAAGAATTTTAAGAATTATGAATATAATAAAGTTAAATTAGAAACTAGTAACTTTTTTTGGCATATCTTTTGCGATAATTATTTAGAGCTTATTAAAAAAAGGGTTTATAATGGGACAAATCATGAAAAACAATCTGCATTTTTTACACTTTATAATTCTCTTTTAATTTTATTGAAATTAATGGCTCCAATTATTCCTTTTATTACAGAGGAGATTTATCAAGAATATTTTGAGAAAAAAGAAAAACAAAAAAGTATCCATATTTCTTCATGGCCTAAAAAATTAGATATAAAACAAAATAAAGAAGATATTAAAATTTTTAATGAGTTGATTAAATTTAATAGTGAAGTTTGGAAAAAGAAAAAAGAAAAAGGAATTTCATTAAGAGATGAAATTAGAGAAATTAAAATACCTAAATTTTTAGATGAATTTAAGAAAGATTTAATAGCTACACACAATATTGTTTAAGATTGAATTTATATTGTTTTATATTGCAATAATTATTAAATACTTTTTAGGATTTTGTTTAAAATGGCTAAAAAAAGATATACTATTCCTTCTGTTTTTGTTGAGATTCAATTAGAAGGAACAATAGAAAATAACAGAGAAGAAGTACAGAGACACTCTAAAAAAATAGTTCAGGTAAAAGATAGAAAAGAGGGAAATTATTATTTTTTAGGTTTATTGTCTTATCAAGAAAAAGATCAGGAAAAATATACTCTTTTAACAACTCTAGAAAAAAGGCAATTATTTTATAAAGATTTAGAAGGATTATTGGTTGGACTTGATTAAATTGACTAAATTTTATAAACCCCCTAGTTTTATTCTTATTATGACAGTTTTGTCAAGAGATGAATTACAGGAGACAATAGAAGAATTGGAAAAACACCATGGGAGACATACAGAGTTAATTACTGTTTATATTTCTGCAGGGTATGATGTGAATTCTGTACAAAGGCAGCTTGAGGCAGAAAAGAGTACTGCTAAAAATATTAAATCAACTGCTACAAGAAAAAATGTTATTGAGGCTCTTGAAAAAATTGTTAGGCATTTAAAGAGTTTGAAGAAAACACCTGAAAATGGTTTAGCACTTTTTGCAGGGAATATATCAAAAATTGAAGGGCAACAAGATTTACAACTCTGGGATATTGAACCACCTATGCCTCTGAAGATTAGAATTTATAGGTGTGATAAAGAATTTGTTTTAGATGCATTAAAAGAAATGCTGGAGGTTACAGAAGTTTTTGGTTTGCTTGTTATGGATAGAAAGGAAGCAGCTATTGGACTGCTTGAGGGGAAGAGAATAGAGGTTCTTCAAAAGATGACTTCAGGAGTTCCTAGCAAGGTTCGGGCTGGAGGTCAATGCCTAGCACCTAATAGTTGGGTTGGTTTAAATAAAGGGAATAAGGATATAGCTGATTTGAACTTAACTGATAAAATAAGGGCGTTGGATATTAAGAGTAATAAAATTATTTTCACAAGAGTAGAAAATAAGTGGGAGGTTATTAAAAATAAAGTTCTAGAAATTTTTGTTGAAGATGAAGAATCTATTATTTCATCTTTAGATCATACTTTTTTTAAAAAAGATAAGCATGGAATTAAGGAAATTATTGCAAAGGACTTAAAAGAAGGTGACATATTAATTTGTTCTAATAATTATGGTGTTTTAGAATTAAAAGTAATTGATATAAAACAAAAAGAAGGAAATTTTAATTTAATAGATATAGAAACAGAAGGTAAAAACTTTTTTGCAAACGGATTTCTTGTCCATAATTCATCTCAAAGATTTCATAGAATAACAGAAGGTCTCACAAAGGAATTTTATAAAAGAATTGCAGAGGAAATGAAAAAGATTTTTTTTGATAATAAGAAATTAAAAGGGATTTTGGTTGGAGGACCGATTCCAACAAAAGATGAGTTTCTTGATGGAGAGTATATGGCTACAAAACTTAGAGAGAAAGTTATTGGTAGGATTGATGTAGGAGATACTTCTGGAAGTGGTCTTAAAGAGCTTGTAATGAAATCTCAAGATATTTTAGCAAGTCAGGAAATAATGTATGAGAAAAAACTTTTAGAGAAATTTTTTGATACTTTGGGTAGAAATCCTGAAATGGCTACTTTAAAAGAACCAGATACAGAACAAGCTTTAAAATATGGTGCTGTCGATACTTTGATTCTTTCTAAGGAAACTTCTAAGAAGATTGTAAAAGAATTATCTAAACTAGCTGAAGATACTGGGGCAAAAGTAGAAATTGTTTCTACAGAGACAGAAGAAGGAGATCAGTTTAAAAACCTTAGTGGAATTGGCAGTATTTTGAGATTTAAGGTTTAGGAAAATTTA
The DNA here is from genome assembly GCA_018815925.1 of Nanobdellota archaeon. Classification (GTDB taxonomy): domain Archaea; phylum Nanobdellota; class Nanobdellia; order Pacearchaeales; family GW2011-AR1; genus JAHIWS01. Next base: position 24,106 of record JAHIWS010000019.1, on the reverse strand, counting down.
AAAAAGATTAATTATTTGGTTTTTTATGAAAAAAAGTATAAGTTACGATATTTTTAGAACAGAAGATTATTATGTTGCAGTTTCACTTACTCCTGCAGATATTTTTAAAACAGAAGGAAGAGTTTCCCAAGATATTGTTATTTTGGGAATAAAAAAAGATAATAAATGGAGATCTTTTTTTAATTCTGCTCCTGGAATGAATCTACCTTTTTTAGAAGAAGAAATTAGATTTTTGGTAAGTTCAAGATATAATATTTCTTCTCTTACTGCTAATTTGATTTTAGGTAGAAAAACTAAGAAAAGACTAATTACTAATTATGGGTAAAAAGATATTTCAAAAACTCTTATAAACTTAGCTCATTTTATTTTCTAATGGTGGAAGTTAGCAGTAAAACAATAGATGAAGTTGATGAGGCTTGTGAAAAAGAGGATTTAAAAAGAATAGAAGCTATTCTTTTTGTAAGCGGTAGATTTCTTGGAATGGCTGATATTATTTCTTTAAGTGATTTAAATCCAATCATAATAAGAGATTTACTTGAGCAACTTAAAGAGAAATATGATGGTGGAGATTCTGCTTTAAGAATTGTTGAAAAAAGCGATATGTGGAAAATGGATGTTAAGCCAGAATATTCTGACATAATTAATAAATTAGCTACAGGACGTTCTGAATTTTCAAAGGCAGAACAAGAAACCTTGGCTATTATTGCATTTAAATATCCGATTAAGCAGTCAGTTATAATTAAGATTAGGGGAAATAAGGCTTACGATCATGTTAAGAAATTTGTTGATTTAAATTTAATTCGAAAAAAAAGAGTAGGTCATACACATGAATTGAGTTTAAGTGATGAATTTTATGATTATTTTAATGTGGATGACTCCAATAATCCTTTTAAAGAATAAATCCTAAAAGATTAGGATGGTGGAATTTGTAACAAGTGTATATCTTGGATTAATGTTTATTTCTATTTACATGATGTCTTTTTTCATAATACTTACTGTAAAAAATAGGAAAAGACTTTTTTCTTATCCTAAACCAAACCTAGGATATAATATAAGTGTTATTGTTCCTGCATTTAATGAGGAAGAGAGCATCGAGGAAACTATTAGAAATGTTATGGCTTGTGATTATCCTATGAATAATTTTCAAGTAATTGTGGTAAATGATGGGAGTACAGATAAAACTAAAGAGATAGTGGGGAGGCTTTTAAAGAAATATAGTAATTTGGAATTATTAAACAAGAAAAATTCTGGAAAAGCAGATTCTCTTAACCAGGCTATTAAAATTGCTAATGGTGATTTAATTGCTGTAACAGATGCAGATAGTTTTCCCTCTAAGGAATCATTAAAAAAGCTTACAGGTTATTTTGATGATAAAAAGGTGGCAGCTGTTACTTCTTTTGTTAGTGTTAGGAATAAAGAAGGTAATTTATATGGAAAGGTTCAGGCATTAGAGTATATGATTATGGGGTGGAATAGAAAATTATTAGATTTTATTGATAGTGTTTATGTTACTAATGGGCCTTTGAGTTTATATAGGAAGGATTATGTTGTAAAAGTTGGTGGTTTTGATAAAGATTCTATTACAGAGGATATTGATATTACCTGGAATTTATTAAGTAAGGGATATAAAACAGGAATGTGTCTTGATGCACGTGTTTCTACTGTTGTTCCAACTACTTTTAAAAAATGGTTTAGGCAAAGAGTTAGGTGGGGAATTGGAGGTATTCAGGCTCTTAAAAAATATAAACATAAATTTTTAAGGAGAGGGTTGTTTGGGAGGTTTGTTATGCCTTTTGTTTTTCTAAGTATTTTTCTAAGTATTGGGGGTTTTGCTTTTTCTTCTTATATTCTTGGAAAAGCTTTTTTAACGAGAATTTTAACTACAGGATATTCAATTGCTTCTAATATTTCTCTTTTTCATATGCAAGAAATAAATCTTATACCTTCTGTAATGATATTTTATTTTATAATTTTATTTTTTTCATCTTTAATATATTATAGATATGTGTTGACTAAAACTAAATTTTATAATAGAATTACTTTTGGGAGGTTTTTGAATCTTATTTTTTATATGTTAGTGTTTTTAGCATTTTATCCTATTATTTGGTATGCAACTTTTTATAGATATTTAAAAAAAGATTTTAGGTGGTGAAAACACCTCATAAATTTTTAAATAGTGTTTTATTTATATGAAATCATGTCAAACAATAAGAATGTTTTTTGGCAAGCCCTTGTTATAGCATTAATTGTATTTTGGATGGGTATTTTAATAGGTATTTATTTTGAAAAATCAAGAGTAGAAAAATTACAAGATTTTTATTTTAATATAGAAACTGATATTTTTGATTTTCAGTTGGCTTCTGAGATTATTTATGGTTTTGGACTTAGTTGTGATTCAATTAATAATGAAAGCATTTATTTTGCAGACAAAGTTTACTGGGAGGCCAGGCAATTAGAAAAGTATGATAATTCTAATAAAATTACAGAGGAGTTAATTTCCTTGCATAGAAGATATGATTTACTTAGGACTTTATTATGGGAAAATGTTATTATGGCTAAAGAAAAGTGTGGGGGAAAAATAAATACAATTGTTTATCTTTATCAATATAATAATCCTTCTTTGACTACTAAAGCAACACAAGGAACAATGAGCAGTCTTTTATTAGACCTTAAAGGAGAATATGGGGATAAGATAGTTTTAATTCCAATAGCTGTTGATACTAATGTGGAATCTTTAAATGCCTTGAGAGATTTTTATGATTTAGAGAAAACCCCTATAATTTTTGTTAATGAAGCACAAAAATTTGAAACAATTGATTCTTTGAAGGAAATCAGGCAATTTTTAGATATTAATTAATAATGTCTTTCTATCACAGAAATCTTAAAAAAGAGGTTTAACTGCCTTGCTTCATGGTAAGATGTTTTAAGTGTGGTGTAGGGATGGATAGAGTTAGGCTTTTTGATGTTATTTCTGGAGATGGAATTGTCAAAGTTTGTAAAGAGTGCTTTTCTAAAGAAAGATTACCTTTAGTTAAAAGACCAACAACTTTTCAAATCAAAGAAGCTGAAACTCTTGAAAAAGCAAACAAGTCAGTTTATGAAAGACTTTCTCAAATGTCAGGATTTGATAAAAAGACAATTAATGATATAAAAAAAACAAATATGTCTGGTGATTTAGGAAGGCAAGAAACTACTTTAAAAGAGATTGTTGATAGAAATCTTAAGAGAACTTCTAAGGAAAAGTCTAGGCTAACTGATAGTTTAATTGATAATTTTCACTGGATTATTATGAGGATGAGAAGGTCAAAAAAATTAAATCAAGCTCAGTTTGCAAAAGAAATTGCTGAATCTGAAACAGCAGTAAAAATGTTAGAACAAGGAATTCTTCCTCAAGATGGATATCGTATAATAACTAAACTTGAGAATTTTTTAAATGTTAATCTGACAAAAAGACCTCTTGATTCTGAAGAATTTCAAAAAGAAAAAGTTTTAGATTTTGATGCTTCTACTGCTAGAAATTTGACTATTTCTGATTTAAAAGAAATGAAAAGTAAAGGTTTGAGTCAAAAAGATTTGGAAGTCCCAAAACCCATTAAAGAAGAAGGTTCTAGTTATGTTAGTGAAGAGTTTATTGATCTTGAAGAACAAGATAAAGAAAATGGTTTTTCTGAAGATGAAGATGATGATTTAATTTGGGGTAAGTGAATCACAAGCTTTTTAAACTAGATTAGAGAATTCTTTATATGGAAATTGATATTCTTAAGGCTGAAAAAGAAGAAGTAGAAGTAAAACTTGAGAGTTTGACTATTGCTGAACTTCTTAGGGTTTATTTAAATAAAGATTCTGGTGTTAGTTTTGTGGCCTGGAAAAGAGACCACCCTACTGAAAAGCCTATACTTAATTTAAAAACAAAAGGCAAAACAGCGAAAAAAGCTATAAATGATGCTGTTGTTGCAATTACAAAAGATCTTGATAAGACTCTTGATGATTTTAAAAAGATGAAATAGGTTTTCTTTTATAATAATCCTTATTAATTCTTTTAAATTTGAATCTTTATGGTTGAGAAAATATCAGCAGGTTCTTATGATTTGAATAAATGGCTTTTTGGGGGTTATGAATTAGGAGTTATAACTATGATTGCAGGTGGTCCTGGAAGCGGAAAGACTAATTTTTGTATTTTAGCTGCTTGTAGTCAGGCTAAAAAAGAGAAGAAAATTATTTTTATTGATACAGAAGGAGGTTTTTCTTCAGAGAGAGTCAAACAAATTGTTGGTGAAGATTATAAAACCTTATTGGAGAAAATACTTTTACTTGAACCAAAATCTTTTGATGAACAAAAAAAGATTTTTCAGACCTTGCTAAATCAAGTTAAAAAAGAGCATGTGGGACTTATTATTGTAGATAGTATGGCAATGCTTTATAGGCTTGAACTTGGAGATGCTATTCAAGTAGGAGAGGAAGAGAATATAAGGAAAGTTAATAGAGAAGTTGCAAATCAAATGAGGATTTTAGCAGAGATAGCTAGATCAGAAAAAATTTCAATTATTATAACAAATCAGGTGTATAAGGGGTTTTTGTCTGAGGAAGAATGGAGAGCAGGAAAAATAGCTGAGTCAAATATTGTTGGGGGAGATTTGTTTAAGTATTGGAGTAAATGTGTTATTGAATTAAGATTAGAAGGGAATAAGAGAAAAGCTGTTTTATTAAAACATAGGAGTTTGCCTAAAAAAGAAATGATTTTTGAAATAAAAAACAAAGGCATATTTAGAAAGGGGTGGATATGATCTATTATAATAATGCTTTTAAAGATACAATATTAATTTAACCTAATGGTTACAAGACATGATTATATTAAATCCCTCAAATTTAATATTTCTCATGAAACATATTTTGAAGTATTAAATTATATTTGAGATAAAAAGTATGGTGTTAGTAATACTAAGAAAAGAAATATTTTTTCTATTGAAGAAATTAAGGTAAATGAATTTTCAGGGGACAGTCTTTTTTCCCTTCGATATGATGTTACAATAAAAATAAATCCTTCAAATACCTCAGCAAGAGGTGGTTCACGTATTATTAGAGAAGAAGTAAAAAATCTAGTTGATTTGTTAACTTCTGGCAAATAATCTTTAACCTCTAAGTAACAAAAAAATAATATAAACTTCTATTACCTTGCTATTTTATGTCAGATATTAAGTTTGAAATTATTAAGAAAATAGCTCAGACCAAGTTTAAATATAAAGATATATGTAAGATTTTTAAGTTAGATAGTAATTCCCCTCCAAGTGTTTTTATTGGAAGTAAATTAAGATATCCTTTGGTTAATGTTGGTATTTTGAGTCCTTTAGAAAAAGATGAAGATGCTTGGGTTTATGATGATGCTCCTTATTGGGCTAATAATGATTTTTCAATACATGATGTGGTTAGATTAAGGGATAATTTACTTAATTCTAGATTCCAGTCAAATGTCCAAGATTCTAGGTTAAATAAAAAATTTATTCAAATTGCACAGGAAATTGCACTTGCTTCAAAACCAGTAGATGTGGAAATTGAGTTAAAGAAAAATGTTGTTTTGGGGAGAAAAAAGGACAGAGTTGTTACGGATATAGGAATGAGGGCACCATTAAAAAAAGCTAGAATTACAGAGAATGTTAAAATAGATAGGAGGGTAGATAAGGTTGTTAATGATGAAATAAAATCTTCTGAAGGTATTGAGTATCTTTATAGAAATAAATTTTCTGAATATGTTTTAAGTAAAATTTTGAGTGTTGGAGTTTTAGGATTAAAGAAAAATAAAAGACTTGTTCCTACAAGATGGAGTATAACAGCTACTGATGATTCTTTAGGGAAATTTCTTTTGAAAAATATTAAGGATTATAAATGGATTGAAGATTATGAATTATTTTTTGGAAGTTTTTTAGGAAACCATTATTTGATTATGTTATTTCCTAATGTTTGGAGTTATGAGTTGTTTGAGATTTATTTTCCTGGAAGTTCTTGGAATCCTTCAAAACAGATAAAGGCTTCAACAGATTTTGAGTGGTTTAGTGGAAGAAAAACATATGCTTCAGCTACTGCAGGAGGTTATTATGCTGCTCGTCTTCCAATACTTGAATATTTAAATAATCTTAAGAGACAAGCCAGTGTTTTGGTTATTAGATTAGAGACTCCAAGTTATTGGGCATCACTTGGGGTTTGGGTAGTTAGAGAATCAGTGAAAAAAGCTATGGATAAAAAACCTCTAAAATTTGATAGCCTAGATGATGTAGTTAATAGTAGTAAGAAAATTGGAATGATAAAATATGGTTTTGATAATAAAAACCTTTTAGATAAAAGTAAATTATTAGAACAACTTAGGACTCAGAAAAATTTAAGGGAATGGTTTTAGACAAATTTATAAATACTCTTTGTTATTAAATATCAATTAAATGAGGTGAGTTTAAATGTGTGATTGTAATAAATGGTGGGGTGTTTTTTTGGGTTTAATTGTAATTGTATTTACACTTTGGATACCTACTACTTGGACAAAATGGTTAGTGGTTCTTGCTGGTGTAATTATCTTGTTCCATGCTTTTAAGTGTAATACTTGCTCTACAGAAGTTCCAGTAACAAAAGGTAAAAAGAAAAAGAAATAATTTTATTTTTCTTCTTGTTCTTGTTTTTTTCTATATTCTTCTAGTCTTTCTTTGTTAGTTTTACAATTAGGATTAAAGCAAAATTGCCATGGTCTTTTTCCTTTTGAAAGTCTCATTAGCATAGGGTAATTACACTCTTCACAAACTTTTTCTGTTTTTTTTATTAATCCATTTGGAGGAAGTGAGAAAGTTGTTTTACAATCTGGATATGCATCACACGCAACAAATTGTCTTCTTGTTTTTTTAGAATATGTAATTCCTAAATTTCCTTTTTTACAGATAGGGCATTGAATGAGTGTATTTTCTTTTTTTTGCTGTTCACGTTGTTTTAAATTAGCATCTAAGAGTTCTTTTCCTATTTTTTTTTCATTCTTTTCAAAATCTTTTGCAATACCTATTATTGTTTTTTTTGCTTTTTCTATTATATTTTTTTCTTTATCTAACCAATTTTTTGTAGAGGTTGTTATTGATTCCATTGAATCTTCAAAACTTCTTGTGAGTTTTTCATCGATTATGATAGAAGAATACTTTTCTAAAGTTGATATTAAAGACATTCCTAATTGTGTTGCTTTTATACTTGTGTCTTGAATATAACCTCTATTGTAAAGAGTTTCAAGAATACTGCTACGAGTTGCTTTTGTTCCAAGATTTCTTTTTTCTAATTGAGAAATTATTGAAGCAGGAGAGTATCTTTTCGGAGGTTGAGTTTGTTTTTCTTCAAACCTGGTATTGATTATTTTCATAGTTCCATTTAAATCTGGAATTTTTACTTCTTTGAGTTTTGAGGGGTATATTTCCATCCAAGCTTTTTTTATTATTTCTAATCCCCTGGTGCTGAATATTAGCTCATTTATTTTTGCTATTATTCTTTTGTTTTCTATTATAGCAGAATCACAAAAAAGACATAAGAATCTTTTAATAATTAAACTATATATTTTTTCATCATCTCCTGATAAAATTTGTTTATTTCCTGTTGGATATATTGAAGGGTGAGCTGGATCTGATTTTTTTCCTTCAATTGGTTTGTTTTTAGTTATTAGGTGCGAGACCTTGTATTCTTTTGCTAATTTGTTTAAAATACTTAGATAATTTATTGAAGAAGGAAGTTTTTGAGAAGATGTTCTTGGATATGAAATAAGTCCAGCTAAATAAAGTGATTGTGCTATTTGTAGTGTTCTAGAGGGAGTTATCCCATAAAATTTGTAGGCTTCTGTTTGTAGAGTAGTAAGATTAAAAGGAGGGTTGGGTGGCAAGGTTTCTTGAGTTTTAATTGTTGAACATTCTGCTGTTTTTCCTTTAAGTTCCTGAAATTTATCTAATTCTTCTTTTTTGAAAATATCTTTGTTGTATTTTAATTCTAGAATATGGCCATTTTTAACTGTAATAAAAACTTGCCAATAGGGTTCTGATTTAAAATCTTGGATTTTTCTTTCTTTTTGGACAATTAGATTTAGTGTTGGACCCTGAACTCTTCCTATAGACATTATTCTAAAACTTCCTGTGGTTTTAATAGAATTCATTAGGGCTCTTGAAAGATTAATACCATAAAACCAGTCTAAATAATGTCTTGTTTCTCCTGCAATAGCCTGCCCCCAATTTATGTTTTTTGACTTGTTCTTATAAGCCTGGTTTAATTCTTTTTCTGTTAGTGTGGAGAATTTCATTCTATTTGCATCTTTTTTATGACATATAAATCTTATAATATTAAATCCAATAACTTCTCCTTCAACATCATAGTCTGTAGCTACAGTGAAGGAATTTGCTTTTTTTGAAAGTGCTGATAAAGTGTTATAATATTTTTTTGTGAAATCATTTTTTTTTATTAAATAATTTGGAGTCCAGCTTATGTCAAAAGTGGGTATTTCTGATCCTGGATTGTTTTGTTTTAAAGTAAATAAATGTCCTACAGCACAGGCAACAATTATTCTATTTCCATTTTTTATTAATTCATAATAAGTTACACCTCCTGAATCCCTCCTTGTTGATTTTCCTAATGCTTCTGAGATTTTTGCTGCTGCTTGTGGTTTTTCAGTAATAATTAATTCATAATCTGTATAATTTATTTTTGGTGGAGAATATCTTTTAGAATCAATTGTCTTTTTTGTTTTTCTTTTATATCTTTTTCTTGGAATTTTTTTTACATTTTCTAAATCATATCCAAGAAGTTTTGTATGTTTTTTTTCAATAGCTTTTTTGGTTAGATCTTTTTCTGAAATTGATTCTTTCATAGATTTCTCAGTTGTTCTTTTTAGATCGTCTTGATCGACTGGAAAGAAACTTTCAGCTAATTTTTCTTCCTTGGATTTTTTAAGCTTTCTGGGCATTAATATAGGGAAGAAAAAGGGTATTTAAGAGTTTTTAATGTTCAAATTTCAAAAATTTTTGCTTTTCTGCTGACATTTATTACTTTGGTTTTTCCTATTTTGTCTTCTAGTCCTGCTGCTTCGTGAATATGTGAGCAAATTGCAATATCTGGTTGAAGCTCTATTATGGCCCTTTTTATTGCCTTTGATCCTGGAAAACCTGAAAACTCAGATTTTGACCCTTCTGGATGCATATGTGTTACCATTATTTTCTTTTTTGAATTTTTTATTTTAAAATGACTTTTTTTAAGTAAATTAAAAATTGTTTGATCTTTTAGAACATTAGGTCCTATTTCTGCTGTTCCTGCACCAAAAAAACCAACACCTTCTTTTTTAAAGGAATATCCATGGAGATGTTTTGAGTATGGGGCATACATTTCAGAAAGAAAAGCTGTTGTTGAAACTGCTTCGTGATTTCCTGGTACAATTAAAACAGTTTTTTTTGCTTTTGCAAATGGGCCTATTATGTTTTTTAGAGACATTTCTGCAAAAGTTAAATCTCCTGCCAAAATAACTACATCAACATTTTCTTTTTTTGCTTTTTGAGCAAGCTTTTTTACAAGTCCTGTGTCTCCATGAATATCTCCTATTGCCAAGATTTTTGTTTTTTTTGTAAGTGCTTTATTTTTTTTGTCCATAATATTTGAAATTTTTTAGGGTTAATAAGATTTGCTCTTTGTTTATTTTTCACTAGAGAATGGGGACAAATATATATACTACAAAACATTTAAAAAGACGACACTATCTGAATATATACATTAAACTAATTAAGTTTTATAACATACCAAACAAAAATGAAAGACAATTTTGATATCTTTTTTAGAAGAAAGCCAGCTTTGATGTTGGTCTCTTTGAAGAAGAATACAAGAATGAGGTATGGTAGTATTTTGGCTAAAGAGGTTGATTGTACCTATAGCCATGCAGTAAAGATTCTGCAAACTTTAGAAATTTTGAAGTTAGTTGATTTTGAAAAAAGGGGGCGAATAAAGGTGATAAAGCTAACTAAGAAAGGAAGGGAAGTTGCAGATGCAATTGGAAATATTCAAGGTTTAATAAAATAATTTTTTAAACTACCGCCCCTGAATTAGTTTTAATAATTGTGGCTGGGAGTAGCTGAGGATATGTTTTTAAATAAATTATTTCTAGTTATTTTATGTTTTTGCCTTAACAAAAACAAGTGGCTCTGTAGCTCAGCCTGGTTAGAATCTAAAGTTAAACCATGATGAGCTTGGCCTTAACAAAAACAAGTGGCTCTGTAGCTCAGCCTGGTTAGAGCGCCGGACTCTTAAGGACGTGAATTTTAATTCGCGGGCTTCGACAGAATCTATTGATTCTAGTCTAGAGTTATCCGGGTGTCGGGGGTTCAAATCCCTCCAGGGCCATTTTTTATTCTTGTTTACAATAATCTTTAAAACCTATATTTTTCTACTTTTTTATAATGGATAAAAATAGTTTATTATATTGGTTTCCTAAAATTAAGAATTTGGAGATTCCTATTCCTAGAACAGAAATTATTAGATTAAATGATAATGAAAAAAAGGAATATTATGAAGGGGAGGGAGATTTTTTTAATTTAGATAGGATAGAAAGAGAAGTTCGACATTTGATTGAATCTAAATTTTCTTTACCTGTTTTTTTAAGAACAGATGAACTTTCAGCTAAACATTCTTGGAAGGATACTTGTTATCTTAATAATTTTAGTGAATTGAAAAACCATCTTGCTGAACTTGTTATACATAATAAGCTTGCAGATTTTTTAGGATTGCCTTTAGAAGCTATTGTTGTTAGAGAATTTATTCCTATGGATACTGGATTTAATGCTTTTTCTGGAGAAATGCCTGTTAATCCTGAGAGGAGATATTTTGTGGAAGATGGAAAACTTTTATGTCATCATGCTTATTGGATTGAAAAAGCTGTTGAAAAAGGAACTCTTTCTACATTACTTCCAGAAAATTGGAAAGCTATTGTATCTAAAATGAATTATGAAGGAGAAGAAGTTAATCTTTTGACACAATATTCTAAAAAAGTTTCCCAGAATGTTTATGGTTATTGGGGTGTTGACTTTTGCAAAGCTAAGGATGGCAGGTGGATTTTGATTGATATGGCTCTTGGAAATGATTCTTGGCATCCTTTTGATTGTCCTAATTCAAATATGCCTCCAGAAGAACATGAAGAGGAAAAAGATACTGATTTTACTAGTTTGTTTAAGGAGAAAGATTAACGATACTCTCTCCAAGTAAAATCACATTTTGTGCATTTGAAGAATTTTGTTTCTGCTTCGTCACCTGAACGTGTTTGAACTGTCCAGAAATAAGCTTTATTGTTTCCACATCTTTTGCATGTTTCTGCAATTATAGGAAGAATTTGTGTGTCTTTTTCTGAGATAACTGCTATTTTCTTTTTTTCTTCTATTTTTTCAGAAGTGGCTATTTTTACTTTATCTTTTGAAGAATAATTGCATCTAGCACACCCATAGTTTTTTCTTTTTTGAATTAGAACAGCTCCACATTTAGGGCAAAATTCCATTGTAGCTTTTGTACCCACCTCTTTTTAAATTTTTTGTTTTTTTAATTTTCTTTACAAAAACCTTTTTCTGATTCAGGTCTAAATGATTCAAAAAATATGAGTTTTCCCCACCCAGCATATGGGGCTAGTTTGAAAATTGCTTTTCCTATCAATTGATCTTCATTAATATTCTTTTCTATACTTAATTGTCCATTATTATTATCTCCTATTGTTGAGAATATTTTTTTTCCATTAGAATCTGTTTTTATACTTATGACCCTATGAATTAATGGGTTTTGTTTATTTGCATTAAAGATTATTACATCGCCTAATTTTATTTTTTCAGGTTTTATTCCAATAACAAATAAAATATCTCCTTTGTTAAAACCATTTTTGAATTTGTAATTTTGAAATTCTAATTTTTCTATTACAAAAGGTTCATATTTTGTATCGTGTTTTTGCCACCAAGAATCAAAATCTGAAAATAGATTTCCTGAATGATACATAGAACATGATTCAACAATTGCTAAAGGTAAGGAAGTTCCTGTTATGAAACTTAGAGTAGGGAAGAAAATAAATTTAATTAAAACAAATAAAAAAATTATTGATAAAATCCATCCTCTTAGAGATTCATCTTTCCAAACAATAAACCAAAACTTTTTCCAAAATCTTTTAATGTTTTTTAGTACCTCTTTGTTATTCATTTTAAATAAGATATAGTGGAAAGTTTTATTTTCCTTCTGAACTTATAGGGGGATTAGTTTTTTGTAGTTTTTAAGGTTTTTTAATTTAATAATTATAAGATAAATTGTAGATGCTAAAATTATCCCAACAGAATCTGTTAGAATATCAGAAAATGCAGTATATCTTCCAGGAACAAAAAATTGATGAAGTTCATCTAAAATCCCATATAAAACTGAGATAATTATTACTAAATAAATTTTGCAATTTAATTTTCCTTTTAAAGAAGATATTAATAAAAAGAAACCTAATGCAAAAAATACTGAAAGGTGATAAAGTATTGAGGTTATTCCTAATTTACCTGTTGCAAGTGGGAAAGTTAGTGTTGAAGTATAAAAAATAAAAATAGCAATTACTAAGGTAATTATCCAAAAAATTTTAGAATATTTTTCAAGCCAGATTTTCATTTTTTTAGTTTCTTCTTCTTTTTTTAGGAGGTCTTCCTTGTTTATATGCTTCAAATATTCTTAAATTAATTTGATTTGTTTGAATTTCATTTATTGTAAATTCTACTGTTCCTTTTCTAGCTTTGTATTTCCATTCTCCTATCCATATTTTATTATTTATTTTATTAAGATTAAGTACTATGTTTTCTGGTTTTTCGTCGTATATTTTTATTAATCTAATTTTATTTTCTTTTTCATCACCTATTAATGTGTAATATCCCATAAAATCAAAGCCTTTTCCTGTAAATTTTCCTGTGTGTTTTTGTTCAATTATACCTGCTGTAGGAAAATCTGTAGATTTTTCATTTATTTTTGTTGTCATTGTTCCCAAGATAACATATAATTTTGAAATCATATTATTAATTTGTATTTTATTTTTATAAAAATTTATGTAGTGTTTTTTTGTAATAATACTTAAAAAGTGTGAGATGTTATTGGTTGTATGGGAAGAAATTTAATGACTTTAGTGGTTGCTTTTGGGTTTTTGTTTTTGGTTCCTAAGATTGGAGATAGTAAGATGATTGTGGGCGGTGTACCTGATTTACAAGAGATTAGAGAGATTAATAAAAAAATTAGAAATGTTGAAGAAGAGCGAAAATATCAAAGCTTTGCAGAATATTTCTGCACTCCTTTTTTCTCAGATTCAATTTCTAAATCAGTAGATAATACCTCAGTAAGAATTGATCTAGTTGATAGTTGTTATAATTTTAAAGGTCCTAATGTTGTTGATAGTTCTTATGAAATAAGGAATAGTGGTCCTTTTTATATGGATTAACAAGGTAATTTTATTGCAAATTTTTAATAAATTTTCATCAAAACATTTAAATAGTATACACTTGTATGTATACACATGGTAGATATACTTGATAATCCTATTTTATGTAAGAAATGTAAAAAAGAGATGCAAAAGGTAAATATTTCTAAAAATGGTTTTATTTTAAGAGCAGTTGTTTGTCCTAAATGTTCTTCAAAAGTTTTACATCCTGTTGATGAACAAGAATACAATAGGTTTATTAATCTAAAGAATAGAGAATTTAGAGTTAAGATGAGGTTGGTAGGAAATAGTTACGCTGTTTCAATTCCAAGAGAGATAGTAAATTTTATGCAAGAACAAGAGAAAATGGTGAATGACATGGTTAAATTATGTTTTGAAGAAGCAGGAAGAGTCAGTTTATGCTTTAATGAAATTTTGGAGAATGGAAAATGACAGATAAAAAAAGTATTAAGTTAAAGGTTGTTGAATCAATGCAAGATGATGCATATAAAGGAATTGCTAGGGTAGATTCTGAAATTATGAGGAAATTAGAAATTAGAAAGGGAGATATTATTCTTATTAAAGGAAATAGAGAGACAGTTGCAATTGCTGATAGAGCATATCCTGCAGATGTTGGAGAGGGGATAATTAGAATTGATGGTATCTTGAGAAGAAATGCAAGAACAGGTATTGGAGATGTTGTTGTTGTTTCTAAAATAGATGTTAAAGAAGCAAAAAAAATAATGATTGCTCCTGCTCAAAAAGGAATTATGGTTCAAGGAGATCCTGAGAGTCTCAGAAGAGGACTTTTAGGAAGGACACTTGTAAAAGGAGATATTGTTGTTTTAGGTGGTGTTCAAAGAAGACATGATTTATTATCAGAGTTTTTTGGAGAAGATTTTGGAGATAGTCCTTTTAGTAATATGTTTGGTCAATTAGGTGGAGGTGTTTCTCAACTTAAATTTATGGTGGTTAGTGTAACACCTGGTACACCAGTAATAATTACTGAAAATACAGAAGTTAGTTTAAATCCAAAGGCAGTTGAAATAACTGATGAAAAAATTCCTGAAATAACTTATGAAGATATTGGTGGTTTAAGTGATGAGATTAAAAAAATAAGAGAGATGGTTGAAATTCCTTTGAAGCATCCTGAGATTTTTGATAAACTTGGAATTGAACCTCCTAAAGGGGTTTTACTTCACGGTCCTCCTGGAACAGGGAAGACTCTTTTGGCTAAAGCAGTAGCAAATGAATCAGAGGCCAATTTTATTCTTTTAAATGGTCCTGAAGTTATGAGTAAATTTTATGGTGAATCAGAAAAAAAAATTAGAGATATGTTTGAGGAAGCTTCAAAAACAGCTCCTGCTATTATTTTTATTGATGAATTAGATGCAGTAGCACCTAAAAGAGAAGATGTTCAGGGAGAAGTTGAAAGAAGAGTTGTGAGTCAAATTTTAACTATGATGGATGGTCTTAAATCTAGAGGTAAAGTTATTGTTATTGGAGCTACAAATAGGGTTAATGCAATTGATCCTGCTTTAAGAAGGCCTGGAAGATTTGATAGGGAAATTGAAGTGGGAGTTCCTGATAAAAAAGGAAGAAGGACAATTTTGGGAATTCATACTAGGGGGATGCCTTTAACTAAAGATGTTAAGCTTGATGATATTGCTTCTTTAACTCATGGTTTTGTTGGAGCTGATTTAGAGGCTTTAGCTAAAGAATCTGCTATGAATGTTTTAAGAAAATTATTACCTCAAATGAATTTAGATAGGGAAGAACAAATTTCTCCAGAAATTTTAGAAAAATTAATTGTTAGACAAAAAGATTTTATAGATGCTTTAAAGGTAGTTAGGCCTAGTGCTATGAGGGAAGTTTTAGTTGAAACACCTAGTGTTGGGTGGAAAGAAGTTGGAGGCCTTGATATAATTAAACGAGAATTAATAGAAGCTGTGGAATGGCCTTTAAAATATCCTGAGAGTTTTGAGAGAATGGGGGTTAGGCCTCAAAGAGGCATTTTACTTTATGGTCCTCCTGGAACAGGGAAAACTCTTTTGGCTAAAGCAGTAGCAAAAGAATCAGAGGCTAATTTTATTCACATTAAAGGTCCTGAACTTTTAAGTAAATGGGTTGGAGAATCTGAAAAAGGAATGAGAAAGATTTTTGAAAGAGCTAGACAAGTTGCTCCTTGCATAGTTTTTTTTGATGAGATTGATTCTTTAGCAGGTAAAAGAGGGGCAGAGGTAGGAACAAAGGTTACTGAAAGAGTTCTTAATCAAATGCTTGCAGAAATGGATGGTCTTGAGGAAATAAATGATGTTTTAGTTATTGGGGCCACAAATCGTCCAGATATGTTAGATGCTGGTTTATTAAGGCCTGGACGATTTGATAAAATTTTGCTTGTTGGAGCTCCTGAAGAAAAAGGAAGAGAAATGATTCTGAATATTCATACAAGGAGGACTCCCTTGGGAAATGAAAAGAAATTATTGGGTGATAAAGATAAAATTAGATTTTTAGTAGATTTAGCTAAAAAAACAATGGGCTATACTGGTGCTGATCTTGGGTCTTTAGTTAGGGAGGCAGCAATGTTGGCCTTGAGGGAAAATAAAGAATGTAAATTAGTCACTAAAAGACATTTTGAAGAAGCTTTGAAAAAGATTAAACCAAGTGTAAGTAAGCAAACACTTGATGTTTATAAAAAGGTTGAAGAATCATTTTTAAAATCTGCAAAAGCATCTGTTCCTCTTGGAAATAGTTATTTGGGTTGAGTTTATTTTTTACCACAATAATTTTTATAAAATCATAAATTTTTTTGGGTTTATGTGTGTTGAAGATGTTTTTAAGAGAGAAATTTATAAATATTGTGACAAAAATATAGGAAAGAGATCTTTTTTTACTGCATTTAGAATTTTATGGCCTTTACCTTTTAGGGATAATCTAGATGATAAATCTTATCAAAAATCTGAAAAAGATATTTTAAATTTAACAAGCAAGGTCCTTGGTGATTTGCAAAAGAAAAAAATTTTAAAAGAAATCTATAGACCTAAGAAATTTGAAGAAGTTGGTTTTTTCCCAATATGGCCTATGTATGAAATTCTTCCTCATAAAACCTTAATAAAAGAAAGATTTAAATAAGATTTTGTTGATGAGGTTTTATGAAGTTTACTAATGTTATTGATAATGAAGGAAGATTTGTAAGGTTAAAAGTTAATTTAGAAAAAGGTTCTTGTCAAGAAGATAGTCATACTTTTAGTTATCTTTTTGTGAGGCGAGAGTTAGAGAAAGAATATGGTACAGGTATAGGGTTGGGTAAAAAGAGTTGAATATAGTTCTAAATATTAATTACTCTGTTGTAACTGTTGTTTTATCTTCTACAAGAATTGTGTTTTCTGCTTGGCTGACTTTACTGTTTTCTTTTTCAACTAATTGAGGAAAGTGATGTAAGTTACCATTATTTTCTAGTTCTCTTAATGCAAAAAGAGCTTTGGTGTTAAATTTTTTAATTAGCCACCTAGAACAAAATGGAAGTGTTTGATACTCTTCAATTATGTATTGTAAAATCTCTCTTGCAATAGGGCTTCTTGGTTGGTTTTGTAATTGTAACATATAAATGCCAGAAGGTTTTCCATCATGGATTTTTCCGTTTCCTGTACTTGCAAAAGGTTCTACTGCATAGAGTCCTGTAAGTAAGGGAATTCTTTTTTTATTATCTATATTTGGAATTGTTAATCCTGCGTGAAGTTCGTATTTTTTCATTTCATGACCTGAAAGATTAATTATAGGTGAAAATCCTTGAGATTCAATTGTTTTTTCTATTATTCTTCCTATTTCATTTACTTTAATTTCTTTTTTTATTGTTTTTTGAGCTACTTCAAGTGCTTTTTTACTGGCTTCTATGAGTTTTTTATTTTCTTCAGAGTTTTCAAGGTCTAATGAAAAAGCTGTGTCAGCAATAAAGCCATCAATATGAACTCCTAAATCTACTTTTAATAGCCCGTATGCTTTTAATTTGTCATTGTAAGAAGGGGTGTAATGTGCGGCTATGTTATCTATAGAAAGATTAACTGGAAAAGCGAGTTTTCCTCCTAATTTTATTATTTTTGATTCTATTTTTTCTGCTATTTCAAGTAAGAGCATGTCTTTTTTTATGAGGTTTTTAGCATATTCTTTAGCTTGTTTTGCTATTTTGCCTGCTTCTAATATCTTTTTAGTATTCATAAAAAATTTAAAATAACAACATTTAAATATGCTTTGTATGACTAGTTTTTATGGTAAATTGTAATAGTGATTATAGTCCTGGAAGGGGATTTGTTTTTATTGCAAAGACTTTACTTAAGGGTTTTATTTGTACTTATGATTGGAGTGATTATTTTGATTTTAGAAAGGGAAATGAGGTAGATCAGTTATTTTATAAAAAAAATGGTTCTTCTTTGATGCATATTAATGTTAAGGGGTTGAAAAAAAAATTTATTTAGTTTTTTTAGGATTAAAAATTTTCATTCTAAATGTTATAAAAAAATTCATTGAAAAATTAAAAATTCCTACTGTGATTCCCACTATAATTCTGGCTAAAATATAGTTTATTTTAAGAGTTTCTACACCAAATTTTAATAAATAAAGTGTTAAAATTATTCCTATTATACCAAATGTAATAAAAAAATAATATCCTGTTGATGTTGAAGATTTTGAATCCTTAAAACCCCATTTTCTATTAATAAAATATGCACTTGAATGTGTTGCTATAAATGAAATTGTTGCTGCTATTAAATAATATACTTTAAAAATTTCTACAAGAATTATTAATAAAGTTAAATCTACTGTTCCAGAACTTAACCCTGTTAGACTGTATCTTATAAGCCTAGTTAAGATATTTGAAGCTTTTCCGTTTAGAGAAGTTGTTTTATCTAAAAACCTCTTTATTTTTTTCAACATTTATTTTTAAAGGATTTTTATTTTTTAAGTCTTCTTGCTTTAGGTATGAAATTGGTTATTTTATTTTCAGAAGCTTTTCCTGTTCCTAGAAAATCATTTTTGTATTTTATAATAACAAAATCGTTAAGACCTGAATTTATATTTAGTTCATTTCCACACATCCATTCTTTCATTTGTTCTTGATTTAATTCAAATATGTTTTTTTTAATTTGGTTTTTAAGGATGAGGATACCATCAATACTTAATCTAATTAGATTATTTTGTTCTTTTGCAAAATAAATTCCCACTCTTTCAATTGGTACTATTTTTTCAAGTTTTTTAATTTCTTTTTGGTTTAAAGAGCCTTGAAAAAGAAAGATTCTTTCTGCTCCGCATTTTACTAGTAATCCCTGAATATCTGTAATTCCAAACTGATTTTTTAATTTGTTTAGGATTTCTTGTTTTTCAGATTTGTTTAGGATTTTAATAGACATTTTATAACTCAGCTATAACTTTTTCAATGTTTACACAAGTTCCTTTGCAACCATCATTAGTGAGTAAGATTGCTTTGGTTTTTGTTCCATTATTTTTTAATTTTTGAATATAATTTTGTGCTAATTTAATTTCATCTTCACATGCAATTCCTACGAGATATTCAATATTTTTGTATTGTTGTAGTATTTTTTTTACTCTTGAGCTTCCTCCAACAACATAAACTTCATAATTTTTTTCTATGGCAATTTTTTTTAATTTTTGGATTTGGATTTTTTTTAAGCAGTATGGTAAAAATAAGAGTTTTGTCATTTTGTTTTTTTTAGTTTAGCAATGAAAAATCCTTCGGTGTTATTATCTTGAGGATAAATTCTTGCACATTTAGTTATTTCTTTAGAATATTTTTTATCTTCCCAATTTGTTATCCCTGGTCTTGGTTTTATGGGGAGTTTAATTTTTTCTAATTTTAGATTTTTATTTTCTTTTAAGATTTCATTTATAACTCCTTCATTTTCTTCTGGAGCATGGGTGCAGGTCGAATAAATAAGTGTTCCGTTTGGTTTTAGAATTTCTAGTGCAGAGGTTACAAGGTTTTTTTGAATTTTAGGAAGATTTTTTATTGTTTTGATGTTCCACATTAAATATGTTTTAGGACTTGATCTTAAAGTTCCTTCTCCTGAACAAGGAGCATCCACTAAAATTGTATCAAATTGAAAGTTTTGTTTTTTTAATCTTTTACATAATGCTGTTCCCTCTTTTTTTGTTATTATTGTGTTTGTTACCCCACATCTTTCTAGATTTGAAGCAAGAATCTTTATTCTTCCTAATGAAACTTCATTTGCAATTATTGTTCTTGTATTTTTTATTTCTGCAGCTGCTTGAGTTGTTTTGCTTCCTGGAGCAGAGCATAAGTCTAAAATAAATCCACCTGATTCTGAATTTAATGTAATTATCGGAAGCATACTTGCTAATTCTTGAATATAATAATATCCTAAAAGATGTTCAAGAGCTTTCCCAAGTTCACCTGGTTGGAGATTTTCCACATTCCCAATTACCACATTTTTATTATCCCTTCTTTTTCTATTAATAGTTTCTTTATCAATTTGATTTTGATCAATAATTTTCCCTTCAACAACCATTATTTCAGGATGATTTTTCCATGGTTGTTTTATTTTCCATGTTTTATTTTCAAGTCTAGTTTTGAGATCTTGTGGAGTTAGTTTTAGGGTATTGCAACGAATTGACCTTACAGGAGGAATTTTGAGTATATCTAGATAGGATTGAAAATCAGATTTTTCTGATAATAGTTTTTGCATTCTTTCTAGGAAAAGTGGTTTTAGTAGGGGGAAGTTTTTTCTTTGCATGAATTAGTAAGTAGAGTTATATTTATAAAGTATTAAGATTTTGATGGTTTATAGGAGCAAGTAGTCCGACTATTATTTTTAATGGTAGTGGAATTAGTACTGACGATTTATCATATGCATTTAGGCCTGACTTTGATGTTGTTCCATGGGGAAATTCTGAGCCAGTATGCAAATTGATTGTTGGTTCTGCTTCTATTGAGCCATTAGGAGCTATTAGTGAAGATGGGCTTGAACCATTAGAATTACTAGGGGATGTTTGATTTTTTATAATTTTTGTTAGGTAAAGTTTTATAAATTACTAATTCTTCGATTTCTAATGAGGCATAAATTTGGTAATTTATTAATGTTGGGTTTTATATGTTTTTTTCCAACTGTAAGTTTTATATTTTTTGGAACAGATATTTTTAAATTTACTCTAAATCTTGCTAAGGGGCTTTTGGTTTTTTAAAGTCATTTATCTAATCCATAGTTTTTAGGATAATAATATTTATCTATTAATTAGTGTAATTTTTTTTATGAATTTGAGTAAAATTGTGCGAGAAAAATATATTTTGAAAAATAATACGGCTAGTGGTAAGAATGTTTTACTAGCTTATAATAATATTATTAATGGTTTGGGTGATTATATGCTTTTTGGTAAATATCCCGTAGCGAGTAATTGTATTAGTATTCCTGAAGGGATTGTTCCAAATTTAGGAAAAGTAGTGCAAAAAAAAGAGGGAGATATATGTAAGAATGAAACATTATTCTCAATTCCTTCTATTAATGCTCATTTGAGGATTAAATCTTATATTGAACCATCTGGACATTCAAGATCAAGTACTCCAGAATTTGATTCTGATAGTGTAAGTTCCTTAGGTGTAGAGTTTACTTATTTTGATATAACTTCAGCAGATGATTTAGATATTGTAAGAACAGTGCTTAGAAATAGTGGTTTAGAATTAAAATAATTAAAAATCTCCTAAAGTCATTTGTTTTTTTCCTTCAATGATTTCTTTTGTATTTATCTTAAAGACCTGAAAAATATTTTCAACTGCTGGAAGAATCTGCCTTTCTAAATAATATTTAATATCATATTTTCCTGGTTCATCTGGAAGTTTTACTCTTTCTCTTACAAGAGCTTTTTTTTGGTTAGCTTCTGCAACATAATATTTAATTAGAGTTCCTGTTCCAATAGGTATTTTCTTTTCATGCATTTTTTTAGCGGCAACTACATGGGGTGTTGTTGCTTTATATTCAGAAATAGGTTTTTTTAATTGGGTTTTAATAATGAGTTCTTCTTTTCTTATTTTTCTTTGTTTTATTTTTTTTACAATATCTTTTAAATATTCAAGTGACTTTTTTTCATTTCCATCAATAAGAATCTGTTTTATTATTTGATCCTGTAATTTTCTTGCTAAATTGCACCAATCTCTTCTGACTGTTTCAAAACCTCTGATTTTAATTTTTTTATCTTTAGATAAGAGAGCATATTTCTTTTTTGCCCCTGTAATTCCTGCTCTTGTAGTTACCCAAAGTCCTCTTTCGAAAAAACCTTCAAGTTCTAATTCCATTATTCCCGGGAGTTTATCATTGAGATCTTGAAGAAGTGATTTTATTTCAATTTCTTTGTTTTTATTTATTAAAAATGCAATAGAATCAGTGTCCCCATAAATCACTTTATATCCTTTTTTTTCAATATTTTTTATAGTATCTTTATTAAATTTTCTAACAAAAGCTAAAATAGATGCAGAAGCTTCTTTAGAATAATAACGAGCTCCAAAAAATCCAATATATCCATGGACAGAAGCTGACAATACTTTAAATGCATTACTTCCTGCTTGAGTTATTGGATTAGGGTTTTTTTTAAATTCAGATTTGGCTTTTCTTCTTTGTTCAAAAATCTCTTTTAATAAGGAAGGAAGAAATCCTGGTTTTTTTGTAAAATAAAATTTCCCTCTTTTTGTTTCTATTGAATTTGTATTTTTTTCTGGTTTTTCTAATAAAGTGGATTTTGAAATGTTCATTGAAATTATTATACTTGTATGCATAGAGGTAAAATCAAACATTGCAATATTTTCATATAATCCAGGTTTTGGTTCAAAAACAAAAGCTCCTTCTACTGGTCCATCTCTCCTTCTCTGGCTAAGTTCTTCAGAAGTTGGTCTTTTTTCTGGAATTTCATTAAATTTTTCTAAATTATGTAAAAGATAAGATTCAACTATTTTTGAAAGCCCGTATCTTGTAATATCAAAAACAGGTTCTTTTACAATTTTTGTAAATTCCTTAATATCTGGCCAGAATTTTTGGAAGAGGTTTAAGGTTAGGACAGAATCATGTAAATTATATTCATAGTAATTATTCCAATCTTTTTTTTCAAGTTCTGAAGAATGTTTAATTTTAAATGGTTTTTTTGTGTCCCCTAAAAATTCTTTTGCTACTTCATTTAAAGAAAGAGTTTCTGATTTCATATATTGAGCGTAAGCTGTTTTTATAAATTTTAAAATATCTATATGTACAATTCCTTTTATTTTTCCTGTTAGGTTTATTCCTCTTGAAAATCTTGGTTGGCTATTATCTAACCCAAGATTTAATTTTATTTTGTGTTTTTCTGCTCTTGCCTTTAGATATGGTAAATCAAATCCATCTGAAAAATATCCTACCAAAAAATCAGGAGATATTTTTTTTACATATTCTATGAATTTTTCTATAAGTTCTGTTTCGTCTTTTACATATTCAACATATGAAGGTTTTGAATATGATTTTTTCCAAGTTATAACTTTTTTGAATTTTTCAGAAACCAGAGAAACCATTAAAATTTCTCCTTTTCCTATTTTAAGATCATCTGTTTCTATATCATATGCAAGAATTTTTGGAAAGAATTTGGTTTTTTTGTTTTCTAGGAGTTTAGCTTTTTTTAGATTTATGCAGAGATCAACATCAAGACCCATATCAACTCCTCCAAATTCTGAAGAATTGTTTAACATTTCTCCCTCAATTTCATATTTTTGTAAGGGGTTTATTTTTTTCTCTATTATATAATGAGTAATAAACCCTAAATCATAACCTCTTCTTTTTTCTATTTCTTTTATTCCTAATTTATCTGCTATGTCATGAAGATCTTTGTAATTTGTAGCAAATATTTTTAATGCTTTTACTGGTTTTTCAAGGAATTTTTTATTGTGTAATTCAACTTTTTCTACTTTTGTTTGCCTTCCTTTAATATTGAGTTTAATTTTTGATATTTTTTTTATTACATCCCCAATTTCCTTTTGGCTAAGGTTATTTTTTAGAATAGCCCATAAATAAACAGGGCAAGAATCAATAATACAAACTCTTTTTCCTTCTGAATTTCTTCCAATTATTTTAGTATAGTTTCTTCCATTGAAGTCAAAATAATCATAATCTATAGGGATAAAACTTGTTTTCATGTAAAAAATAAGTATGTGTGGTTTTTATAGATTAGTATATGAAATTATTTTTAGCTTTGTTTTGTTAATAATCCATGTTTTATATTATAACTACTGTATTTTTCTGCAATTTGTTCTATTATTGATAGGTTATCTTTTTCTTCTTTTACGACAGATGTGTATAATATAATTTGTTTTTTATTATTTTTTGATCTAAAAATTTGAGAGTTCTTTCCTATTTTTCCATGAATTAATTTTATAATTCCTTTTAGGTCTTCTTGAGGCATTTTGTCTAAAAGAATGTAGTGATCCATAAATATTACTTTGATTTAAGTGTTTTTAAAGTTTGACATAGTGTGCAATCCATAGACATATGTCACTAGGCAAAACCGAAAATTAGTTCTCGTTTGATTCTATCGGTTTTGCATGAAAAAAGAGGATATAAGAAAAGAATATTTTAAACTGAGAATTAAAAGGCATTCTCAAAATCAATGTAGAAAAATACTTCT
>JAHIWS010000018.1 GCA_018815925.1 Nanobdellota archaeon | reverse complement strand
TCTTTTCACTGTTCAGAAGAACTTTGGCAAAACCCCTTGGAAATTTCCACAGATATGAATGAAAAACAATTAAATGAATCAAGAATTGGATGGGATTTATTAATTGATATTGATAGTAAATATATAGATTATAGTAAAATCTCTGCACAGATAATAATAGAGATGTTAAATTTCCATGGGATTAAAAATATTGGAATAAAATTCTCTGGGTCTAAAGGATTCCATCTAATTGTTCCTTGGAAAGCTTTTCCTAAAGAGATAAACGGAATAAAAACTTCAGATATGTTTCCAGAATATCCCAGGATTATTACACAATACATTATAGAAAAAACAAAAATGAAATTAATAGAAAAAATTTCAGATCTTTCAAAACCAAACAAATACATAAAAGATTTTCAAGCTCCAAAAGAAGTTATGCCTGACCTTATCCTTGTCTCCCCAAGACATTTATTTAGGGCTCCTTATTCTCTTCA
Organism: Nanobdellota archaeon; assembly: GCA_018815925.1. Classification (GTDB taxonomy): domain Archaea; phylum Nanobdellota; class Nanobdellia; order Pacearchaeales; family GW2011-AR1; genus JAHIWS01. The sequence goes on along the minus strand of JAHIWS010000018.1, from coordinate 28,387 downwards.
TGAAAAAACAGCACTAGCAAGTGTTGTATTAGATTTAGATGAACTTGAAGATTTTGAATTAAAACATGCAGATCCTATGAATGTAAAAGTAAAAAATTTTATGCCTGATTCTAAAGAAAACGAAGCAAAAGAACTTTTAATGCAAGCACTTGATTGGCATAAGGACAAACATACTGAAAAACAAGAAAAAAAGAAGAATAGTTTCAAACCAATAAAATTAGATAATCTTTCTGATAAAAATTTTCCACCTTGTGTTCAGAATATCTTAAAAGGAATTAAAGATGGGAAAAAAAGAGCCTTGTTTGTTTTGATTAATCTTTTTCGTTCAATAGGAATGGATAAAGAAGAGTTAGAGCAGAGAATTGAAGAATGGAATAAAAAAAACAACCCTAAAATTAAACAAGGATATATTAAATCCCAGCTTTCTTGGAGTTATAGAAAAAATCCAATAATGCCCCCTAATTGTAAGGAATTTTACAAAGGCATTGCAGTCTGCCAACCAGATGATTTTTGTGCAAGAATAAAAAATCCTGTGAATTATGTTATTAGAAAAAGTTTGATTGGAATTAGAAGAAATGAAAAACAAAAATAATAACAAATTTTAAAAACAAGTAAAGGCTTTTATTCTAATGAAAAAACAAGGTGTTTTATTAGGGGTGTTACTGATATGTGTTATATATTCTCTGGCTTTTATTACAGCAGATGATTTAAATTTTTCAGATTCAGATGATGAAGCCTCTAAAATACAAGATGCTAGAGATTGTCTTAAAGATAAGATAGATGAGAAGGGATGTGATGCATTATCTCGTGAAGAAAGAATTTTTGCCTTGCTTGGTACAGGAAAATGTAAGAGTGAGGTTAATGATGATTCTAAAAATAATGAATGTTGGCCAGAATCAGGATGTAAGATTAAAACAACAGCCCAGGCAATTTTAGCTTTAAATGGTAATACTAAAGCAGAAGAATGGCTTTTATCTCAGAATAAAAGTACTTCAGACAATCTTATTTGGTATTTACAAATAGAAAATGTAAATTCTGAATTAACTCAATGCGATATAGATTATGGTGGCTCTTCATATACCATAAATATAGGAGAAGACAGGAAAATTAATTCTCCTGCAGGAAGTTGCTTAACTGTTGATACTGAATTTGGAGGATATTGGTTAAGGGTTTCTTGTTTTGGAGAGGAATTTGAAATCTCTTGTGACAAAGCTTTTTTAACAAATTTATTATTTAAAAAAATAGGTCAAGGAGAACCAATACATGTCACAAGTGAAACAAGTGGTGCAGAAGCACATGGACACACCACTGAAAAAATAACTTCTGTTTGTTTTAAAGAAGGAAATTCTTGTGTTTATGAAGGAAGTTTATGGGCAGCACTTGTTTTAGATAAAAATTACAATATTGATGCCTATAAACCATATTTAATTGCTATGGCAAGCGATACTGATAATAAACAATATCTTCCTGAAGCTTTTTTGTATGGATTAGGGGATGGCTCTTATAGAAATGATTTATTATTAAAACAAAAAGAAAATAAGTGGTGGTTGGAATCAGGAAACAAATTTTATGATACTGCCCTAGCACTTCTACCTTTTTCTGATGATCCTCCTGAAAAAGCAAACACAATAGACTGGCTTTTAGGAACACAAGATACTAATGGTTGTTGGAATTCTGGAAGTATTAGAGATACAGCATTTTTACTTTATTCACTCTGGCCAAAATCTTTTTCTGGAATTATAACAAATGGGAATTCTGCCTGTTCAGGTTATTGTATTTCTAAATTAGATTGTGCCGATGCTCAGGGAATTGAATTAGGAGGATATTGTCCTTTAACCCAGATTTGTTGTGACGAACCAAAATTATTAGAACCTTGTGTAGCTCAAGGAGGAATTATTTGTGGTTCTGATAAAACATGTAGTGGGAGAGTAGAAACAGAAATATCTGATACTTTGTTAACAGGAGAAACATGTTGCATTGGGGGAAGTTGTGATGAACAAACTACTTCTATTGAATCAGACTGCGAGACACTAGGCAATGGAATTTGTGAATATGTTTGTAGTGAAGGTTATGAAATAACTTATTCATACACTTGCGATTCTAGTGATTTTTGTTGTGTTAAAGAAAGTGGAGGTGGAGATTATACTTTTATATGGGTTTTAGTAATTTTAATTATTTTAGTAATTATTGGAATGATGTTTAAAGATAAATTAAGAAGATACTGGATTAAGCTAAAATCTAAATTTGGAAAATCAAAAGGTTATAGAAGAGGTCCAGGATTGCCTCCAGGATCACCATTTTTTACACCCCCTCCTTCATCGAGACTACCTCTAAGAAGACCTCCTAGAAGAATGATGCCTCCAAGAAGAAGACCTCCAGCAAGAAGACCTCCAGCAAGAAGACCTCAAGGTGATTTAGATGATGTTCTTAAAAAATTAAAAGAAATGGGAGGTTCATAATGAAAAATAAAATTTTAATGTGGTTGTTTTCAATACTTTTTTTGGGAAATCAAATAGATCCACTAAGAAAATTAATTATAGGTTCATAAAATATTAAATATAAGGGATATGGGATAAACCTTATTAATAGAGAATCTCTTAGAGAGTTTTCAAGGTTGGAATGCTTATGCTAGATGGGCAAATAGTTTAAAATTAAGAAGAATAGTTGCTGGAAGAATCTATTTAGGGAAGTCTAATCTAATTATCAACCAAAATAACATTTATTAACTATCTTTTTTTTAATATGCTATGAAAATATTGATTTTTTTAATAATACTTTTATTACTTCCGATTATTTCAGCAGCTACAATTGAGATGAATACAGAATTTAGTCAAGATGAGACTCTTTTAGCAGAAATATCAGGAACTTTTGTTGAACCTATTCTTAAAGAAAATATTATTTTTTATAAAGGCCATGTTCAAATACCCCTAGGTTTTGATATTTCAAAAATTGATAAAAAATACTATGTTTATGCACAACTTTTGGGAAAGTCTCCTGGTGATTATTCGATTGCACTTGAAAACATAAAATATATACAGAGAGGAGAAACTGTTGAAGAAAATTTAATTGAGAATTTTTCAATAACAAATAATACAGCTGATTTTTCAATATCTCCTGGTTTTATTATAGATAATAAGAATTTTTTTATAGAAATCCAAAATTTACAGGATTTTGAAATAACCATAGGTATAAACATTGGTTCTAATGATAGTGGTAGTACAAGATTTTTTGATTCTTTATTTAGTGGAGCTGAATCAATTGATAATTCAGTTATTCTAGATGCAGCTGAATCTAAAAAAATAAATTTTGTAATAGGAGAGATTAATGAATCTATCCTAAAAACTATTAAATTTTCAACTGAGAATATAGTTTATGAGATTCCTGTTTATCTTATTGCAAATAAAATCTCTACACCTAAAAAAAGAAGTTTTAGATTTGAGCCAACAGAATTTAATGTTAAGATGTCTACAGATTCTGATACAACTAGGGTTATTTATTTATATAATAATGGAGATTTTGATTTAGAAAATATTCTTGTAGAAGTTTCTGAAGATTTAGAGCCCTATGTTAGTTTGTCAATCACAGAAATTGACAATTTAGAAGCAGATGAAAGTATTAAAATACAAATAGATTTTTCTTCTGGAAATCAAGAAAAAAAAACATTAGGAAGTATTAGAGCAGAATCTTTAACAGATGATTATACTTTTTACACCTACTCTGATTTATCTTTAGATTTTTTAACGGGTTATAAACCTCTTCCTGAAGAAATATTAAATGTTACTGATCCTGCTGCAAAGAGTTGTGCAGACCTTAACGGAAAAAAATGTAATGATGATGAAAAATGTAGTGAAGCAGTTGTTTATGCAACAGATGGTAATTGTTGTTTAGCTATTTGTGAAGAAATTTCAACAAGCTCAACAGGAAAAATAATTGGCTGGTCAATTGTCATCATAATTCTTGTTCTTGCAATATGGTTTTTTAAATCAAGATACAAAAAAACACAAAATAAAGTTGATTTATTCAAAATAGCTAAAGGTAAAAATAAGTTTTAGTCTTTTAAAAAATATAATGAGTTTTCAGTATGCTTTTTAATTTCTCCTTCAAGATTAGGTAATGCTTTTTTTGCAGCCTTTTTAGCTAAATCAACAGCTTCTTTATAAGGAATCCAAACACCTAATAAATCTGGTTTTTTTCTCAATCTATATCTAAATGAACTATTAACAAATTCTTCTGTTAAACCAATATCAGGACCAAAAGTATGTATTAAATTAATTTCTGCTTCATACTTCCCTCTCCTTACACGGCCTAATCCAAAAGGATGTTTCTTCATATTAGTTTATTAGGATTAATCTTTATAAAATTTTATTTACTACACTATTCCTTTTTATTTCCTTCTAAAAAATCTTTGAGTTTTTTTTCTAAGATAATTTTTTCATTTTGAATAACTCTTGTTATTTCCTCATATTGGTGAAGTCTTCTTGTAATCTCATTAAAAGTATCATTTAATTCATTGTTGGTGATTTTAAATGATTCTGGAGATAAAACTTCAATATGTGAAGGCATATACTTGAACATTAGCATTGCAATATGCATGATGGTTTCAGCTTCAAATTCAACTTCTGCAAAACTAGAATAAAAGTCTTGTTGATCTTTTATTGGTTTTGGTTCATGTATTTTTTTCTCTTTAACTTCTACTCCTTTTTCTTCATTGATTTTACTAATTATGTCATTAAGAGTTTCTGTTAAATGTTCTGGAGGTCTTCCTATGACTTCAACCATCATAATAGCAATTATATTTTTTGTTTCTAAACCTTGTTTTTTTTGCTCTTCATCCAAACTCATTTTTATTGTTTTTACTTTTTAAGATAAATAAAACACCAATCAACATACAAAAAACTGCAAATCCATACATAGCATAAGTATTTTTGTTTAAATTCTTGTTATCATCTTTACTTTTTATAATTTGTGTATTTAGTTTTATAACTTCTAGTTTTTTATTTGATTTTGGAATTTGCTGATTGCTTGCTAAGTTTTGAATTTCTTGTTCATTATTTGTTGTTTCCTTAGATTTTTCTTTTATTTCTTCAGATTCTGTGATAGAAGAATTATCATATGGAGGATTTTGTGATGTATTTGTCTGATTGTTTTGGGACTGATTTTTTTGTTCTTGTTCTTCCACACAATCATTTTCAGAGTTTTTTGTGGCTTTGCTAAAAACCCATCCAGAATCACAGTACTGCCATGTTTCAGATCCAGAAGAAGTTTCTTTTCTGGTTTCTGTTTGATCAATTTTGTTTCGAGAAGAATCATAAACAATAACATAGTCTCCACCATTGTTTAAAATAGGATTATCAAACTCAATAATATAATAATTCTCCGAATTAATGATAGTTCCATCTGCAATAGTGAATCTCTTTTTTTCACTTACTAATCCATCATAAATTTCCCAACCAGAAATATCAACATTTTCACTTCCTTCATTGTATAATTCAACCCATTCTATACCTTCTTTACCTTCTAAAGGATTTAATTCAATTTCATTTATCCTAATAGCAGAAATATTTACTGATAATAATAAAAAAAAGATTAAACTTAAAGTAATTCTTTTCATTTAATTTATCATTAAAATCTTTTTTTAATGATTTGTGTTCTCCTTCATATATTTTTCTTTGAAATCAATATAGTCAATTTTTCCTCTTTTTTTTGACTTTTTTGCAACTAGAATTTTACTAAAAATTTTATTATTTATAAGCCATTTACATTTTTCTTTTTCTAATTTATCTAACCAACCATTTGCTTTAACTTCAATTCCAATAACATCATATTTTTTACCAATTAATTTAATTCCTACAAAATCAGGAAAACCAGTTCCAACAACTAACATTTTTTTGAAAGGATTATATTTTCTTTTTGCTTTCACAAGCTTATTTTCTTCTAAGTTCACATTATTAGTCCATTTATCTAGAATCCATTCTTGAGACTCAAGTTCCCCTCTAACTTTAAGTTCAAATCTAGCTCCAGCAGCTCTATTTCGTTTACCCTGTTTGGATAATTGTTTTTTTGTTTGAGGCATAAATAAAAAAAATGCAAGGAAGTATAAAAATCTACTTGCTAAACCTATTAAATATCATTCCTATAGCAATTATTGCCAATACAATAGGTATCCATGGAACAGTTATATTAAAATAACCAAGTTCTGTAAAAACCCAAACTAGAGCAAATAGTAATAATACCACTGCTAAAACTGGAAATTTTGTTTTTGTCATAAATAAACATAATATTTAGGTTTTTTATATTTTTCACTTAAAATTTTAATATTTTTATTTTAAGAATTCATTAATTTTTCTCTCTAAAGGGTCAAAAAGTTTATCTAATAAACTATTTTCTAATATAATGTTCTGTTCTGTGGCATTCTTTATTAATCCTTTTTTGTAATAATTTTCTTTTGAAAAATTTGTTGTGAGTTGAAAATGCGATGAAGGGGGGTAATTATTCATTAAAATATAATTTTTATGATTGTAATCCCAAATCTCCCAAATTTCTTTTTGAGTCTTTTCAAGAATTTTCTCTCTACTAAAAAAATTCTTTTTTTTAAAAGTTTCTTGCTCTTGAATTTTTGTTAAGCAAGCATCAAAAGAGATTTCCCCTTGAGAATTTAGTTGAATATGGTAAAACATAGCTTTATATAAAATTTTTGTTCCTTTAATTTGATGTATATTTTCTAATCTTTCTGGAAACTCTTTTGTTTCATTTAATAATTCTTTTTTAACAACCATCTTATCTTTTAAAAATTTATCTCCTTTTTTAATATTTTTATTTTATAATATATACTTTTACAATGATAAATTAGATCTCTTTTTTACTAATCCATGTTTGAATTATTATAAATATAATTGCTAAAATACTGATTATACCTTTAATTGCTAGAAATGTTGGGTTTTGCATATTAATTTGAGGAAGACTTAATATAGCAGCAATAACTGCAATAGTTCCCACTACAATCATTGTGACTTTTCCAAGCATGTTTGAATTTAAACCATTTGCCTTAATTTTTTTTAATTCATTTATTGAAGTCTCTAATATTAATCCTCCTCCTAAAACAAATAACCATAGAGTTTCAATATAATCTCCAATACTAAAATTAAATAAACTTTCAGTCATAATACTAAAAAATCCAATTATACTAACTACTGAAAGTGCAATAACAAACTTCCTAGAAACTCTAGCTCTTTTTTTCACTTTTTGAATTTTCCCCTCTTTTGTTTTTATCATTTTACAAATCCCTTGCGTGTAATGTTCTTCTGTGATTTACTGAAGCTCTTTTAATACCCTTTCTTAAAATTTCTTCAACTTCTTTTTCAAGAGCCATTCCAACTTCTTCAGCAACACTTGTGATTTCTTCTTTATTGCCTTGGAGATCTTTCACAACTTTTTTTATATTTGATTTTACAATCAATGCCATCTACTTCATTTGTTCCAATAATTTAATTATTTTATCTTTCCCAATTGTTAGAATTAGATTTGCTAATCTTGGTCCTTTTTCCTTATTGATAATTACCCTATAAACAGCCTGAAAAAATTGGGTGTTTGAAATACCAACATCTTTACATATTTCATAAAACATGTTAAATAATTCTTCTTCAGAATGCTCACCAGCTTTTAAAATATTTTTTAATTTCAATAAAGCTAATTTTTCTTTTTTTTCTAATTTAACATTGATTTTTGTTTGAACTTCAAATTTCATATCTTCTCTAGCATATTTTTCAAGCCAGTTTTTTACTTTTTCTGCTCTTATTTTATCATTAAGAGGAATTTTTTTATTTGTTTGTATAAGAGTTATTAAGTGCCTAAAACTAGTTTTTTTTACTATTTTCTTTTTAGGTTTGTCTACTTGGGATAATTCATAAATTCTTTTTTCACGCGGATTAACTTTTTTTTCACAATATTTTTTTTCAAGAGCATCATAATCTTCGTAAATCTTAATAACATCATTATCAAAGCTTATTTGGAAACCTGTTTTTGGTTTTTGTGAAACAAATAAATATCTTAAAACTTCAGGTTCATATACTTCTCCAACTTGTTTAGGGGTAATATCATTTCCAGTAGAACTTGCAAATTCTTTTCCTCCTTTTAATTTTATCCAGTCATAAAAAACATATACTGGAGCAGGCCAATCAAAAATTTGTTTAGAAATTTCCTTTGCTGTTGTAAATGAACCTCCTTGAACACTATGATCAATTCCTCCTGGTTCAAAATTAACTCCCTCATATTTCCATCTCATTGGCCAGTCAACCCTCCATTTTACACTAACCAATCCTTTTTTTCTATAATCAAATTTATCTTTATGACCACACACGCATTCATATTCAATTTCATAATTTTTAATAGAAATTATTTTTGTAAAATCCTTTTTACATTTTTCACAATAAATAACAATAGGCACCCAATCTTTTGCCAGAGGTTCTTTTCTATATTTATTAAGAATGTTCATAATTTCCTTTCTTTTATCCAGACCAATCTTAATCAATTTAGAATACTTACATTTTTTATTCATTATATTTTGCTGAACAAAATCTGCTTTTATTCCAACCTCACTTAAAGAATTCTCAAATTTTTCTTCAAAATATCTGGCATAACTTTTATTTTTGTCAAATGGAGAAGGAATTTCACTTACAGGCATACCAATATATTTTTCATAATCTTTTGAAAGCCATTCTGGAATTTTTCTAAACCTATCATAATCATCCCAAGAATAAATAAATCTGGCTTTTTTCTTTTTATCTTTTAAAGCCCTAACTACAAGCTCTGTTGTTATAACTTCTCTAAAATTTCCAATATGAACTGTGCCAGAAGGAGTAATGCCAGAAGCACATACGTATTGTTTTTTATTTGGATTTTTCTTAATTATCTGGTCAGCAATTTCATCTGCCCAGTAAAATTTTTCTACCATATGTACTCTAGTAGATAAATCTTTATAAATTATTTGACTCTTAAACTTTGAATGAGATATTACATTGGGCATTTAGTTGATGATAAAATCAAAAAACATTATGGTAAAATTCTTTCCGAACTATCTTCTAGATTTAAATTAGAAAATCTAGTTAAAAAAGATAGAAGACCTCATATAACTCTTAAAGCTCCTTTTGAAAGAGAAGATATTGCAGATGTAGAAAATTTTTTAGATAATTTTTGTAAAGATCTTTGTTCTTCTACTTTTAAAATAAAAGGTTATGGAAATTTTGGTAAAGAAGATATTTTTTTAGAGGTAGTTCCTTCTGATATTTTGAAAATAACTTTTGGAAGATTTTTAAAAGAAATAAAAAATTTACCAGGTATGCATTTGGGAGAATATGATTCTATTAGTAAAAAACTACATGTAACTTTGTTAAAACCAGATGAAATGAATAGTAAATTTAAAGAAATTTGGAGTTATCTTGATAATAAAGAGTTTTCTACATATTCTAAATTTGATAATATAACTATTTTTAAAAAACAAAATAAAAAAACCTTAATCCACAATATTTATCCCCTAGTTCTATAATATCTTTTAAAACCTCTTGTATCTAATTCATCATTTAAAATTTCGTCTGCTATTTGCTGAAATTTGTTCCATCTGGAAACACATAAATATTTTATTTTTTTAAAATTTTCTTGCAATTTTTGGACTTTGCAAAATAATTCAAGAAGCTTAGGGTTTTTTACCCTATATTCTCCAAGTAGTTGTTTAACAACTAACTCTGAATCGAGAATACAAGTTATTTCATCTTTAGTATATTTTGAGGCTAACTCAAGAGCTTTAATCAATGCCTCATATTCTGCAATATTATTTGTAACTCTCCTACCAATAAATTTAGAATATCTTGCAAGAATCTCCCCATCTTTCCTGATTATCACTCCAATTGCCCCTGGTCCTGGATTTCCTCTAGCACCTCCATCTGAGTTTGTGTATATCATTTTTATAATTGGCTAAAAAACCTTATAAATCTTATTTCTTTTCAGAATAAATGTTTAAAAGACAAAACAAAATTAGGGACTCTAAAGAGAGCGAAGTATTAAACCTTCTTGAAGAACATTTTGATCTTTTTTAAGATATAAACAAAGAGATAATAAAACTAGATTTAAATTAAGAAAAATTGATCTGATTTCTATTCAATACAATTTTTACACCCCTTAAAATTTGCAAAAGTCACTTTACTTTATTAAAAATGCAATACTTTAAAATTCTTTAATCCTTGAAATCTTTCTGGTTTGATTTCAACTTTTTTGATTATTGAATGTTTTGGTCCTTTTTTGCAAAGTTCAATCATTTTATTTACTTCTTCAATATTACCTTCTAAAAATACTTCAACTCTCCCATCTTCGAGATTCCTGACAAAACCTTTTACACCATATCTTTCAGCATTTTCTTTAATAAACCCCATAAAAAACATCCCTTGCACTGTCCCATTAATATAAATTCTTACGGTTTTTTTCATATTTTGGGAATGTTATCTCAGTTATTAAAGATTTTGATATTAAATTCCTCTAAAATCCAACTCATTATTAATAACAGCAATTACTTGAGAAGAAAAATACATTTTAGAACCTACAGAAACAGGAACAACAATTTTCTTTAATCTTTTTAATTCTTTTTTTGGAAGTCCATCCTGGTCTCCAAGTATAAAAACAGGATTTTTGCTAATTTTTACATTCCTGATATTCTTTCCTTTTTTATCAAGAAGAAAAACCTGGCTATTTTCAGCTAATTCTTCAACAACATATAATAAAGGCTTTTTTTCAATAAAACATCCAGGAAGAACTTCATTTTTTTCACCAGGTTTGTATTTGTATAATAGTTTTTGTATAATTTTTGCAATGTCTCTCTTATTTAGGCCTAATTTTTCTGTGACTCTTATTTCAATGTGTTTTGGAGGATCAGGCATACCATAAAAAACAAAATGAAATTTAACATCTTCTCTAAAATCATGAGATAAAAAAACACCCTGGATAAAACTATGGATTGCAATATCTATTCTTCCAGCCTTCATTAAATTACCTTGACTAAGCGCTTTACCAGATGTGGTCGCTGATTTTGAAAAATATATAAAATGTTTCATAAAATCTTATAAAAATTAAAGTTTATAAATTATTTTAAACTATATTATTCATGCAGAATTATAGTTATTTTTTTCACTTTATGAAAAATAGAGAATTGAATGAGCTTTACTCAAGTATGGCTATAAAATCATTTGCATTAGCCTTAGTTGGTGTTTTTGTTCCTATTTATCTTTATAAGATAGGTTATGGTTTTTCCTCTATTTTCTTTTTTTATGCTATTCTTTGTTTAACTCATTCTTTTTTGTCAATACCTTCTGCAAAAATTTCAGCAAGATTTGGATTAAAACATACAATTCTTTTTAGCATGCCTTTTCTAATTTTCTTTTTTTTATTGCTTTATTCTTTGGAGCAATTTAATTGGCCAATTATTTTCTTAGGAATTATTTTTGGTATTTATAGTTCTTTATTTTGGACAGGATATCATGTTGATTTTTCTAAATTTAGTGATAAAAAAAATAGGGGCAAACAAGTTGGAGTCTCTCAAATTTTTATAGCGGTTTTTAGTGCAATTGGCCCTTTAGTAGGAGGATTTATAGTTGCCTTTTTTGGATTTAAGGTTTTATTTATTTTATCTTGTTTTTTACTTTTATTTTCAGTTATTCCTTTATTTTTTTCAAAAGAAGTACATGAACCTATAACGTTTTCACTAAGGGGTCTTTTTAAAAAACAAAAAGCCAAAAATATCTTATCTTTTATAGGGTTTGGAATTGAACAGAGTATAGCTCTTGTAATTTGGCCTCTTTTTATTTTTCTGTTTATTTTAGGGGAAAAATATACTTCCTTAGGGTTTGTTTCATTTTTATCTTTCTTTTTTTCAGTAATTTCAATTTTAGTGATAGGAAAATTCACAGATGTTTCAAGAAGGCTTGTTTTAAGAATTAGCTCTGTTTTTAGTGCAATAATATGGGTTATAAAGTCTTTTGTGATTACACCCATACAGGTTTTTATTGTAGGTTCTCTTTATGGAATATCAAGAAGTTCAGCATTAATATCTTTTGAGGCATTGTCCTATGATAAGGCAAATAAACATAATATTTTAAGGTTTATAGCTTTCAGAGAAGTTACTATTAATTTGAGTAAGGGAGTTTTTTTTATAGCAATGATGTTTATAGCTGATTTTACTTCTATATTTAGATTTGGGGGAAGTTTGAGTTCTCTTTTAAGAATATTTTTTTAGATTTGAAAAGTAAATTCACTCTTAGCAAATATTTTCACAGCATTTATTACTTTAAAAATTCCAATAAATTGCTTATTAGAAAATACAACAATAACAGTATCCTTTTCAAATTTATAATCTTTTTTTAGATTTTTATCATAGATTGGCTGGCCATGTAAAATTCTATCAACAGATTCTTTTTTTATTTCAACAACAGGAAAAATTTTCTTTATTACTTCTTCGCCAGAAATTATTAAATCTTTTAGTTTGTCTTCTTTTATTGCAGTTTCTAGTTCATAGAGGGTTATACTCTTAGCCTCTTTAAATATCCCTGCTCTTGTTCTTCTTAATTCTAACATATGTGCACCAATACCAAGAGCTTCTCCAAGATCATGAACTAGTTTTCTAATATAAGTTCCTCCTTGAACAACTGTTTTAAATACAAAATCCTGTTTATTTTCATCAACTTCTAATATTTCAAACTTTTTTATTTCTCTTTGTCTTTCTGCTCTTTTAACTCTTGATTTTACAGGAGGTAATTGAGTAATAATTCCTGTAAATTTCTTTTTAATAGACTCTTTTACTTTTTTTAATTCAACAGGTTCGTGAAATCTCATTATTCCAACATATTCTTTATCATGTCCTAGAAAATGACCTGTTAATTTACAAGCTCTATTTAATGCAATAGGCAAAACTCCTGTGACTTTTGGATCAAGTGTTCCAAAATGAGATGTTTTTCTCAACCCCAAAGCTTTTTTAACAAAATCAGAAACAGTAAAACTAGTTGGTCCACTAGGTTTGTCAATGTTTATTATGCTGAATTCAAAATGTTTTTTCATAATTATTTTATCCTAAAAGAATATATAAATTATTTCATAGATTATCTAAAGGGCTCTTAACATTAATCATTTTTGGAGAACTAATGTGTGTATAAACCATTGTTGTTTCAGGAGATTTATGTCCAAGAAGTGCCTGCACTTGTGAAATATCATAGCCATTTTCAATTAACTGTGTTGCAAAACTATGTCTTAGTGTATGTGGATGAATTTCTTTCCACTTTTCTATTTTAGACTTTTGACTAGATTTTCTAATTATTTTTTGAATGCTTCTTACAGAATATTTTTTATTTCTGTTTGATTGAAATAAAAAATCCTGTTTTTCTAAATTTTCCATTTCAATTAAGTTTTTTATTTTTTCTTTTACAACTTTAGATAAAATTATCAATCTGTCTTTTCCACCTTTTCCATTTCTAACATACCCAAAATTTTTATCTAATTCTAAATCTTTAATTTTAATGTTTAACAACTCACTTACTCTTAATCCAGAGCTATAAAGAAATTCAATCATAAGGCGATGTTTCCAATTAGTTATAGCATTTAATAATCTTTTAATTTCTTCTTTTGATAAAACACAAGGTAATTTTTCAGGAACTTTTGAATATTTAATATTTATCCACATTTTTTTATCTAAAACATCAACAAAAAGAAATCTAATTGCCATGTGGTAGGTATTTAGAGAATTTCCAGATAAATCTTTCTCCGACAAATAATCCAAGAATAATCTAACATCTTTTTTACTAATCTTTCCAATATCTTGTTTACACCACTTCAAAAATCTATTAATACAATAAATATAAGTTTTAGCTGTTCTAGGAGAAAGTCTTCTTCTTTTACACTCCTTAAGCACAGCTTTTTCTATATCTACTGGATAATAAGACATAAATTATTTATTGTTTTGATTCTATAAATAGCTAAGTTTTAACTTTTAGGTTAAAACAAATCATTATATCTTTTGATGGTTTAATTATTTTACAGATTGAATAATAGATTAATTAACTAAGAAGTATTTATAGAGAGATTGTGGTTATAATATAATTTAATGATATAATTGTGTTTAACAAAAATGAAAATGAGCAAACAATGCCAAAAATTAGCGCAATCATCATTCAAATTAAAGCCCTTTAGGGCTTAATGTGATTAAAATCACATAAGTTCGTTAAAAGCCTGTTATGTCTAATTGTTCGAAGGCACTAAACTTTGAAATTAAAAATAGTTAAAGATGGCACTTCAATACCCCCGACCACCCGCCCCTATTAGGAGATGTGTGCTTGGTTTTTCTTTCAGAAAAACAGATAGTCTTTTTCTTCGAAAAAGAATTTAATTGAAATAATCTTTCCCTCCCCAACAAAAGCAAAAGCTTTTTATACATATACTTCATCGTATATGTTAAGATGAAAGCAAAAGTAATTTTACCAATATTTTTCTTAATGATATTTTCGCTATCTTTTGTTTTAGCAAGTGAATGTTTTGACGCTGGCTACCAATGTTTTGATATGAGTTGTTCAGCAGGTTATGAAGAAGTTTCAAATTTAAATTGTCCTAGTTTGGTTGGAAATAGACCTGAAGTTTGTTGTAAAGAGGTTATTGATTTAAGTGTTGAACCTGAAATAATCTTAAATCAAGAGAGTTATCAAAGAGGAGATACTTTTAGTGTTGAATTTAAACTCCCTTATCTTTCTGATTGTTCATATTATTTTGTAAGTCCGACAGGTGAAGAAAAACAAGAAGGTGGTGGAGGTTGTGGTGTTTCTGTTTCTTCTACAACCTCAGATATTGTTGCAAGATTAGAGCAATTATTTGGTTCAGGAGAACCTGGAACATACAAAATAAAAATAATTGCTGAAAAAGATGGATATGATGATATTGTAAAAACAAAAGAGTTTAGAATTGTTAAGGAAACTCCAAGAGAAGAAGTTGAATGTATTATAAAAGATGGTTCAGGAAGTTGCAATCTTTTAGGAACCTCTTATCAAATTAAACATAAAGGATGTTCAGACCAAATAGAATTAGATATAACTTATAATGGAATTACTGAAAAATTTGATAATTTAGAATCTCTTTCCGAATTGATTCTTAAAGACAGAACAAATATAAAATTAAATGGAGTTCCTTGTGCAGTTTATCAAGCCAATTTAATTTTTAAGAAAAACATAGATGTTTCTGAAGAAGGAACATACACAATTAAGAAAAACGATTTAATAAAAATGAATGAGGTTTGGGCAAAAGTTAGGGAAATCTCTTGGGCATTATCGGGAGATACAGACCCAAAAGTAGAAATTAACGGTGTAAATGCTCAGGTTTGTTCATTAAAAGAAGGAGAAGAATGTAAAATCTTTTATGGGGCTGTTTCAAATCCAGAATCAAAAAAATTAAAGATAAAGGTTAATTCCATAGAAATAAATGAGGCTAAACCTGAGGAATCAACTGCCTCTGTAACATTCACAAAAATTTATGAAGTAATTGTAATAGAACCAAATGAAGAAGAACCTTCAGATATTGTTGAGGGAGAAAGTCCAAAAATCATAGAGATTCCTGAAAAAGAAATCCCTGAAGAAAAGAGAAATAAAGAAATTATTTATTTATGTAGTGGTTGTGAATTAAATGACAAATGTTACCCTTTTGGATTTAGAAAAAATGGTAACTATTGTTCTGATGAAAATGATGAATTTGTTTCTCAAAAAAATCCTGAGTTAAGTTGCGAGAATAACTTTGAATGTGATAGTAATTTGTGTATTAATGATGAATGTGTAAGTGGAAGTTTATGGGCTAAATTTATGAGATGGCTTTCTAGCATTTTTGGCTAAAAGAATTTCCACCCCAAAGATTATTTCATCTTCTTTCTTAGAAAGAAAGAAGCAAAGAAGGACGCACACATCTCTTATTTATTTGGACAGCGTCCCGCCGTCCTGAAGTGCCATCTTTAAAATTAATACAAGTGCCTTCAAACAACTCTGCGAAATTCTTTTAGAATTTCTTGTCACGCCTTGCAGGCTCTCGGGCTGATGCCCTCGGAAGACATAACAGGGCTTCAACGAAATTTCTAATTCTCCTAAAATAAAAAGTAAAAAATAACTAAAATCTCTCTCAGCCATCCCCCGACCACCCGCCCCAGTTACGAGGTGCGCGCCTGTCCTTCGAACAAATAGTCAAAACTTTCAGTTTTGAATTTAATAGAAATAATCTTTTTTCCGCCGCCCAAAGCGAAACTTTAAATATTTTCTATTTCTGTTTGTTTCATAAAAGAGATTGAAAATGCCATATACAACAACCCACGTCCTAGTGTCAATAATCTTAATAGAGTTATTTAGAGAATATTTTTTTAAAAATAATAAAAAATTTCCGAGGTATTATATTTTGATTGCTGCTATAGCAGGCATCATTCCTGATTTAGAATATATTTTTCAATTACCCGAAATACATAGAGGTTTCTTACATTCACTATTTGCTCCTTTAATTTTTTTACTAATTGGTTTGTTCATTCTAAAATTTGATATTAAAAATAATTGGATTCGTAAAAGACACCTGAAATTAAGTTTCATATTTTTTATTTTTGCAGCAGGAAGTTTATTACACATTTTCCTTGATGCGATTATAAGGGATGGAAGCAGTTTATTTTATCCATTTTCTGATTCTGTATTTGGATTAAATTTAATCTCGTATATCCCCTTGTCCCAAAGTATAAGCTTAATATTTATTGATACACTATTATTATTTTTTTGGATATTTTGGATGGAGTTTAAATTAAAAATTAATGATTATTTTTAGTGTAACTACTTTTAAATTTATACATACGAAAAGCTTTTATAGTTATTAAAATAAAAAATAATAAGATGAATAGAGAAAAATTAGAAAAGGAAAGAAGAGAATATTTATGGAATATGATTGGTAATGCGCCAAAAGCTGCCTTTGAGGTAGGATTATTTGGTGGTATAGTTGGTTCTATAGGATTAGGAACCTTGTCTTCAACAATTGGAGCAGGAAGCGCTTATTTGCTTGGATACGAGCAAGTAGCAGAAAAAATGTTGTATGGAGGATTAATGGGTGTATGTGGGGGGGTTCTTGCAACCATATTCACAGGGATGATGTATTCCATGACTTTTGTTGGGCCTCCTGGTGAACAGGACTCTACATATGAATTTGGAATAGATAAATTTACTGAAAATTATAGAAAGTTTAGGAATTGTAAAAGAGAAAACAATCTAGAAAAAACGTTGGAAAATGAAGAGAATTAATGTTGATTTACATAATCATTTAGGAAGAATGGGGAGATTTCCTAGTTTTGATAGAGTAGTTGATGTCGCTTTTAATAGATTAGGAATAGAAGGGGTTTTTAGTGTTGCTAATTGCGAAGACTATAGGTATGAAGATTTTGTTAACTCTTCTCCTGAATCTTATGATAGAGTTGAAGTTAGAGATGAGAAGGATTCTGTTGGCATATATGTTCCTCAGAAAAAAATTCTAATAGTAAAAGGGCAAGAAGTTTTTACACCAGAAGGTCATGTATTGGTTATAGGATTACCCAAAGGAAAGAATATAAAAAGTAAAACTCTTGATGACTCCTTTTCCGAAGCTAAGGATTATAATGCTGTTACAATCGTAGACCATCCTTTCTATAAAGGAGGGGCAGGACCAAAAATTCTAGACTTTGAACCAGATGGGTGGGAGGTATACAACGCTTCTGCAGAATTTTGGTTTCCAAAGTTACTTCCTATAGGAGCTAATGAAAAATCTGCGAAGTTTTATAATGAAGAAATAAGAGATAATCATGATACTGGAGCCTGCTCATTTACAGATGGACATTCTCCAAATGTTATAGGAAAAAGCTATACTATGCTTCCTTTATTAGATAAACAAACTCCACAAGCACTAATCAATTCATTAAGACAAGGGATAAAAGGAGTTAAAAGTTTTGATTATTTGCATAGGGAACCCAATAGAACAGACGCATTTATCCATGCAGCTTTTATGACTAAAGACCAAATAATGAGAAGATTATTAAATAAATAAATTCTTTAATAATTATGAAAATAGGATTTGTATCTAGAATTGGAGAATTTCCTGAAAAATATTGGAAGGATGAATTTTCTATTGCTAAAGAGCAAGGAGTTTCGCATTTAGAGTTAGTTGTTAGTTATCCTTTTTTAGGACCTTCAATTTACACAGAAACTCAAACTCGTGAAATAAAGAGGTTAGCAAAAGAAGCAGATGTAGACTTAACAATTCACTTAATGCCTAATCAATATGATTTTACAGAACAACAACTTGTTAAAATGGGTGCATCTCAAGAGGAACGGCAAAGATATCTTGAACAAAGAACATCTTTAAAAGATAAGACTTTTGATATTTCGATTTATGATGAAACAACACGTGATTTTTCCTTAAGCGAAGTTAGAAAGACTATTAGAATGGCTAGGGAAGTCGGAGCTAAATTAATTGTTATTCATGGAGGGAAGTTTAATTCTCTAGATGATTATAAAGCGCATTTAGACGTATCTAGAAAATCACTTGAAGAAATCAATCAGGATTTAGGAGATGTTAAACTCTGTATTGAAAATCTTCCCACAATGACTCATGATGGAAAGCATCCTAGAGAATTACCAATTAATGTAGAAGATATTTTATATTTAGTAAAGGGCTTAGAAAATATTGGTATTTGTTATGATATAGGGCATGGGAACGTTGTAAGCAATGCTCTTTTATATTATAGTCAGCTAAAAAAGAGTAAGAAGGTTTGGGATATGCATATACATGATAATAAAGGTGATAGGGACGAGCATTCTCCTTTAAAAGAGGGTCAGATTAATTTTAAAGAATTTATAAGTCAATTAAGAAGAGAGGGTTATAGTGGTTATTTGAGTATCGAATTAGATACTTGGTGTGAAGCTCCTGAGAAAATGGAAAAAGAACAAAGGATTCGGGCGTTAGAATATATAAGGAAAATTTAACCCCCTAAAAAAGATTATTTCATCTTCTTTCTTAGAAAGAAAGAAGCAAAGAAGGGCACGCACCTCAAATTTAATGGGATGGCAAAAAGCCCACCTAAACTAAGAGAGATTTTAGGAATATAATAACGGAGAATTAGAAACTCACGAGGACGCTTAGTGCGTCAACTCGTGTTTTTTCTTGCGAAAAAATCGCTGAACAGGGGTTATATTCAATCGTCGTGTAGAATTATTAAAGGGGGTCTCGTCGCCATCCCTTCGGGATAGATAGTCTGCCTTCGGCAGAATTATTTATAGAATTCTTGAACTTTTCCGTCCAAATACTTTGCTTCTTCTGTCGGCAATCCTGTAAATCTTCTCATGTTTGTCAAAAGACCAAACATAGGAGCCATTAATGCAGACATTACTGTTGGCAAAACAACATCAAATACGTGCATAGTTTGTTGAATTTCTTCTGGACTTACATCAGGATTTGGACTTAACAAATATCTTGACATCAAATATGAAACTCCAAAAGCCATTGCTGTAACTTCTGCTCCTGTTGTAATTAAATTATCAGGCATGAAAATTCCAGATGTATGTAAATGGTATGGTTCAGAAACTAATTCTCCTAATTGCTTTAATCTTTCATTATGTCCTTTGTTTCTTCTCCATGGAAGAATTTTTCTAATGCCTCTATTTACTTGTCCTAATTCTGCAACACTTTCTTCAATAGATTGGCTTTCTTGCATTGCATCATACAGAACAGGATTGCTTTCATATCTTTGAAATAAATTTCTTTGTAATTCCGCTACATCAACTTGATTAGAACTATTCAAATCTCTAAGTTTTTCATCCATTCTTTCAATATCTTTAGCTTGTCTATACAATGTAGCTTTCATTATACAATAGAAATTAAACCCAGATTTATAAATCTTTCGTCTGTAACTACTCAAGAATTAATAATGTTCTTTTTAGAAAAAAGAACCAAAAAGGCGACGAGACCCCAAGAAAAAACTATTGACACGACGACTTTGAGTTTTCCCTTCGGGACGTTGCACTAAAAATCAATCCCTCCAAATATTCGGACGAAACTAACAGGGCTTAGTTGCAATCTTTCTCAGCGGCTAAGAAGCAAGTAAAGTTTAAATATACTTAAGAAACTCTAATAATTATGACATATGAAGGTGTAAAATTTCAAACAGAAATGATTGGAAAAGATTTGCCAAATGATTCAAGACTCAAAAAATTAAAATACTGGTGTCAGGTCTTCCATGAAAAAAATCTTGCTCCACCTTACGATGGAGGTTCTTATGGAAATCTTAGTTTTAGGTTAGAAGATGGTCAAGATAAATTTATCATTACTGCTTCATCAAGTGGTCTAAATGAATCAAACACGAATGATAGATTTGTAACAATTCAAAGAATAGATTTAGAAGCAGCAATAGTATATGCTTCTGGCTCTAGAAAACCATCTTCTGAAGCTATGGTTCATGCAGCAATATATCATGCAAGATCAGATGTTAATGCAGTTTTTCATGGTCATTGTGATAGAATCTCAAAAGATGCTGAAAAACTTGGAATCCCAATTACTTCTAGAGAAGAACCTTATGGAACCACACAGTTAGTAGATAGAGTCTTGGAAACTTTAGGTGATAATTATTTCTTAGAAATGAGAAATCATGGATTTTTAGCACTGGGCAAATCTTTAGATGATGCTGGAAATTTAGCATTAGAGTCTCTTAAAAAGTGTTAGACACTGCTGAGAAAGACTTCTTCGGAATTTTTTCAAAATTCCTCGACCACGCTGCGCTCTCGCCTATCGGCTCGGGGCAACTAACAGGGCTTATGTCTAATTGAGTTTGAGTTTTAAAGACGGGCACGCGCGCAGTCCTTTCAGGACAGATAGCAAAAACTTCGTTTTTGGATTTAGATTATGAATACTTACCCAAAACGAAAGATTTAAATAGTGTAATGAATACATATTCATAACTAAACTAAATTTATAAAGATGAGGAGGAAATAAAATGCCCCAAGGAGATAGAACAGGTCCTTCAGGACAAGGAAGTATGACTGGAAGAGGAATGGGTTTTTGTGCAGGTTTTAATGCGCCCGGATTTATGAATTCTGGTTTTGGCAGAGGATTTGGCAAAGGAAGAGGATTTGGATGGAGAGCAAGACCTATTCAATCAATGCCAATACAAGAAGTCCAACCAGCAGTTATAACTGAAAAACAAGAAAAACAATTTTTAGAGCAAGAACTAAACTTTCTAAAAGAAGAAATGGAAAAGATAGAGAAAAAATTAAAAGAATTAAAGAATTAATAAAAATATGGTAAGACCAACAAGAACCAGAAGAATCTTTTTTCAGCCAGATATAACTTACTTCAAACCAGCAGGTATTCCTATGGTAAACCTAAAGGAAACTATTTTGAGTTTTGATGAATTAGAATCAATAAGATTAATTGATTCTGAAAAAATGGAACAAAATAAGGCAGGGAAAAAGATGAAGATAAGTCAATCTACTTTATCAAGATTATTGAGAGAAGGAAGAAAAAATTTAGCAGATGCTATTCTTCAAGGTCATGCAATTAAAATTCAAGGAGGTAACTTTAAAATGGTTAAACAAGTGGGAAGAGGTTTTGGTAGAGGGCTTGGTGGTGGAGGAAGAATGAGGAGATTTGCAGCAGGTCCGGGAGGAATTTGTAAATGTCTTAAATGTGGATATGAAGAACCTCAAGTAAGGGGTCAGCCCTGCACAAATAAAAAATGCCCTAAGTGCCAAACTCAGATGGTAAGAGGATAAATTCAATAAAAAAATGATAAAAATAGATAAGGAGAAATGTTTGGGTTGTGGAGCATGTGTTTCAGCATGCAAAAAAGGTTTTGAACTTAAAGATGGAAAGGCAGAAGTTAAAAGCGCAAATGTATCATGCATAAAGCAAGATCTCGAAGTTTACTTAATTAGTTTGCTTAGCATTTAAAAGAGGAAATTAAAATGAGATTATTAATCGCAATAGACGAAGATAAAGGAGAAAATTCTAAACTTAGTGAACACTTTGGGCATTGTCCTTATTTTGCAATTTATGAAACAAACACAAAAGAGATTAAAATTATAAAAAATAAATTAGAACATTCAAATCCTAATATAAGCCCTGTTGACCAAATAATGAAGATTAATCCTAAAATTGTATTTTCAAAAGGAATGGGAGGTAGAGCAATAAGATTATTTGAAGAAAAAGGAGTTAAAATTATGACTGGGAAATTCAATTTTGTTAAAGAAGTTATTGATAACCTAAATTCTCTGGATAAATTAAAATTAGGGTGTGATCATTAAAATGAAACAAGAGACACTTAAACAATCTGTAGTTAAGGCTGCAAAAGGATTATGGATAGCATTTCCTATGATTCTTGGAACAATTCTTTTAATAAGTTTAATATCTGTATTGGTCCCAAAATATTTTTACTTTTCTGTTTTTAGCAAAAACTCTTTTTTAGATTCATTTATTGGAAGTTTAGTTGGAAGTATATCTGCAGGGAATCCAATAACAAGCTATATTTTTGGAGGGGAAATGTTAAAACAAGGAGTGGGACTTACAGCAGTTACAGCTTTTCTAGTTTCTTGGGTAACTGTTGGAATAATACAACTTCCAGCAGAATCTGCAATTCTTGGGAAAAAATTCACAATACTTAGAAACATAAGTGCATTTATACTTTCAATTATTGTAGCTATCCTTACTGTATTGATTTTGGAGGTATTAGTATGAAATTTAAAGGAAAAATGAAAAGAATCCCAAAATCATGGTATTTTTTAGTATTAATTGTATTTGTTTACTTTTTATTTTCTTTATTTAACAAAGAAGTTTATTTAGGTAGTTTAAATTTTTTTAATAACCTAATCTTAAAAATTATTCCTATTTTTCTTTTAGTATTTGTTTTAATGTCTATTTCTAATTATTTTATAACTCCTTATTTTGTAATAAAATATCTAAAAGAAAAAGGAATTAGGAAATGGTTTTTTGTAATTATAGGAGGTATTTTATCTTCTGGACCCATTTACATGTGGTACCCTCTTTTAGCTGACTTAAGAAATAAAGGGTTAAACTATGGATTAATTGCATGTTTTTTGTATAATCGAGCTATAAAAATACCTTTAATTCCATTAGCAATAGTTTATTTTAGTTGGCAATATATTGTTATTCTTTTAGTTGTTATGGTTTTTGCATCAGTTATTCAAGGAGTTTTGTTAAATAAATTAATGGAGGTTAAAAAATGAAAATTGCAATTGCATCTGAAGGAAAAAATTTAGATTCAGAAATAAGTAAAAGAGGTGGAAGAGCCCCGTATTATTTCATTTTTGAATCTAAAAAATTAGTAGAGACAATAAAAAATCCATTTGCATCAGGTTCTGGAGGAGCAGGTTTTTCAGTAGCTTATATGCTTGCAGAAAAAAATGTAAAACTTGTTGTTGCTGGAAAAGTTGGAGGGAATATGGAATCTGCTTTGAAAGAAAAAGGGATAAATTTTAGAGAAGAGTCAAATAAAAAAGTTGAAGAAGTTATTTAATAGATTATATCAAAATTATTTCTTCTTTTAGAAAAAAGAAACAAAAAGACGGAAATCCCCATTTTCTTTTTTAGAAGAAAAAAGAAGGCAAAAAAGCACGCGTGTCATAAAAGTTAGTCTTCTACAAAGATAATTTATAGAATAAAACTCAAATTCAACTCTGTGGTTTGCTTTGCAAATCCTCTAAGATGGGGTGCACCCCTTTCGCCTTCGACTCTTCACTTAACAAGGATTTAGAGGAAAATCCTTGCAGGATTTTCCCAAATTTTTGCTTCGCAAAAAATTCTCTAAATCCCGATGTTCAACTCAATAAGTGCAGATTTGTAAATCCCCTGACCACCCGCCCCTAAATTGGAGATGTGTGCTTAGTTTTTCTTTTAGAAAAACAGATAGTCTTTTTCTTAGAAAAAGAATTTTATTTGAAATAATCTTCCCCCAATTTAGATTAAATTATTCGCTTTTTGAGTTCCGTGTTCTAAAGCAGTTTTAGCGACTTCAGTATATCTTTTATCTAATCTCGGATCTTCTGCAATTCGTTTTAATGTTTCTTCACTCGTATTTTTATTTCTGCCAACAATTCTTAAAATATAACCATATCCATTCTCTTTAGCAATTCCTGTTCCAATTTCATGAAGAATATCAGAACTACAAAGGGGACTGCAAGCAATTGAAGCTATTGTTTCCCAATCTGTTGTATTTGTATATCTTTTTGATAAGGTTTGAAATCCCTTTAAATCTCCTGAATTAGAAGCACCCCATAACAAAGCAATTCTTGTTGGAGCATCAATATTAGGAACTCTGAGTCTTTCTTCTTGAGGGGTTTCAGGAGAATATGCGGATTTAATCCTTTCTTTCCATTTGTCCCCATAAAAAGTTGATCCTATGTCTAATGTTCTTTCTAAAGATGTTTTTACCACTTCATCTATAGAACGAGTAAAATAGTTAAAAAATTCTATAACCTTTTCTTTAGCAGGATATTGAAAATCTTTTTGCAATTTTTCGATTAATCTATCGTCTAAAACAGATAACCCTCTTTCTTCTGTTCCCCTATTTGCAATAAGTGCATCTGTTCTCAGTTCAATTAATCCATTAACTGCTTCTATAGCTCTTCCAAATTGCTCTCCCTTAATTGCTCCTTCCATCATTAATCTTTCTAATCCTTCTTTGATTTTGGGTTGTCTTAAACCAGATAATGAAGTTTCTTCTCCATCAACTTTTCTGCATAATCTGTCATACCAATAAAATACTAAAAAATCTCTTGTTCCCCCATTGCAATATTTTATATTTTTTGCACCATTTCTCACTCTTTGCTTAAAATATTGGTCAAAGTACAATCTATTAAAAATTATATTCATTAATTCTCTATGTGGAGAATCATATTTTTTCTTTTGAGATTCTATTTCTTTTCTAACACTATCGTCTCCACAAATAAATCTTGTTTCTAAAACTTGATTTCCTTCAACAAGACTTGTCCTCAAAAAAGTTTCTATATCTCTGTATGTGCTCCAAGGTGGAACATCTACTTTTGAAAAATCAAAATCGCCCCACCTATCTTTAAGAACTTTTTTTAATATATCACTTTCTTGATTTGCGGAAGGTTCTGCAATTAAAATATCTGCATCTGAATCGCCTCCTGTAAGTTCATACCTCCCAGGAGATCCATAAGCAAATACTGCCATAGGAGAATTAATCCCTTCAGATTTTTTAGCTTCTTCAAAAACTTCTTTAACAATATTATCAAACTTAATAGTTTCCTTATAAATTCTGTGAGTCCCCCATAATTTTCTTTGGCTATAAAAATCCAGCATTGTAAATTTCCTCCATTAATCTTTTATGAATTTCTCCCTTATTCCCGGATGCGTCTACCAATATTACAGGTCTTTTTTTAGCAATATCAAAATATCTTCCTTTTGTTTTTTCAATATATACTGGATTTTCATGAAATGCTCTGTGTTTGTATTTTCCAACCTTTATTCTTCTTTCATCAACCCTTTCTAATACTTTAGCAGAATCACAATACAAAACAAAACATAAATCTGGGACTATGACCCCTTCTTTTTTACTTATCTCCTCAACTTCCCACATATCCAGTTTTCCAGATTCAAAAACCATCCCTGTATAAATTCCTCTATCCATTAAAACTAAAGGGCTATTTGATTCAGACAGCAATCTTTGATGAATCTCTCCTCTTGCTCTAATAAGTCTTAAGACATCTTGATTAGTCATATTGGAAATTCTCCCGGTTCTTTTAAGGTCATCTCTAACCTCTTTCATAGGAGATATTTCATTTAATTCAGGTATTAAATAACAATCTGGAGAAAACTCTGTGTATAATAAATCTATTTGGGTAGTTTTTCCTGCTCCGACTATACCTTCAAGACAGATAACCTTTTTACTTCTTTGTTCTACCATATTTACTACTTAAAAAAGGTTACTTATAAATTTTCTTATAAAGAAACGCTTGGCACATTTTTATGATCTTTGTTCTCAAAAACCATATCGCTAAAATTTACTCTAATTGGCGAGCAATGATTAATTTTAAGATTAAAGATAGAATTTTTTATTTCCATTCCCAATAAATCTCCAATTAATATTTTTAAAAATGCTCCGTGGCTCACAACTAAAATCTTCTTATTTTTTTCACCATATTTATTTAACAATTCTTTGATAAATTCTCTTGCACGGGTTTTAACCTCGATTAAACTTTCTCCATTATTAACTTTTTTTGTTTCAAATGTTCCTTCTAATTGATCCCAACTAACATCTTTATAATTTTTCCCAGTCCAATCTCCATTATATTTTTCCCTTATTAATTTTGTAAAATTTATATCTAAACCATGAAATTTATTTATGCCTTCAGAGGTGATTTTGCATCTAGGAATATCACTAGAATAAAAAATATCAATTTTTTCATCTTTCAATATTTCACTAACTTTTTCAATTTCTTTCTCTCCTTTCTCATTTATGTCTCCATGTTCTGGACCCTGAATAGTTCCATCTACATTATTTTTTGTTTCTGCATGCCTAACAAATATTATCTCCATAAAAATAAAACAAAGAAAGAGATATATAAAACTTTCCGCCCCCAAGATTATTTCATCTTCTTTCTTAGAAAGAAAGAAGCAAAGAAGAAGCACACATCTCTAATTTATTTAGACAGCTTCCCGCCGTCCTGAAGTGCCATTTTTAAAATTAATACAAGTGCCTTCGAACAACTCTGCGAAATTCTTTCAGAATTTCTTGTCACGCCTTGCAGGCTCTCGGGTTAAAGCCCTCGGAAGACATAACAGGGCTTAAACAGAAAATCCTTGCAGGATTTTTCCAAATTTGTTATGAAAACTTCTTTTAACGCTAAAGATCAAACTTCCCCCTTCAAATACTTCTTCCTCAAATCTTCCCTAAATCTTTCAATTGCATACCTAAGCATTGTTCTTGGCATATTTTTATAATGTTTTTTAAGAAAATCTTCTAAAACCTGTTGGTCTTTCTTTCCAATTTCTCTCAACATCCATCCAACAGCTTTATGTATTAAATCATGTTTATCATTTAACAAAATTTCAGAAATCCTTAAAGCATCTTTAAAATCATGATCTTTTATATAAACAAAACAAGAAATAATAGATATTCTTTTTTCCCATAAGTCTTTACTTTCAGCTAATTCATATAATTTATCTCTTTTTTTATCTTTTAAAAATTCTCCAACAATTTTATGAGAAGTTAAATCAACTAAATCCCAATTATTAATATTTTTTGTATTTTTCAGATAAAAATTAAATATATCTCCTTTTCCATTTTCATCACTATGTTTAAATTTATTAACTAAAATTAATAATCCAACCAACCTATACTCGTGGATTTTGCTATCAAGAAGCTTTTGAATACCCGCTATATTTAATCCTGAATATTTTTTAGCAATTTCTTTTTGTATTGGAACTTTTATTCCAAGAAATTTATCTCCTTCCCCATATTCTCCAACACCTGTTTTAAAAAATCTTTGTAAAATAACAGCTTGTTGAGGATTTCTTGCTTCTTGAAGTTTTTTTATTAATTCTTGTAGCATAATTTTTTAAGAAATCTTTAATATAAAAACTTATTTAGCCAGAGCTTTTCTAGCTTGATGTTTAGGTTGTTTTATTTTTGGCTGTTTGGCTTTTTTCATTTGTTTTGCTTGAGTTTCTGCAACTTTTTGAGCTGCTTGTGCTCCAGCAGTAGCTTTTTCTTTTTCAATTTTTTTGTCTTCTTCTTTAGTACTCAAAGTATCTTTATCTTCAGGTTTTTGTTTCTCAACTTTTTTCTTTTTTGCAGCAGCTTCTTTAGAAACTTTTTCCACTCTTTCAGCCCTAATTTTTTTGAACCTTAATTTATTAGAATAATCAATAAGTTCAACCTTTACAACACCCTCAATATCTTTTGTAGCTTTTACTCTGATTTTATGAGGAGGATTTTTTATTCCTCTTGCCCACATATATTCATTTAGATACCCATCAATTTTTATTTTATTGAGATCTCTATCATAAATTTTCATATGTTTAACCAAAAATTCTTTAATTGTTTTAATTGCTTTATTTGTTTTTTTGTATCTTGGAACAGTTCTGCATTTTTCTCTAAGTGGAATTATATAAATTCTTTCTAGGTTTTTCTCTTCTATTTTAGGTTGTTTTTTTGTTGTCATTACATCAACGGCGAGGATACCCTAACTTTTAAGTTTGGTGAGGAATCGCCGTCCTCAAAGTTTATTTCTTTTGAATGATTAGAAACAGAAGGTCTGGATACTAGACCTCCTGAATTAAAGTGAACATAGTTAGAACT
>JAHIWS010000017.1 GCA_018815925.1 Nanobdellota archaeon | reverse complement strand
TATTAATTTCATTTTTGTTTTTTCTATAATGTATTGTGTAATAATCCTGGGATATTCTGGAAACATATTGGAATTTTTAATTTCAGCCATCTCCTTAGGAAAAGCTTTCCAAGGAATTAAAATATGAAATCCTTTTGAACCTGAAAATTTAACCCCAATCTTTTTAATTCCATGAAATTTTAAAAAATCAATAATCACCTCTGCCATGATTTTGCTATAGTCAATATATTTACTATCAATATCAATTAATAAATCCCAACCATGTCTTATTTCATTTAATTGTTCTTCTGTCATTCCTGTTTTAATTTGTAAGGGATCTTTCCAGATTTCTTCAGAACAATGAAAAGATGTTGCACCTTTTTTAACAAGTTCAAATATATCTCCTTTATACTGAAAACAATCAGGCCTTTTTCCAAAACCTTCAAAATATCTTGGAACAACTTCTCTATTTTTTGAAAATTCAAAAATAGCTTCTTGAACTTCTGGTCTTGAATAATAAAGATGAGTTATTTTACGAATACGTTGTTCTTTGAAACTTAATTTACTTTCTTCTGTCATTTTTTATCTTCATACAAAAGCCTAAACATTTGCTCAACATTTTCTTGTGCTTTTCCCCAATATATCTTTGCTTGAGATTGATCTTTTCCATCAAATTCTTTAGCCTTAGAATAACATTTAACTGCTGCCCACCTCAGTTTACCAATTTCTAAAGCAATACTATAATTAATATCAATGCAATTTAGAGTAGATTGTAATTCATAGAATTTTGCTGTAGCAACAATTAATTTACTCTCATCTCTTCTATGGTGTGCTTTCCACCAATTTATTTCATATGCAGCTAATTTTTTTATTTTTGTATCTAAATCCATTTTAACCCTCAATTATCTTAATAAAAACTTTCCTGTTTCTTGGACCATCAAATTCACATAGACCAAGACCTTGCCAGGTTCCTAAAACTAGTTCTTTGTTTTCTATGATTAAAATTTTGCTAGACCCAACCATACTAGATTTAATGTGTGCTGCTGAATTTCCTTCTGCATGTTTATAATTATCCTCTAATAGCACTATTCTATTTAATTCTTTTAGAATATCCAACTTAACATCTGAATCATAATTTTCATTAATTAAAATTGCTGCTGTTGTATGGAATACATAAACAACACAAATTCCTTGTTTTACTCCAGAATCTTCCACGATTTGTTTAATTTGACTAGTAATATCTATGATTTCTTGAGATTTTATTGTTTTAATATTTAGTGATTTCAACATGTTTTGTAAAAGAGCAAATTATTTATATAATTACCTTATCTCTATGACAATAATGCTTAAAAAACCAGTGTGATTTTATAAAAAATGTTAGTGAAATTAGATAATCCTACTTCATTTGCAAGAGCAATTGAAATAATTTCAGAGTTAGTCATAGAAGTGAGAATAAAAATTAGTGAATTTGGTTTTTCAATAACTGCCATGGACCCTGCAAATGTTGCTTTGGTTAATTTTAAATTGCCAAAAACTGCTTTTTCAGAATTTGAAACAGGAAATGAGGTTTTAGGAATTAATTTAGATAACTTTAAAAGAGTGTTAAAAAGATGCAGTGCTGGAAGTTCTTTAATTTTAGAAAAAAAAGAAAATATGTTGAATATCCAGATACAAGACAGGATAAAAAGGAACTTTTCCTTAGGACTCATTGAAATAGAAGGAGAAGAAAAAGAAATACCTGATCTTGAATATAGTTCTAGAGTTGAATTGGCTTCTATTGATTTAATTGATTCTATTGAAGATTGTGCTGTTGTTGCTGATGCTTGCTCATTAATAATTCATGACAATAAATTTATTATTGAAGCTAAAGGGTTGAATTCTGCAAGATCTGAATTCTCAGGAGATGAAGCAGATATTCAAGCAGAAAATTGCAAAGCAAAATATAGTCTAGATTATGTTCAAAAGTTCATAAAAGCTTCAAAGCTTTCTGAAAAAACAATTTTAAGATTTGCTAATGATCATCCTTTGAAAATGGATGTAAATACAGGTCATATGAGTTTGAGTTTTATTCTAGCTCCAAGAGTTGAGACTGATGATTGAAATAAGAATTGACTACACTAATCTTTAAAAGTAAAATACCTCTTGTTAAAAAATGAAAAATAAGGAGAAATATGAAATTAGATTTTCTGATTTTTAAAACCAATAAAAGGAATAACAAATTACAATAATAGAAATAGAGATGCAAAAGGATTTGATTGGAAAGAAGTAACTCTGGCTACTTGTCAACTTATTTATCTTGGAGGCTTAACAGGAGTTACAACATGATTAACACTTGAAAAGTTTGTTCGATAATTAACCTTAAATTTCCCCCCTTCATAAAAACATTTAAATACTAATTAATCATTATAAAATAAAAGGGATATAAACTTATACTAATTATTAATAATAATTACTAAGTAAATGGTAAAAGAGGAAAAAACCAAAAAGTTTTTAGTAGAAGTCCCAGAAGAAACCTGGGAAAAATGGAAAAATACAGTTCCTCGTTCTATTTCTTTAAATAAGGCATTAATTGAATTACTTAAAAAAGAGGGGGAAAAGAAAAAATGAATTTTTCAAGTTTCCCTCACAAATTCGGTAAAAAGAAATGAAAGAAAAAGAAGTTTTAAAACCAAAATATGCGCAGGCAAGTATATTCATAATAATAAGTGTAATCATAGTTGGAGTAATTGCTCTTTTTCTTGTTATTAGCAGTGATGTTATTCCAGGAATTGGTGGATCAAAAAGTCAGGCAAATCCATCTGCATTTTTAGATAGTTGTCTTGAAGGTAAAGTGAAAGAAGCTGTTAAAATAATTGGTGAACAAGGGGGGTATATAGAACCTGTATTTTACAAAGAATTTAAATTTGAAAAAGAAGCTTTTCCTATAAAAATATCTTATTTATGTTATACTTCAGAAAATTATATCTCTTGCATAAATCAAGAACCAATGCTCTTTGATAATATTGAAAATGAAATAAAAAATTATCTTAGACAAGATGTTGAAAATTGCTTTACTGAATTAAGCTCGGATTTAGAAAAACAAGGATATGTTGTAGAAGCTAAATATAGGAATTTTGATGTTAATTTAATTTCAAAAAAAATAGAAATTGATATTAATGCTGAACTTATACTAACAAAAGCTGGTGAGACTATAAGAAAAAAGGATTTTAAAGTAGTTGTCTTAAGTAAAATCTATGAATTAACAGAGTTTGCTCAGAAAATTATAAACAAAGAGGTATTAGATTGTGAATTTGATTATATCACATATATGCTTCTTTACCCTAAATTTGAAATAGATAGAACTTTAACTCAAGATTCAAGTATAATTTATACTATTGACCATAGAGATGTTTCTGAAAGATTTAGGTTTGCTATAAGGGGGTGTGTAATTCCATGAAATTAAAAATAATATTTCTTTTGAGTTTGATAATATTTTTATCTGGAAATCTAGTTTCTGCTGTCTGCTGTCAAAAAACAATAAATAATCAGACATGTCAAAATGATGTTGAAGAAAATTGTGATAATAAATATAGCACTTCTCCTAATTTATGTGAAGAAACTGATTTTTGTACAACAGGCTATTGTTTTAATCCAGCAACTGGACTTTGTTCTACAGGAGGTATTGAAGCAGACTGTGAATCACCAAATAAATGGGGTGAAAGTGAAGGTCAGTGTGAAGAAGGATGTTGTGTTGGAGGAAGCCAGACTCATTTTACAACAGCAGCAAGTTGTGATATTCTTTCAAGAACCTGGGGAATTGAAGCATATATAAACTGGAATATCCCAGAATCAGAATGTGTAGGTTATTCTGATGATGAAGGGGCTTGTATAATTGGAAACGAATGTGTTTTTATTAGTGAAGTTGAATGTTCAGCAAGAGATGGAAGTTTTTACAAAGGGCTCTTTTGCTCTTCAGAAAAATTAGAAGCAGATTATGGTTATGATTATGAAGAAAAATCTCACAAATCTTGTGTAGAAGGAAAAGAAGATGTTTATTGGTTTGATTCAAATGAAAATAAAGAAGGTGTAGCAGAAGATTGTGAATTATATGAAGAAACCTGTGATATTAATTCAAGAGGAGAATATTTTTGTAAAAGTTTAAATTGTTTTGATGAAGTAAATAATAAAGAAAGAATAAATGGTGAAACTTGGTGTGTTTTTGATGCTTATGTAGGAAATGGTTTAGATATTCCTGGAAGTGAACATTATCTAGCTTCTTGTAATTATGGAGAAATAGAAATAACTAGGTGTGGAAATTATAGAAACAAGATTTGTGGAGAAAAAATTGTTGATGGAGTCTCAAGAGCAAAATGTAGGACTAATTATTGGGAAAATTGCTTTGAAAAAGATGTTATTAATAATAAAGCAGAGTGTGAAAAATTAGATGATTGTAGGTGGTTTGTTGTTGATATGGAAAAAAAAGCCCCATATAATAATTTTAAATTAGGAGGGTGTGTTCCAAAATATCCAAGAGGTTTTAATGTAAATTCAGAAGATTCAAGTGAAACTGGAAATGGAAAAAATGTTTGTAATTTAGCTTCTGCAACTGCCACTCTTGTTTATGAGAAAACAGGACCACTTAATTTAGGGGCATGGAAATGTAAAGAAGGGAGTGATGAAAGTTGGAATTGTCTGTGTGAAGAAGAAATTTTTGTAATAGACATGAATACTTTATGCATGTCTTTAGGTGATTGTGGAGTTCATGTTAATTTAGCAGGAGAAGCTTCAGGAAATATTTATTTAGCTGGAAAATATACTAGGCCTAGTTTTGATGTTAATGATCCTCTTAATAAACCTATTGTAGAAGGTTATTTTAATTTATCAAAAAATAAAGTTGGAGAAAATATTGCTAATTATACTTCTAACAAATATAATAGTGTATCTGAAATAGGAAATTTTGCTTTTCCTCCTCTTCCTCCTCAAGAAACCATGATATTTGGAAAAGAAAAAACAACAAAATTTGGATGTCTTCCTTGGCAACCTGTTTCTGGTGGAGAAGATTGTGACTTATGTAATGAAAATCCTATGAGGCCTTGCACAAAATATAAATGTGAGAGCCTTGGAGCAGGATGTAAACTTTTAACAAATAGTTATGAAGATGAAAATCCAATATGTTATGATGCATCAGGGGATGATGCAAAACCTCCACAAATAATGTCTTTTGAAATACAAGGAGAGTATAGAGTTATTTCTGAAGAAAATGGAGTTAAAATAAAAAAACAAGATGGAGGTTGTATACAAGAATATACTACTGTTAATTTTTCTTTTACAACACACGAACCTGCTGTATGTAAATGGGATAAAACAAGATTCCAGTTATTTAAAAATGGACAAGAATTATTTGAGAAGGGGTATTCATGGGAAACCACTCATTCACTATTAAATTATAAAATAAAAGGTCAGGATGAATTTAATTTTTATGTTATATGTCAGGATCCTTATGATAATCCTAATGCAAAAGAATACGCAATAAATTTCTGTATAGACCCTGTTCCAGATATAAGTCCACCTGTTATTACTAAAAGTCTGCCTCTAAATGCAAGCTATTTAAAAAAAGACACAAGCAATCTTTCTTTAGATATTTATCTTGATGAGCCTTCAAAATGCAGATATGAAAAAGTTTCAGGAATCAGTTATGAAAACATGGTTAATGAAATGATTTGTAACGACAATAATGAAGATGCTTTTGAACACAGATGTTCTAAATTTATAGATGAATTAACAGAAAATAAAAATAATATTTATATTAAGTGTATAAACCTAGCTAACCTAACAATGAATAAAGATTATTCTTTAACATTTTTTGCAACACAAGAAGCATTAAAAATTGATTCTGTTTCTCCTTTAGATCAGACAATCAAAGGACCAATTAATATTGAGCTTGAGGTTATAACTTCTGGGGGAGCATATGATGGAAAATCTAATTGTAGTTATAGGTTTTTAGGAAAAATATGGAAAGATGTTTTTCCAGATAAAGATTCAACAACTCACAAATATACTTTTACAAGTTTAGATGAAGGGAGTTATGATATTGAAATAACCTGCAAAGATGCAGCAGAAAATATTGCAACAGCTTTAACAAATATTATTGTAGAAGTAGATAAAACTGCTCCAACAGTTATCAGGGCTTATTATCAAGACAATAAACTAAAAATAATTACAAATGAAATAGCAGAGTGTTATTATAATGATAATAACAGATGTAATCCTTTTAATTTTAGCTCTGATAGAAAAATAACAAATATAGGCCTTAAAACAGAACATTTTGCTGAATGGTTAAAAGGGCAAACCTATTATATTAAATGCATTGATGTATGGGATAATTCAAATAAAAATTGTGCAGCAATTATAAGGATGGATTAAAGTAAATTTATAAATTAAAACAACATAGGATTAATATGAAAAAAGGTGAAAAAAAACTCGGAACTCGATCCTGGATATTGGAATTAGTCAGAAAAGGTTTGTCAAAATCAAAACTTTCACAAGTAACTATCTTCATAATAATAGCATTGGTTTTAATTGGGTTAGTAATTATATTTTTATTTTTTAGAGACATTGTTCCCCCAGTATTAGGAGGCACAAGAGCAGAAATAAATCCTTCTCAATATATGGAAAGTTGCTTAGAAGAAAATTTAAAAGAAGCTGTTGACAAAATTTCTTTGCAAGGGGGCAGTTTATCTCCAAGCCACTATGTCCTATATGATAATTCAAGAATAGAATATTTATGTTATACAAATGAATATCATGTACTTTGTGTGGTTCAGCAACCTTTATTAGTACAACACATTGAAACAGAAATTGAAAATTCTATTGATAGCAAAGCAAGAGAATGCTTGAATTCTATGAAATCAAATTATGAAAATTCAGGATATCAAGTAAATTTAAGGCCTGGAAAAATAAATGTTGAGTTAATTCCAAAAAGAATACTTATTAATTTTAATAATTCTTTAACCCTAACCAAAGAGGGTTCTAAAACCTATGATTCAATTAAAGTAGTTTTGAACAATAATCTTTATGAATTAGTCAGTATTGCAAATAGTATTCTAAGATGGGAAACAAATTATGGTGATGCAGAAACAACAACTTATATGGATTATTACCCTGATTTAAAAGTTGAAAAGAAAAAACAATCAGAAGGTTCAACAATTTATATTTTAACAGATAGAAATAATCTAAATAAATTTCAGTTTGCCTCAAGGAGTGTTGCATGGCCTCCAGGATATGGTTAGAATGAAAGTCAAAGAAATAAATAATTTAATAAGGAGTGTAAATGAAAGATGACATTTAGAGAAATTTTAGAATTTACAGGAAGAAAAACTATTGCTTGCTTGGTTATTCCAATAATTGGTGGTGTTGGAATAAAGGCTATGGAAAAATTTGGTCCAAGAGATATAAAACAAGTTGATGAGTTTAGTTATTGCGGAAAAAACGTGCAAGTGTTTTGGGATAAACCTGTTATTGGAGGATGCACATATTATGGTTTAACAGAAAAAGGAGGAAAAATTAGAGGTACATTTGTTAGTGATGATGGGAAGACAATTATTATTAATAAATATGGGTATGAAATAAAATGAAAAATATAAATAATAAAACAAGAGATGAAGTAAATATAAAAAAGGGAAAGAGAGCTGGAAGATTGGTGATAGGTATTCTGGCTGGAGCAATAATACTAGCATCTCTTTCTACATATACTAATGGTTGTTTTGGTGTTTATAGATTAAAAAATCAGAAAGAAGTAACTACACATTATCAAAATTCACAAAATTTAAACAATTATTTAAATCAAAAATGAAAAATAAATTAAGTTTAAGTTTAATTGTAGGAATTTTCTTAGTTAGTCTTGTTTCTGCTTCATATTGTTGTGAAAAAACAAAAACAGGAGCATGGTGTCAGAATGTTGATGAAGAAGCTGATTGTAATACTGCAGGAGGATTAAGTGCTGCTCCTACTTCATGTGAAGCAACATCTTACTGCAGATTAGGATGCTGTTATAATACAAAACAAGGAACCTGTATGGAAAATACCCCTCAAAAAATATGTGAAAATCCTGAAAATGGAGTAAAAGGTGGAGTCTGGAAGGATGTTGTTGATTGTGATATTCCTCAATGTAATTTAGGATGTTGTTTAATAGGAGACCAAGCAGCTTTTGTGACTCAAACAAGATGTAAAAATCTTGCTTCTTATTATGGTTTAGAAACTAATTTTAGACAAGATATTTCAAATGAATTAGAATGTATTTTAAGTGCAACCTCTGATGTAAAAGGAGCTTGTGTTTTTGAAGAAGATTTTCAAAAAACTTGTTTATTTACTACACAGAAAAAATGTAAAGAAATAAGTGATGCAGAATTTCACGAAGGTTATCTATGTTCTGCTGATGAATTAGCAACAAATTGCGGACCAAGTGATAAAACAACTTGTGTTGAAGGAAAAGATGAAGTTTATTTTTTAGATAATTGTGGAAATTTAGCAAATATTTTTTGGAAAGGAAGTGATGTTCCTTCAGATTATTGGACAAAGATTTACAAAAAAGTAGATAGTTGTGGGTATAATAGTAATAATGGAAATGCTAATTCTAACACTTGTGGAAATTGTGATTATTTAGTGGGCAGCACTTGTAAAGAAGATAAAGGAAACCACGTTTGTGAGGATTTAAGCTGTGAATATGATACTGACCAAAATGGAAATATTGATTCTGATGAACAATATAAACATGGTGAAACTTGGTGTGTAGAATCAGGAGGAGTAAGTAAAATCAGTGTTGATTCTAAAGGAGATCTTACAGGAAATATTAATTATGTAAAAGACAATCTTCCTGGAAGCAGATATTTTAGATTAATATGTTATAATGGAGAGGTTACTATAGAGCCTTGTGCAGATTATAGGCAAGAAATTTGTGTTGAATCAAATAATGATGAATTTAACACTGCTGCATGTGTTGTCAATAGATGGGAAACTTGTGTGACACAAACAAATGAAGATGATTGTTTAAATCAAGATAAAAGAGATTGTGTATGGATTAATAGTGGAAATTTAAAAGAAGATGTTGATGATTATAATAAAGAAAAGTTGAATAAAGATGTAAAAAATGACGGAGAATATGGTTATGAATATTTGTTTCAATATATTTGTGTTCCAAAATATGCTCCTGGATATGATTTTTGGCAAGAAGGAGATTCAGAAGAAATATGTTCAATATCAGATTATCAAGGAATTGTGACTTATACAACAGATTTATTTCACCAGCCAAATAGAGATAGGAGTGATTGTGATCCAGAAAATGGTA
This sequence comes from Nanobdellota archaeon, assembly GCA_018815925.1. Classification (GTDB taxonomy): domain Archaea; phylum Nanobdellota; class Nanobdellia; order Pacearchaeales; family GW2011-AR1; genus JAHIWS01. The sequence goes on along the minus strand of JAHIWS010000017.1, from coordinate 82,427 downwards.
ATTGTTTTTTAATAACAAATCAATGGAAAGGTGTGAAAAATAATTTTTGTGGATATTTAGGAGATTGCGGTGGAAAAGATAATTATCTAGATGAAAAAGGATATTATACTTGGGATGATATATACAAAAGAGAAGATTATAAGAAGTAGTAACTATAAAATGATAACATTTAAATACTGTAGAAATGAAAAAGAAAACATGAAAAAAACACTAAGAAACCTTGTTGGAGGAGCACTCATAACAGGAATGAGTTTAGGAATTGTTGGTAGTGGGTGTGCCAAAATATACAAAGAAAGTTTTGTTGCTGATTTAGTACAAGCTCATGAAAAAAATAAACAAGAAGCTGAATGGAAAGGCACTGATATTATTAAAAAAGATGTTTATCCAAATGGTGATATTTTATTTATTCTTAAACTAAAAAGTGATTATTGGAAGACTCATTTTGATGAAATTGCAGAATATACTAACAAATTTATTAATGAAAATAGATATGGAGAACCTGAAGTTTCTTATGTATCTAAACATCATTACTCTGTAACATATCCTGCTAAGTAAAAAGAAAATAAAACATGCAAACAAAAGAGGTTAGAAAAAAAAGTGGTATGGCTTTAAGCCAAATAATTATACTTATAGTTGGTATTATTGCTATTAGTTATGCTATTGGAAGTGAGGTTAGAGTTGTTAGTGGAAATGGAGAAGAAGTTGAGGTTGCAAAAGATAGTCTAGGCACTATTGGTTTTAAAAGTCAGACACCAAATACCCCAACACTAGTTATTCCAACAGAAAAACCTGCAAATTTAATTAATATCCAACAAGGAACAGGGGGGGAAATGGGTATTAGGGGGGGAGATCTTTATAGAGATCCAAAGCTTACAGAAAGTGTAGGATCACCAAATATAGACTGGCTAGGAACTGGTTGGCAGATATTAAAAAACGCAGGATATGCAGTAGGAATATCTCAAGCAATTAGATTTGTTTTTAAAGGAGTTGATGATCCAAGATTAATTAGTTCTGCTGCAGATGCAATAGGTTGGGGTTTTTTTGTAGGAAAAAGCGCAAACGATCTTTTTGTAAATAAAATTGTTGAAGAAAGTGGGAAAAAAATTGTTGAACATAGTGTTTCTTCAAAATTAGGTTTAGGGACTATTGGAGGTTGGACAGCATTTGGAATAGGAGTAGGTATTTCAGTAGGTTATTTTCTTTGGAAATATAAAAAAGAAAAACAAGATGTAGTAACATACACTTGTCATCCATGGGATGCTCCAACAGGAGGACAAAATTGTGATTTGTGTAATATTCAAGGAGATTTACCTTGTTCTGAATATCAGTGTAGAAGTTTAGGACAAAGCTGTTCATTAGTAAATCAGGGCACAGATGAAGAAAAATGTGTTTGGGTAAATGAACATGATATAGAACCGCCTATAATTTCTCCTTGGGAAGGTGCTTTACTTGATAATTATGAATATGATCCAGCAGGAATTAGTTTTCCAAATAGAGAAGATAGGGGAACATGGGTTAAATACAAGGGTTCAACTGATGGATGTGTTCCTGCTTTTACTCCTTTATCTTTTGGAGTAAATATTGTAAGTGGAGGAATTGATGATGACCCAGAACCTGCAAAATGTAAAATAGATCCTTTAAGAAAAGAAAGTTTTGATGAAATGAATTTTTTATTAAGTAGTGGATTATTAAGATATAATCATACTTTTGCCTTGAGCTTACCAGGACCAGATGCTCTTGAAGCAGAAAATATAACAATAGAAAATAATGGAATTTATGATTTATATGTAAGATGTCAAGATGCAAATGGGAATTCTAATACTGCAAATTTTGTATTTAGATATTGTGTTGAGCAAGGACCAGATACAACACCTCCTTTAATTGTTGGAACAAATATATTAAACAAGATGCCAATAAAGTATGAACAAAATTCTCTTGATTTAGTTGTTTATGTTAATGAACCTGCAGAATGTAGATGGAGTCATACTGACCAGAGTTTTGAAAACATGATTGAGCCAATGACTTGTTCAAAATACTTATCAGAAATAAATGCTCAAATGCTCTATGAGTGTAATACACCTCTCACAGGAATAAATGATAATGCTGAAAATAAATTTTATTTTAGATGCAAAGATAAACCAACTTCAGATGAAAGCAAGAGAATGGTTAATACAGAATCTTATGAATTTACTGTAATTGGAACTCAACCTCTTGTTATTGATTCTGTAGAACCAGATAATGAAATAGTAAGAGATTCAACAGATAGTGTAAAAATAACTTTTAAAGTTAAAACCTCAGCAGGATACAAAGAAGGAGAAGCTATATGTTCTTATAGTGATACAGGAGAAGATGATAATTATATTGATTTTTTTAATACAAATTCCTATACCCACTCTCAAGACCTATATCTTGAAGAAGGATTTTATAAGTATTTTATAAAATGTGTTGATTTGGGAGGAAATTCTGATGTTGAAGAAATTAATTTTGAAGTTAAGTCAGATACAGATGCTCCAGTAGTTGTAAGGGCATATAAAGATGGTTCAAATTTAAGGATAATAACTAATGAAAAAGCAAAATGTGTATATTCAACATTTGGATGTAACTATCCAATTGAAGAAGGAAGTAATATAGTGGTCTTAGAAGATATAGAACATTATGTAAACTGGAATACTAAAACAATTTATTATATTAAATGTTCAGATGAGTATGGAAATCAACCTAATCCTGACGAGTGCAGTATTATTGTGAAACCTGTTGAGATGTTTGGAGAATGATTATTTTACAAATTCTACATTATCTTTATTTTTAAATTTACTATCTCCTGTAAGAAAAACTAAATTATTCTCTAAAGCAGTCACATAACCAATACAATCAGCATAGGATAATTTTTTCTTTTTATATTTATATCTGAATTTTGATGCTTTAATTGAAATTTTATGGGGGATATGCATAAAAGTAAAAAGAAGATTTCTTATCCAATAATCAGCTGTTTTTTCGTTATGAGTTCTTAAAAGAAAATAATAAACCTCAGCTAGATGCAATGTATTTGTGATTAATGTAAACTCAGTAAATCTATTATAATTTTTGTTTTGATTTATTATTTCTATAATAGCATAACTATCAAAGAAGTATTTCATTCATCCTCCGGCCACAACTCTTTATCTATTTCGTCCATAATCTGTTGGGTGGACTTTTTCAATTTTGGAAGTTTGTTTTTTTTACTGAAATTTAAAAGATCTCCAACAGTCATTCTATTTTTTGGTTGAATAATTACATTAACTTCTAATCCTTCTCTAACTTCTTTATTAAATATCTTTCTTGGCAATATAATTCCAAAAGAATTACCCCATTTTTTTACTTTAGTTGTTATTCTTTCCATAAATTATACATGTATAACTTATATTTAAATGTTTCTATAAAAAACCTTTATAACTGCTATTTTACTATTGTATTCATGAAAAGAGGTCAGATGAAAATGTCTTTTGGGATGATTTTTTCAATCATTTTGATAATTGTTTTTATTGTGTTTGCTTTTTTTGCAATAAAAAAATTTCTTGAATTAAGAGACACTGCTGAAATAGCAAAGTTTAAAAAAGAATTACAAGAAGACCTAAATCGAATATGGCAAGCAACCCAAGCTTCAGAAGAAATTTCATATTTTTTACCTAAAAAAGTAGAATCTGTTTGTTTTAGAGATAATGATTATGAAAATCTAGTTTTTCTTTCTGAAAAACACATACCAGGTTATGCATTAAACCATATAGATTTTAGTAAGACAATCACTCAGGGCAACAAGTTCTGTGTTTCAAATCCAGATGGAAAAATCAAATTAACCCTAAAAAAAGATTTTGGTGATAGTTTAGTTACAATAACTAGGTAAAAACTACAATAATGCTTAAAAACTCTCTATTAATTTACTTAAAATGGAAGTAAAATATTTTTCTCTTAAACCAAGAAATAAACCAGAAATTAATGGAGATGTTGTCATATTAAAAGACGGACAATTAAAAACTTTTACAGGAGATGGTTATCCTGAGGATCCTGAATTAAAAGCAGATAGATATGATCAAGTTAGTTGTTCAAAAAAATATTATTTAGAGAGAATCACAGAAAAAGAAGCACTCAGACACAAACAAGCTCGCGATAAATGGAACTGTAGGCCTTTATGGTGAAAGTAATTTAATTGCAATAACTAACTAATACCACAATAATGCTTAAAAAGTTCTTGAGTATATTTTTTCTATGATTAAATATTATAGAGTGGGGCCAAGAAAAAATCCCGATGGAGACGGAATTGTTGTTAAATTTGAAGATGGAGAATTAGAAGTTATTGCAGGAGAAGGAAAAAAAGGTTTTTTTCTAGATAAAGAAGGAAATTTTAGAGTTTCAAGCCATTATTCTAAAACAGAAATTAATGAAAAAAAAGCTGAAAAATTAGCTAAGGATTCTTTTTATGTTAAAGCTATGTTAGATTATTGTAAGCCAGATCATTTAATAACTTCTAATACAATTAAACAAAATCTTGATTTAATTCAAAATAGAACAGAATAATTTAAAATGAATCCTAAATATTATGAAATCAAATTTGATAATGGATCATGCAAGACAGGGGGATTAGTAATAAAAGTTTTTACAGATAATAACCAAAATAATAAAATTTTTGATAGTATTTATAGAGGGTTAGAAAGAGTATGGGGAGAAGCTCCTGATGAATCTTCAATAAAACATATTTTAACTGATGGAACTCCTATTGTAAAATCTAGTTATAGTATTGAAAAGATATCTAAACAGGAAATTGAAAGAAAATACTCCAAAAAAATACCTTCAATAAAAAACCAATTCCCAATAACTACTAATATAATTTCCGCAAGAAATAAAAGAATATTTAAAAACGGAATGAGGATTATGTTGTAAAATGGAACTCATAGCATTATTATCTTCTGGAAAAGGAACATGGGCACAGGTTTCTGGATTAATGAAACACGGAGAATGGGAAAAAATAATTCTTCTTGGAAGTGATTTTGCTAAAGATTTTAAACACGAGAAAAAATTTGAGTTTATTAAAGTTGATCTTAATAAAAAACTAAAAGAACTTAGGGATGATTTGTCTCAAAAACTCAGAGGTAAATTTGAAGGTATGGAAGTTGCTTTATCAATAGCAAGTGGAGATGGTAAGGAACACATGGCCTTAATCTCTGCTTTGATTAATTTGCCTATTGGAGTAAGGTTTGCAGCATTAACAAAAGAGGGTGTTATTGATTTATAGAAAATAATCATCTGATTGTTTATTTTCTGCATTAACGCCCAAACAGGGATTAGAGTTTAGCTTGTTTCCAAAGGTGTTCAAAATATGCTTTCATTTCTCCTGAAACAAATTGATTCTTAATTTCAATTAGATTAGATTCCTCTTGAGTATATAAAAAAGCTAGATGGTTATTAAAAATCATTGTTGTAGCATGTGTTGGCAAATTAAGAAATTTATTTTCTCCCAATCTCTTAGCAGTTTTAAAAAAATCAGAATCTTTAAATCTAGAATCCCAAATTGCTTTGTAGTCTATTTTATTTAGTAATCTCTTTGAAATTGCTTCATTTATAATCCTTTCAATAAAAATATTGGTACTTAATTTGGATCCTTCACTTGGTCCTGGACTTAAAAGATAAACAAAAGTTAATTTTCCTTGTTTGATTAAAGATAATAAATTATTATAGAATTCTTTTTGACTAAGGGGGCTTTCCAATACCTTTACATATCTGTCTTGTTTTTGTTCTAATCTTTGTATTTTGGGAATTATTGAAGTTAAAATCGTTTCTTTATCCTTTAGGTTTGCTATAACATTTGTTATATTATTTGCAGAAAAAACTTTTTTATTTCCTTCTTCTATTTGAGAGATAAATCCCTTAGAAATTAGTCTTTCTAAAACATCATAACAAGTAGAACGGTGGATTTTAGTTTCTTTGGATATCTTATATGCTGTTAGTTCATTTTTTCTAACTAAAAAAAGGTATATTTGTATTTCCTTTTCACTAAGCCCATATTCCTTAAACAACGTGAATAAATCTCTCTCCATAACAATCTTTAGTAGAAATACTATTTAAATCTTTCTTTTTAGTCGGTCTTTTCCGACTACTTCCATATAAATAGGGAGTAAATCCCCTAGATTTATGAAAGATTATAAAAACAAATTTGACAAAATGAAAAATTTTATAGTTGGTACAGGTTTTGCCATTTCTTTAGGATTTATAACCTCTTGTACAGAAATACAAAAAAATTTCCAAACAACAGAAATAGTAACTAGAAAAATAGCTGGGGAAGATAGAACAATAGATTACGGAGAAAGTAGAAAAGCTCTAGATGCTTTGGGTTACAAAGGGATAATTCTTAATGATAGAGAAAGAATTTATTTTAAAGCGGATCAGTGGGGAGATAACAAGATTGAAATTTATGTTGGAACTGAAGCTCCAGATAAGCCACTTAATGATTATCGACTACTTGGTTCAATGAAAAGAGATGAATTGGAAAAAAGAATTTTAAATACTTTTGAGGATCATAAAAAATGATAACTAAAAGAACTTTAATAAGAAAAGTAGTTCCAATTGTAGCCACTAGTTTATTTGGTATAGGTGCTTTGATTGGATTACAAGGAGATAACTTAAAATACAAAGAAGTAAGTGAAAGATTTCCTCAAGCAAGAAGAGATTATATCTCTGGGCAAGTATCTAATCTCAAGGAACTAAGTAATGTTGCAATTGAAGAAATAAGAGAATTGGAAGATAAGGCCTCAGAAAGATATGGGGTTTCAGCACCATTCATTATATTGGGGAGCTTATCTCTTTTAGGAGCTTCGGCTTATAGTTTAAGAAATAAACAAACATAAACGCCCAGATAGGGATTAGTACAAACAATCAGGTCCTTATTTATTTCTAAATCTCGATACATAATAGAGGACACTTTTTGTAGAGGGGAGATTATTTACTGAGAACTCTTCATTATCAAATCCAACAGACATATAGTAAAATATATAAAGATTAAAGGATTTATTATTATATGAACAACGAGGAAGTTATTAGAAAGCAAGGAAAAGATCCAAAATTTTATCTACCAATAATTAAACTATTAGAAAAAGGACCTTTATCTATAAAAGAAGTTGCAAGGTTTTTGAATATTACTTATGGTGCAGCAAAACCAAGACTGCACAAATTAGAAAAATGGGGTTTTACAAAAAGAATGAAGAGAGGATTTTATTGTTTACCAGAAACTTTTGAAAATTACTCCAAAATTTCTAAAATTAAAGGAGATTTATTTTTTATTAAAGGATGTATTAGAGTAATGGGTTCTAGCAACGGTGTTTGGATAACTGTTTATAACTCTAAATTTGGAGAGATAAATAATGGAAAATATTGTGTAGTAGAAAGTTTTGAAAAAGATAAGGTAATAATAAGAAAAAGCAATAAATTTGCAGGAAGTAAATTATATTTATTAAAATCCAAATCTGTGGGGATATCTCTCTCCCGTAAATTAATTTCCAAGAATATTTTAAAAATTCTTTCTGCAAAGGCAATGCCTGTCAAAATAGGAATTTATCTTGATGAATGGGATGTTTCTATTGGTGACCTATTTAGTACAGAGTCTCTAGAAGATGGACAGTTAGCAAACGAATTAAACAAAATAGGGGTTGTTAAAAAACCAAGTAAATTTGATAACCTAAAAGCAGACATTATTTTTAATTATAAAAATAATAAAATTCCTATAGAAGTTACAGCTTCAAAACCTTCTTTAGATTCAAATCAACCACAACATAGAATGAGTAGCATCAAAGCATCACAAATTTTGATGAGATTTTATTTTTCAATTAAGTGGAACCATTTACATAATCTCTCAACAGTTCTTGTGCTACATAAAGATTGGGGAAATCAAGATTGGGTAAAAAAAGAAAGGGAGTTTATGAAAAACTTTAATTGTTATGTTATTTTTACGGATTTTAAAGGAAATTGGGCTCACAAATCGGCCTTAGAAATAAAACGTTCAACTGAATCATCTCTTTTTAATAAAACAACCCTGCTCCGTTCATCCTGATCTTCTATTTTATAACCTGTTGTTTTTTCAATCTTTTTAGAAAAATCCAACATTTCTTTCATGAGGGGCATACGATCATAACCCAATCTTTTTCTAGCGAAGCCTACGGCCATATAGCTTTTTATTTCTATAAAATCACTTTTAGCTTTCTTAATTAACTCTGCAAACTCTTGAACATCTTTATCTTGCATATTAATTTCCCTAATTAAATTAATTCTAAAAACAGTTCTGGTTTTTAGGTCTGACATTATTTTTAAAGATTTCATTAATCTTGTCCAAGCATCTAGCAATGAGCTTCTATGGAACTTCTGATACTGATTTTTATTAGAAATATTAACACTTATGTATAGTTGAGTTGGAAGTTGTTTTTTATTTTTTAATTCTTTTAATTTTTCTGGATAAAGTCCATTTGTAACTAAAAAACTTGTTTTTTTTCTTTTTCTTAATTCAGAGATTAAATCCCCTATTAAAGGATAAAGTGTTGGTTCTCCACTTAAACTTATTGCAAACTGCATTGGTTCTTGAGCTTCAGTATATTTTTTTTGATTCGCCTTACTTAGTTGTTTCTTTTTGCTTTTAGGATCAATATTAAAACCTTGTAATAATTTTCTCTGGGCCTTAATACAACCATCAATTATTTTTTTGGGATTATCAATATTATCAGGTAGTTTATCTCCAATAGTATATTCAATTGCTCTCCAACAATGTACACACTTATTTGGACACCACATTATTGCAGGAGTCATTTGACAACATAAATGACTTTTTATTCCATAGAATTTTTCTTTATAACAAACACCTTGATCTCTTAAAGAATTTTTTGTCCATCTACATATTTGGACAGCAGAATGATTTCCAACTATTTCATAATGTTGTTTTTTTAAAATCTTTTTAATTTTTTCTGGAATCATTAAATTAAACTGAGAAATAGGAATATAAATCTTACCTAAAAAAATTCCAAACCCAAAAAAACATTAAAAATACAATTAAAAAAAGAAAGAAATAAGTTAAGTAATTGTAGGTTCTTTTTGCTATTTTTTCTCTTCCAGTTAAACTTAAAATAGTAAGATAAAGGAATCTTCCCCCATCAAGACCTCCTACAGGAAGCATATTAATCAAAGCAACACTAACACAAATTAAAATAAGCCACCATAATAAATAATAAATAAACCAACACAACCCATCAAGAGCAGGTTCATAATAAACATGTGGTTTTTTAAATGAAGATAATATACTAAAAATTTTATTAATTAACCCCCCATTCCCATTATTAACAAAACCTATTCCTAACCAAGGTCTTCCTGGTGAAGCAGGATTATCTTCAAGAACAATTTTATAGTCTTTGATTTCTTCACCATTTAGAGTTGTTATTGTTATCTCTTGCCCTGGAGCATATTTTAATAATTCTTCTCCTAATTTATTCACACTATCTATTTTTATTCCATTAATTTCTAGAATTGTTTCATCTAAATTAGATTTAAGTGCAGGAGCATTATCATATAAATAAATATTTTCTATGTTATTTGCCTGCTTACTTAGAAATTCTTTTGTTAAAAAATAAGTTGTATCCCCTACCTTAACCTCATTGATTCCTTCTTCATCTAAGGAGTTTGATATATCCTCATAATTAGGATTAGTTAAAGAAATTCCATTAACCATTGAAATCCCTGTTATCTGCAACATAGAATAAGAATAATCATCAAAAACAACTCCTGTTGGAGTAAAAACTAAACTAAAAAATATCAAAATTACAATAAAAAAGAAAATTGCAGTTAATAGATTAGCAAATGTTCCTGCAGAAAGCACAGCCATTTGTTTAAATTTTGATTGTTTAACCATGCTTTCTTCATCCTGTTCAACAAAAGCAAGAGGAAGAACAGGAAAGAAAAAAGGGAAAAATCCAAAACCAGTAGATTTTATCTTAATATCATATCTTTTCATAAAAATTCCGTGAGCAAATTCATGGGTTATTGCAATAACAGCTAAAATTAATATAAAATAAGTAGTATAAAAAGGAGGCAATCCTGGAACTAGTTTATCAATATAAGGAATCAGAGGCATTATAGGCGGAACTTTTATTATTTTTACAATCTGGGGGTGAAAAGCATAAAGCCAAACAATTTTTCCAACTAAATAAAAACATGCTACCATTAAAAAATATCCTAAAGTTATAGAAATATAACTTAAAAAATAAAGGGTTTTTTTATACTTTCCCCCAATTTTTTCTATTAATTTCATACCCCATTTTGTTTTATATAAAAATGCTCCCCCTTCCTTCTTCAATCTCTTTCTATTAGAATACAAAAAAACAAAGATAAAAATTATAAGTAAAGCAAATACAATATAATCATAAATAATAAATCCCATTTTTTAATCACCTATTTCTTTTTTAAAGGTCTAAAGGCAGATTTTTTACATTTTCTGCATTTGACTTTGCCTTTGAGAATTTTTTGGGGGTCTGCTCTAATTTTTGTTTTGCATCTCTTGCAAACAAACATGTTCTTGAACAATCTATTTTGTGCCTCTAATATTTTTGTCATTTTAATTAACACTTCCACAAGAATCTTTTTCTAACCTACTTTTAAATTTCTTTCGAGATTGAATCACTAATAAAAATAAATTTGCTTTTTCTCTTATTGGAAGAGCCACATAATTATCCCCATTATACTTTATTTTTATATTTGGTTTATTTGAATCATATTTTTTCATTTTTATAATTTCCGTTTGATTATCCTCTGCCCCTCAATATCCCAATATTCAACATTAGAGTTTTCATTTAATTCTGATTTTATTTCATCTGAACAAGGAATTTCTAAAGTTTCAAAACTTTCAAGATCCATAACACTTACTTTATCCCCTATTGATAAAACTTGTGCTTTGTTTTTATTTACCATTGGAACCTCAAATCTATCATGTCCTGGAATAACAAAAACTTTTTTCTTATCACTAATTATGCCTGTTGCTTCAATCCTACATTTAGAATGCCCATGTTTTCCTGTACTGCTTATATCTATTTTTTTTACAGTATAAGGTTCACCTTCGAGAAGAATATTAGTTCCTACTCTCGCCTCTGTAGCATTAATAATTTTAGCAACCATAAGTTAGGAAGAAAAGGTAGATTTATAAAGATTGCTGAGAAATTTCTTTTATGCCTCTTAAAAAAAATGATTTCATTGAAATAGAATTTACAGCAAAAACTAAAGAAGGAAACATTTTTGATTCAAATATCAAAGAAGATCTTCAAAAAATAAATCCTCAGATACAAGCAAAACCACTTATAATTGTTCTTGGACAAGAAATGTTTCTGAAAAGTGTTGAAGATTTTTTGATTGAAAAAAATATTGGAGAATATAAAGTTGAACTTTCTCCTGAAAAAGCATTTGGTAATAGAAATCCAGAACTAATAAAAAGAATTCCAATGAAAGTTTTTAAAGAACAACAAATTAACCCAATTCCTGGAGCAATATTTAATTTTGATGGAAGAATTGGAAAAATATTAAGTGCTTCTGGAGGTAGAATTTTAACTGATTTTAATAATCCAATAGCAGGAAAAGATGTTATTTATGATATAAATGTAAAAAGAATTGTAACTGATCTAAATGAAAAAGTAAAATCTATTATTGAATTCTTATTTAGAAAAGATTTTGAGTTTAAGATAGAAGAGAAGAAAATTGTATTAAATGTTGATAAAGGCATGAAACAATTTGCAGGGCTTTTCAAAGATAAATTCAAAGATATTTTGGGCTTGGATCTAGAAGTTAAAGAAATTGAAAACAAAAAAAATATTGATAAAGAACAATAAATTATAAATACTAGATTTAATTTTTTAAAAATGCCAACTGAAACAGAAGGAATTGAATTTAAAGATCTTGATTTTGGAGTTTTTTATTTAATAGATAAACAAAATAAAAAAGTATTTTTAGAGAGGACTATCTTTGATGGACATAGTGAAGAAAGTTTAGTTAAAATTGTTATAGATAATAAAGGAAAATTAGAATTTATAGGTAATTATGAACATCCTTTTACTGGACCACATAAATTAGGGTATAAAAGAATAGAAGTGTTGTATAACAAAGCTCTTCTTCCATCTGTTAAGAATTTTTTTAATCAATATAAAAAACAAATAGATGAAGAAAATTTTAAAATTTTAAAATAACCCTCCTAAAAGAGCACAATAATTCTCTAAAACACTTTGGTGTTTTTTGTACCACAATAATGCTTATAAATAATTCCTGCTTACTTCAAGACATGGATGATATTTATGGTTCAAATAATGGAGGGAATTCATATTCTAAACCTATGTCTGAATTTTCTTCTGAACTAAAAGAAATTGATCATGAATTAGAAGAACTCCTTAAAAAACAATCAGCTAAAATTAAAGTTATTGGAGTTGGGGGTGGTGGAGGCAATTCTTTAAGCAGAATGAGAGAAATTGGAATCAAAGGAGGGGAACTTATAGCAATAAATACAGATGCACAAGATCTTCTTTATGTTAATGCTGACCATAAAATTTTGATTGGAAAAGAATTAACACAAGGTTTAGGAGCTGGAAGCAATCCAAAAATAGGGCAAGAAGCAGCAAAAGAATCTGGATCTGAAATAAAGAAAAAACTTTTAGGAAGCGATATGATTTTTATTACATGTGGATTAGGAGGAGGAACAGGAACAGGAGCTGCTCCTGTTATTGCAGATTTGGCAAAAAAACAAGGTTCTTTGACTATAGGGGTTGTGACTCTTCCTTTTACAATAGAAGGTAAAAAAAGAATTGAGAATGCAATGGATGGTCTTGAAAGACTTGAAGCTAGTGTTGATACCCTTATAGTTATTCCCAATGATAAACTTTTAGAATTAGCTCCTGAACTTCCATTACATACAGCATTTAAAATTGCTGATGAAATACTCACTAATGCGGTTAAAGGAGTCACTGAATTAGTAACAACTTCTGGTTTAGTTAATCTTGATTTTGCAGATATAAGGGCTGTCATGGCAAATGGAGGTGTTTCTTTAATAGGAATGGGTGAATCTGATACAGAGCAAAGAGCTATGGATGCTGTTAACAAAGCAATCCAAAATCCTTTACTTGATGTTGATATTTCAAATGCAACTGGTTCTTTAGTAAATATTGTTGGAGGTCCTAATATGAGCCTAGAAGAGTGTAAAATAATAATAGAAACAATAGGAGAAAAACTAAGTCCTGACGCGAGATTAATATGGGGAGCCCAGATTTCTGCTGATATGGAAAAATCAATTAGAGTTTTATTAATTGTTACAGGAGTTAAATCAGCTCAAATTCTAGGACATGGTGAATCTGTAGAAAGTATGAAACACCGTGAAATCGAGGAAGAATTAGGAATTGAGTTTATTGAATAATATGACAAAATTATCAAAAAAATTAACCTCAGCAGATATAAATTTCTTTACTAAACTAGATAAATCTATGAGAGGTGTTCAAAGAGTATGTTCTAAAGTTTATGGAGAAGGATTTGTAGATAATTATAAAGATAAAAAATTAACTAAAAGACAACTAGGGAAAATTATAGAGATAATTATTAAAAGAGATAATATTTGTTTTATGCCTATTAATACCAATATGGGTTTTTCAGTAGGTTACCAATTTATTCAAGTTGATTTAACTTATCCTGGAGCTCCTCCAACCACAAAACTTTTATTAAGATTTGAAGAAAAACAACTCCCAAAAGAAGATACTCCTAGAGCCAATTGGGACATTTGTAAAAAAGCTCAATTTGAAAGATTATCTAAATGGTTTATGGAAGAATCTAATATTAAAACTGCAAAGGCAATGGGAATAGAAATAATAAACGATTATTCTTATTATGATTATTAACAAATTTTAAAAACTCTTTATTTCTATTTAAATCATGACAATACTATTAAAATCAAAGTCCTTTTTACTTAAGTGTAAAAGAGTGTGGCATATTCTTAAAAAACCAAATAAAAAAGAATATGAGCAAGTTTCTAAAATATCTTCAATAGGTATAGCTATTCTTGGATTGCTCGGCTTCTTAATTTCATTAATTATGAAAATTTTTGTATAAATTAAAGTTATAATCCATTAAAATTAAATATTTAAATGGCTTTTTGTAATTTAATATATGGAAGACAATAATTTAAAAAATAATAAAAAAGGGATTTCACTTGAACAAGGTTTATTAGGATCAATTGTATTTGGAGCTGTTTTAATTTCATCTGGTATTGGACTAGCGTTAGAGTATCATATATCAAATCCAAATCCCTTAATGTATGAAACATCAATGAATTTGGCAACAGCAGGAGTCATACCTCCAATCTTATCTGCTGCTGCTGTAGTTCTTAAAGATAGTTATAATAGAAGAAAACATTAATTTTATAAAGGTTTAATTTTAAATATATTTATACTTCTTAACACATTACAAAGTTGAGGGGTAGTGGAAGCAAAATAAAATGATATTTATTATAAAAGTAACAACAAACAAAGAAGAAAGAGCAGTTGACATGATTGCTGACAGAATAAGAAAAAAAGAACTAAATGTTTTTTCAGTATCACGTCCGCATGGTCTTAGAGGTTATATTCTTTTAGAAGCAGAAGATCGTGAAAGTGCAGAAGAAGCTGTTTTTAATCTTCCGTATGTAAAAGGTATTATTGGAAAAACAATAGGTTATGAAGAAATCAAAAATATGGTGGAACCTTCTATAGCAGATATTCAAATTAAAGAAGGAGATATTGTTGAAATGATTGCAGAACCTTTTAAAAAAGAAAAAGCAAAAGTAGTAAGAATAGATAAACAAAAAGAAGAGGTTGTTGTTAGTTTACTTGCAGCAGTTGTTCCATTGCCTGTCACAGTTAAACTCGATAATGTAAAAGTAATTCGAAGGGAGGAGGAAGAAGATGAATAAAATATACGGGTTGTATTTAAAATTAAAAATAGATAAAATAAATAATAGAATAACCTATTTGGCAACTCTTTATGAAGGTAGGATGTCAAGATTAGAAAAAACAGGAGGTACAGGGGAATATGAATCGGCTGTAGAAACTTTAATAGAACATGATAATTTAGTTTTAAAACAAAATAAATTGGTCCAATTATTAGGAGTGCAAAATGATAATTAAAATTCTAGCAGAAGGAGGAAGCATGTCACCAGGTCCTGCTCTTAGCCAGAAACTTGGTCCTGTAGGAATAAATATTGGAGAGGTTATAAATAAAGTTAATGAAGCAACAAAAAATTTCAAAGGAATGAAAGTTCCTGTTGAACTTGATGTGGATGTAGGAACTAAAGAATTTGAAGTAAAGGTTTTTTCTCCTCCTGTATCTGAATTATTAAAAAAAGAACTTGGAATTGAAAAGGGTTCTGGACTTCAAAAAAAACAATATGCTGGAAATATTTCAATAGAGCAAGTAATATCTATTGCTAAAACTAAACTCCCAAACCTTCTTTGTAATAATTTAAAAACTGCTGTTAAAAATGTAATAGGAACTTGTGCAAGTCTTGGAATTTTAGTAGAAAATCAACTAGCTGCAGATTTAGGGCATCAAATTGCGGGAGGAAAGTTTGGTAAAGAAATTGAAGAAGA
Organism: Nanobdellota archaeon; assembly: GCA_018815925.1. Lineage (GTDB taxonomy): Archaea > Nanobdellota > Nanobdellia > Pacearchaeales > GW2011-AR1 > JAHIWS01. The sequence goes on along the minus strand of JAHIWS010000017.1, from coordinate 66,783 downwards.
AAAAACAGAAACTCCAGAAGAAAAAAAGAAAAAATTAGATGAATATTTTAAAGCGATACAAAAAGAACAGGAAAAATTAATTAAACAAGAACAAGAAGCAGAAGAAGCAAAAAAAGAAAAACCTGTTGGAGAAACAAAAACAGAAGAGAAAGTCGAAGATAAAAAAGAGGAAAAGAAATAAAGGTTAGGTTTATAAATTGCTCTGACCCCTTAAATTATAAGGGGCTGTAGTATAGCCTGGTTAGTATTCCAGGTTTGGGACCTGGCGACCCAAGTTCAAATCTTGGCAGCCCCATTTAATAAAAAATGCCAACAAAATTAAAAAAAACAAAATCAGCAGGCCGTTTTGGAGCTAGATACGGAAAAAGAGTTAGAAATAAATTAGTAAAAGTCGAAGAAAAACAAAGAAAAAAACAAAAATGTCCTTTTTGTGGAAAATTAGGAGTAAAAAGACTTTCAAAAGGAATTTGGCAATGTACAAGGAAAAAATGCAATAAAAAATTTGCATCAAATACATATTATTTAGATTAAAATGATAAATAGAGAAGTAGATTATAAGGGCTTTTATGATATAGCTCCTTTGTATACAAATGAATTATTTAGTCTTACTAGTTATATTTATAATAAAGATACTTTTAACGGGGATCTGAAAAAAATAAATGTTTTTCAAAAACAAATGGAAGAAAAATTAAAAAACAAGGGAAGAGGAAGTAGGATGAATGCCTACCTGAATTTAGACAAAGAGATTATTCAGACATACAACTAAAATAAAATAGAATACTTTAAAAACAAACTAAAAAATATAATAAAATGGTAGAATATAAATGTTTCAAGTGTGAGAAAAAAATAAAGAGTGCTGCCCTTGAAAAGAGATTTGTATGCCCTAATTGTGGGGGTAAAATTTTTTACAAACCAAGAACAAAAGTAAAAAAAATAAGGGCTGTATAAGATCATAAAATGAAGGAACAAGACAATAAAATGCAAGAACTGCAAATGTTAGAACAAAACCTACAGAATGTCATGTTTCAAAAACAAGCATTCCAAATTGAATTAAATGAAACTCAATCTGCATTAAAAGAAATAGAATGTTCTGGAGAAGAGGTTTATAAAATAATAGGGCAACTTATGCTTAAAACAGAAAAACCTAAAATTAAAGAAGAGCTTTTGAATAAAGAGAAAATTTTGAATTTAAGAATAAATAGTCTTGAAAAACAAGAGGGTTCTTTAACTGATCAACTCAAAAAACTCAGAAAAGAAGTTATGAACTCTATCAAGAAATAAAATATATTAAAAAACCCCGAAATCTTTATAAATCTCGGCAAGTTAAAATTACCATGGTTTTTGATAAACTAAAAAAGGTTTTTTCAGGCTCAACAGATGATGAAGAAGTTGGCAATGAATATTTAGAAATTGATTTAGATCAGCCTGAAAAAGAAAACAAGGTTCTTGTAAAACTATTTACACTAAAACAATACGAAGATGTTACTGATATTCTTAATTCTTTAAGAGAAGGTTATACAATTGCGATAGTTGATATTAAAATTCTTAGACAAAAAGATTCAATAGAGTTGAAAAGAGCTGTATCAAAAATAAAAAAAACAGCAGATGCTCTTGAAGGAAGTATTGCCGGGTTTGGAGAAAACATGATAATTGTAACTCCTTCTTTTGCAAAAATTCACAAAGCAGTAAAACCCCCTGAAGAAAAAAAAGATAGGTGGGATTGAATTCTTGTTAACCCCAAAACCTTTAAAACTACTTATTTCTGTTTAAAATTACAATGAAAACAATATTCATCCCAGCAAAAGTCAGATCAGAAGTAAATAAAGCAAAGATACTTGAAATATCAAAAAAATTACCTAAGACTATCTCTATAGCTTATTCTATACAGTATCAAAATATTGTGTTTGAAATTGAAAAAATATTATCAAAAAACCATGAAATAACAAAAACTATGCAGGTTTTAGGTTGTAGTAAACCTAAACTTTCAAAAACAACACAAGCTATACTCCTAGTAGGTTCTGGAAGATTTCATGCAATATCTCTTGCTCAAGAAACAAAGCTCCCTATTTATATACTAGAACAAAACCAACTCTATAAAATTTCAAAAAAAGATATTGAAACACTTGAAAAAAAGCAAAAAGCTAGTTTTTTGAAATTTCTTCATGCAAATAAAATTGGTATATTGATTTCAACAAAACCTGGTCAGCAAAATCTAAAAAAAGCTTTAGAAGTAAAAAACAAAATAAAAAATAAAAAATCTTATTTATTTCTAGGAGATAATATTAACTCTTTTGAATTTGAAAACTTTAAAATTGACTCTTGGATAAATACTTCCTGCCCAAGGCTTGATATGGATAGTAGGATTGTTAATGTGAGCAATTTAAAAAAATTGGATTAAAAATTATCTAGTTTTTTGTTTTTTAGAATCACCTAGAAATAAAAAGGGTAAGAATTATTTTATTGGAATTAATCTTCCACAAGAGATATAGGTTTCTGAAATATTTGGAAATTTAGGGGCTAAGTGATAACCATTTTGTTCATTTCCAATAATATATATTGTTGAAGCATATAATTTATAATCCCTTGAATTAGATCCTCCTATTGCAGAGGTTGCACCCAGTTTTGGAAGGGATCTTGTTAAAACTTCTGCAACACTTTTCAATGTTATTGGAATACCTCCTCAAATTGTTTTAATTTAGTATTATCTATTACAATATTAAATTTTATTGAAGAAAGTAATTCCATATTATTTATAATTTCCATAATCTTACATTATTCTTGGTTTTTTAAAAATTTCTAAAAAACTAAGTAATTATTCCTTTCTTATTTTTGCTTTAGAAGTTTACATTGGCTGTGAGGATAGATTGTTTAATCCTAATAACTTCTAAACCTTAGCCAGTGAAAAAACAGTCTTGAGGGCTACAATTATTGTTGCAGGTACAAACAAAGCTAAAAGAGCTGCAAAAGTTGAAGAAACTGTGGATCCAATTCCTATTCCAATTAAAGAACCAACAACACTCTCCATACCAAATTTACTAACAACGACTAAAATAGCTCCTGCTAATAAAAAACTCTGAGAATCCTTACCACCTACATTTATAGAAAAACCAACAAAAAAACCTAAAATTATGAGAATAGCATAAATCTGAGAACTATATTTTGTTATGCTTTCTATAGAAAGAAAAGATGATGTGCTTAATCCAATAACCACTGCAAGAATAACTCCTATTAAAAAAGCCCATGCACCAGCAGAATTTTCATTAGATCTTAAAGCCATTTTATTATAAATTTAAAGACTCTGAAATATATAAATGTTTTGAGAAGCCTTATTTTGCAATGTAAAAAACTTTATAAATAAAAAAATACTGGTTTAAAAATGAAAGAAAGAGGTAAATTAGTTTTAGCTTTATTAGTATTTATTTTATTATTTCAGGTTGTGAGTGCATATACTACTGAAATAAAAATAAAAACAATGCCTTATCACGAAGTACAAATAACTACTTATAAGATTGGTTTTTCTCCAAGTGAAGGCAAAATAGAGGTTTTTAAAAATATATCAAATCAATATGGAGATTGCTATTTTACTCTTTTATCTAATGAGCCTGAATTTAATTTAATACTCTTTATTAAAAAAGATGGAGAAAAAGTAACCTGGACATTAAATCCAGAAATGTTTCTAAAGAATGCAGCAGGAGAAGAAATCTACATAGAAAGAGCCCCATCTTACTTTGAATTTATTGAAACTCCAAACAATGAAATCAATATTACAGAAGAACCTGAAAATGAAACAATAGAAGATGAAATTTTAATAGAAGATGAAAATAGTCAAAACAGTGCTGCTATTACTGGTTTTGTTATTGGAAATGTTTTTTCAAGTAAAATATTTTATTTTATTGTTGGAATCTTTGCTCTACTAATTATTGTTTTTATTACTTCAAAAATAACAAAATACAAATTAGAAAAAGAACCTAAAGAAATAAAAGTAAGAAAATTAAGTGAAGTAAAAGCCAAAAAACAAGACAAAATTGATGATCTTGAAAAAACAATAAAAGAATCAGAAGATAAAATAAGAGAAGTTAAAGAAGAAATAAAAAAGATTAAGGAAACAGGTGAAAATAAAGAAAAAAGTAAAAAACAAGAAAAAATTGATGCTGTCAAAAAAAGAATAGAAAATTATGAAAAAGAATTAATAAAGCTTCGTCAAGAAAATAAAGATTAGACTTTAAATTATATTTTTTCTATAAACTATATGTTAAAACATAGAAAACTTTATAAACCATAGTAACGCAAAAATGATAACAAAATGATAACAAAATCAATTGTTTTGAATAGTCTAAGTATATTTGTACTTTTCTTATTTATAGGTATTGCTAGTGCTACTTTAACTTTAACTGAAGTTACTGTACCTTCTACAGCAGAGCATAATACTGAAATTACAATTAGTTTTAATTTAGAATCAGATGCTGATTATACAAATCTTGATTGGTCAGACACTATTAATCCTGCAAAAGCTACTTGGACATCATTACCAAAAATAACTTCTATAAATGCAGGAGATAATTTATCTTTAACAGCAACACTAAAAATCAATGAACATGCATCAGGGAGCATTAATGATGCTGAAATTATTGTAAAGGATACTAATACCACAGACACTGATTCTTTAACTTTTTCAACAATTACTATTAATGATTCTCCTTCTCTTTCAATTACTCCTTTAACAATATCACAAGGAAGCAATTCAGGAACTATGACTATAACAAACAAGGGAAACACTGTTTTAACAGGAATTTCTTTAGTTAAATCTGGAAGTGATTTTGATATTTCTTTTAATACAAATAATTTTAATTTAAATGCTGGAGCATCCCAAAATGTTATAATTACTATAACAAGTGACTTAAGTAATTTAAATTTTGGCTCAAATTTTGTAACAGTTACTGCAACTTCTGGAACAACTACTGCCTCAGAAAGAGTTAACACAATAGGTTCTTTTTGTGATAACCCAAATCCAGGGCAATTAGACATAACAATAGATCAAATAAATGTTAAAGAAGGTTTTGGAGATGATGACTCATACTGGTATCTTTTTGATGAAATAGAAATTGACACAGATGTAGATATTGATGGAAGCTGGGATATAGATAAAATAAAAATTGAATGGGAATTATATACAACAGATGGTAAAAGAATAATGAAAGGAGATGAAAGTAATTTTAATCTTGATTACAATGATGATAAAACAATTACTATAACATTTAAATTAAATAAAAATATAGATGATTTTAAAGGAGAAAATGCAATTTTTTATGTTAAAGCAACAGGAAAAATAAATGATAATGATGCTGATGAATATGATAATGAAAACACTTGTGATTGGGATTCTCAAGAAGTAGAAGTAATAACTGATGATAATTTTGTTATTTTAGATGATATTAATATCCAAGAATCAACAATTTCCCCAGGAAGTGAATTACATTTAACTGCAGATGTTTGGAATGTTGGAGACAATGATCAAGATGATGTTATGGTATTCATTTCTGAGAGTAGTTTAGGAATAAACAAAAAAATCACTATTGGAGAGGTAAAAGAATTTGATAGTGAAAAATTAGAAGCAACTATAAAAATACCAGGAGATGCAAAAAAGGGAACTTATTATATTGAATTTAGAGTTTATGATGATGATAATCTTTATGAAACTGATGAAGAAGAAGATAGTGCATTATTTAGGTTTCCAATCATAATAGAAGGAGAAAGTGTTAGTACTCCAGATGTAGGGAATGTTCTTGTTACTGCACAATTAGAATCTGGAGGTCAAGCAGGAAAAGAATTAGTAGTTAGAGCGACAATAACCAACCCAAGTGATGTTTTAGCAGCATATGGATTAGATGTTTCAGGGTATTCTGATTGGGCTGAATTAACAGATGTTAACCTTAAAACACTTGTTTTAGCTCCTGGAGATTCAGGAGATGCATTATTTACTTTTATAGTAAACAAAGGTATTTCAGGGGAACAAATTTTTTATATTGATGTTACTTCAAACAATAAATTGATTTTAAGTCAACCTGCTTCTGTTACAATTGAAAAGACAGGTTTTGCAGGAATTACTGGAGGAATTATTGGTGGAGGCAATGCATATCTATGGGGAATTGGATTATTAAATATAATTCTTGTTATTATAATCATAATCGTAGCAGTAAGAGTTGCTAAGAGATAATTCTTTAATTATATAAAAATGACACATCATACAACAGTTGAAGGAAAAGTAGTTGATTTGGGGAGTATTCACAACGGATTTTTTACTTTTGATATAGAAAAAAAAGAAGGTGATAAATTAGAAGTAGAGTTTCCTTTTGAAACTAATTCTGATTTTAGTCTACTTCCTTTTCAGGCAGCTCTTTTAGGTAAAACAGTTAAATATGATTGTTCTTCTTATACTCTAAAAAGCGGTAGTGAAACAGTAGATTATAGTTTAACAATATTAGAAGGCCCACTAAAAGGAAGAACTTATAATGATAGCTGTGACTTTTAAATAATACTCTAAGGGTCAACTATTTAAATAATATTTTTCTTTTGCATATATGGAAATGGTATGGAAAAGAGGTATATTTAGCATTTTAACAAGATACCTAATTCTGATTGCCCTGGGGGTTGGAATAAATGTTTTGTATTTTATATTTACTCCACTTACAATTTATCCTGTTTACTTCTTATTGGATATATTCTTTGATATTTTAATTATCCAAAATATTTTAATAATAGGAGAATCCTCTATAACCTTAATTCCTGCTTGTGTTGCAGGATCTGCTTATTATCTTTTGCTTATATTTAATCTTTCTGTTCCACAAATAAAATTTTCTAAAAGAATAAAAATGATTTTGTTTGCTTTTGTAGTTTTTTTAATCTTAAATATTTTAAGGATTTTTTTATTGGATGTTTTGAATGTGACAAGTTCTTCTTTGTTTGATATAACTCATAAATTATTTTGGTATTTGATAAGCATTGTTTTTGTTATTGGAATCTGGTTCACAGAAGTAAAAATGTTTAAGATAAAAGAAATTCCTTTTTATTCAGATGTAAAGTTTTTATATTCTAAATCCCTATTAAAAAAATAAAATGGTTTTAGAAATAATATCTCAATTAATAGAAAGTATTTTATCTTTTATAGGAAATTTAGGTTACTTAGGTATTTTTTTGGGGATGACTATTGAAAGTTCTTTTTTTCCTTTTCCAAGTGAAGTTATTTTAATTCCTGCAGGAGCACTTATTGCTAGGGGAGAAATGAATTTTTTCTTTGTTTTTTTTGCAGGATTATTAGGAAGTCTGATTGGGGCTTTTATTAATTTCTTTTTAGCCTTTTTCCTGGGGAGAAAAACAGTTGATTATCTTATTTCAAAACATGGAAAATTTTTATTTTTAAATAAAAGAAAATTAAGTGAAGCAGACCTTTATTTTAAAAAACACGGAGAAATCACAACTTTTGCTGGAAGACTTATTCCTATGATAAGACAACTAATTTCTCTTCCAGCAGGATTTTCAAGAATGAATTTTTTTAAATTTACTTTTTTTACTGCATTAGGAGCAGGAATCTGGGCTCTAGTTTTAATTTATCTTGGATATGTTTTTGGAACTAATCTTGAGTGGATTTATCAGAACATGAATTTTATGACTCTTATTCTCTTATTTTTTTCTTTACTAACAATATTAGTTTATATAATCTTGAAAAAGAAAAAAATTAAGAAAAATTTTCCTTATTTTCATTAACTATCTCATTTGCTTTAACAAGAGTTTCAACCATAAATTTTTCTGTTACTTCTAAAATTTCACAATTGTTAACATTAAGGTTGTAACAGGCAGGACCTACTTGTTCTATACTTGTCACATCTCCATTTTGAATTCTTAAAAACATATATCTTCCTTCTGGGTCACAGGTTGCATTTTCATCTTTTATTACTTTTGTCCCTACTACATTATATAAATTTTTTAAATTTACAATAGAAATAATTCCTTTTCCATCACATGAAAACTCTTCCTCACTTTCTAAAACCATATTATGTAATAAATTAATTTCTCCATCAAAAGGAATCCTCTCCAAACTTTTAGGACTATTTCTTAAAAAAATATTGTAATCCACCCACTCTCCTTGATATTTCATTGGAACAGTAGTTTGATAAAAAATTAGTTCTCCTTCTTTAATAACATTTCCTGTTATACCTCTGTACTCAAAATGTTTAGTAGAATTAATAAAAATTACCCATAAAGTTATAATTAGTATAAAAACACCAAGAAAAACAAAAATTTTTTTTAGAGTTTTATTTTGTTCAATATCTAAGTTATTTTTTATTTTTTCTTCTAGCTCTTTTTTGTTCTCCTCTTCTTTATCTCTTTTCCATTCCATTATTCTTTTCTATTTTTTTAGTTTATAAGATTTATTGCACTATTTTAAATAGTTTAAATAAAAATTCATCTGTAATCTTTGTTAAATCCTCTTTAGAAGCCTGAATAAATACACAATTATTATCCTGCACAATAGTGGTCATATTATCTTCTTTAATTATGATAAAATTATCTTCACAAGTTTTAATAGGTAAATCTCCTTCACATTTCTGCTCTTCTAAACATGCTGGTTGAATTCTTTGAACAATAGGATTATTTCTGGGATCAAGATTTCTATAAATTTCTAATTCTGATTCATCAGCATCAGAATAAATATAAAGAGGTTTTCCATAATAATTATTTAAATCTTTTAAATATGAATCAATCCTAGAAGTTTCTTCAGGATTATATGTAAAAACAAATTTTAAACTTTCTTTTTCTGAAATCCAGTAAGGATCTTGTTTTGTGAATTCAAATCCATTATAAACCACCTTATTTGTATTTTTTTGGTCTTTTCCACTAAAAGAATATCCTAAAACACTAAAAAACATTATAGCTATAAGAATGGCTCCTACAAGAAATTGTTTTGTTCGTTTGTCCTTTTCTTTCTTATTTTTTAAGTTTATCTTTCTCATATTTTCTTTTATGATAAAGAGTATAAAAACTTTGCTTAACCATTCAAGAGGTTTCTTAGATTTCCAATATATCCTAAAAAAAGAAAAAAGAAAAAAGAAAAAATTAAATTTGATTTACTAAGCTGTTTCTGTAACAAGAGTAGCACTTGTAGAAGATGTACCTGTATATTTGTTACCAGCACTTACATCCGGCTTCTGAGTTGTTAGGTATGTTGTAGCCATTTGTGTCTCTGCCATTTCATATCCAGCAACAACCAATGCAATCTTTCCAGCAGTATAAGCTCCTTCAACACTTTGTATTAAGAACTGTCCTGCTCCAACACCAGTTGCAGTTGTAAATTCAGCTCCACAAGTTCCTGTAGCAACACCTAATACTTTAGCAGCAGCAGAATTAATACAAGTTCCACCAACCACAATTATATTTTTATTAGCCACAGAAGCCACTTCATTATCTGAAACCACAAGATATCCGAAAGAGGTTCCTCCTGAACTTCCAACACTTCCAGCAGTAATCTGAGCACCAACTTCAGCTAAGAAAACTTCTGCATAACTTTCAGAATCTCCTGAAGGATAATATACTTCTGCATAATCTTCATCACCACCTGTATAATGGATGATCTTAGGAGCCACATCATCTATCACATAATTGTAATAGTTATTGCTCTCTTCTAATTCAAGACCAGTTAATCCTCCTGTTCCTGAACCAGCTCCACCTCCAGTAGTGTTTACAGCAGAAACATGTACTTTGTTTGCAGTAGTAGAAGTTAATGTAAAACTAAATCCAGTTCCAGAACCAATATTATCATCCTTGTCTTCACCTTCCATGTGCAAATACCACTCTATTTCATTATTTCCAGTTACATTTCCAGCAGTAACATTTAAAGCACCTTTTTCATAATCAGCTGTTGATGCTAAAATAGTTGCTTTTGTATAAGGAAGAATTATCTTAAGTCCTCCTGCAGTAAAAAGTGTATAAAAGTTAGTGTTTGCACTACCTGTTAAGGACACATTTTTATCTGAAGAATTGGACATTAAGGAATTAATTGTTAAAGTAACATCCCCAACATCACATGTATCTAATGCTGTTTTTTCACTACAAACAGTTACCCATGCTCCATTAGCATATTTCAAAAGTTCTGTTTCATTTCTTCCTGCAGTTTTATCTTCTGTAATTTTTGCTTTCATTAAATAAGATTGTGCTTCGCCAGTTATATTGTATGAAACAACAAATTCTTCATGGTAATCTTCACTTCCAACTTTTTGGATGAAAGTAAGAGTCCTATCTCCATCTGTTGCTAACCTATTTGTAGCGTCTTTTCCAATTCCAATCCAATCTCCTGAAGCATTTGAATAAAGAAGATTTATACTAACATCTCCATCTTTTATTGGAGCAGTTAATTCAATGCTTGTATCTCCATCTCTATCAATAGTGATTTTTTCTTCTGTATTTCTCATGATAGAATTCATTGAAAACTTAATAGATCCAAAACCAGGTAATATCAATTCTGATTCAGGAGTTATAAAAACTTCACCATCAACTCTCCATTCAAGAACAATCTTGTCTATTTTTTCAACTCCTCCAGATGCAGTTCCTTTGTGGATCCATCCTCTTACACCACTAATAGTATCATCGTTGAGTTTTACTTCAGATCCTGAAGTAACTTCTAATTTTCCTGACCCAATACTAAATGAAGCAGTCCCAATTTCTCCTTGGATTTCAAGTTTACTTATATCTCTTACTCCAATGTATGAACCATCATCTAACTTATAGCTACTTCCAGCAGTAAGTTTCCCACTTGAAGGAACATCTTTCCCATCTACAATGAATTTAACCTCATTATTGTCCATGTAGGAAATACTAACATCATGTCCAGAGATAGTTACACTCTCTCCTTCACTAACTGTTCCAATCTGTGCTGAGTCTAAAAGTGTAAATTTACCTGCAACACTACTTGAAGTACCATTCTTAGCATCAGATACATAATATGTTTTACCTAAGATAGTTAAGTCACTTCCTTCTATATCTGCCAAGTCAGTTGCTCCTGCACTATCATCTTCAACATCTGTTGTGAAATCTAGGGTATAGTTCATAATATACGTGTTTGAAGTGATTCTAAATCCAAGTGTTGGCGTTTTACCACTAGCACCAATCAAATCTTCGTAATCTGAATCTCTAAAAAAAGAGAATGTGGGAGCACCAAGATTGATTTTTTGTTCATAGTCAAACTCATCATTATCATTTGCTCTATATGTTCCATCAGCAAGTAATAAACTTAAATCATCATCTCCAACTGATCCAGTAAAAACAGACCAGGTATTTCCAAGATTTAAATGGTCACTGGACTTCCCAATTAGAACACTATCTCCCCCAGTAACTGTACTTGAAGTACCAGAAGTTGTAGTGGTTACATAACTATTCAAATCTTCGTTTATTTTACCTGCTAAAACACCATCAAGTGTAGCAGCATTAGCTCCATACACAAGTGCTGAGATATCTTCTGAACCTCCAACAACAAAAGGTGCTGGATAGTTTGCAGCAGCAATTGGAGCAGCAATGCTCATACCAGCTAATAATAAACTACTTCCTATTGCAGAAATTTTTTTAAAATTAAATTTCATATTTCTTTATTTTAACCTCCTTTCAACTCTATAAGCTAATATAGTTAATTCAAGATTTATCTTTGATTTCTCTTTTTTCATTATATTAGCCTCTGTTGTCTATGACAACTACATCCTCTATAGCATAGGGTAAACTATAGGTTGGATAAGCATGAATAATTGTTCTATGAATCTTAATATATTGTACATTTTGGTTAATACCTTTTTTATCTAATACCCTATTAGAACACTCAAAGAGTGTAATATCAAAAAACTATTTTTCTTTATAAAGCTTACATATATATTTTTCCTATATATAATAAAAAAACTCTTTTTTAATGGTTTTATTTATAAAGCTTATGTTATCACTAAGTCATCAACACATATTTTAAAAGCCCCATAAAACAAAACATTTATTAATGTATGGTTTTTAATCTTAATATATACTAATAAATAACATATAACTATAAAACATATGTTAAAAATATCTATTTAAAAATAATAGATATATAAAAACAAGGGATTTAAGAAAAAATGGGTTCAACAAAAACAAGAGAAGTAACAATAAAAGAATCAAAAGGAGTGTTTTCTCTTTTAAAAAAACCAGGAATTTCTAAAAAAGATTTTGATTTTGATGGTATTCTAGCTTTAAGACAGCTATTAAGCAATGAAAAAGCACGTATTTTACATGTAATAAAGATTCAACACCCAAATTCAATATATGATTTAGCTAAAAAACTAGGAAGAGGCTTTAAATCTGTGAGTGATGATATAAAACTACTCAAAAGATTTGGCTTTATTGAATTGGTTGAAGAAAAAACCCAAAAAAGAATTAGGCATGTTCCTAAAATTGTTGTAGATACTATTACAATACATGTTAAGGTGTAAGTTTTAATAATAAACACTAAAAAATATGTTAATTTTTGAAGGTTTTACTTGTATGGTGCCCTTATATATTTTAGTTAAATTGCCTTTTATAAAAGAAAACAGTTCTTGTTCATTTACTGTTATATTTAGACCATATCCTTTTATGGAACTTGAGTCTGAAATTAACCAACTTTGATCTGAAATATCTTCTAATGTAGTGTGTAAAACATCACAAGTATTTCTTTCATCTAAACAATTTTCATTTCTATTGCATGCATATATAAGCTTTTCAACTGAAAAATATTCTAAATTATCTTTGCAATCTGTTGTATATTGTAATAATCCTTGAATAAAGGCTTCTACTTCATGACTATCTACTGCTTGTTGCTGAGGTTTTTTTAAAGAAAATACTAGTAAAATAAGTAAAATCACAGCTACTATCACTATTATTAGTGTAAATCCGACCATTTCTTCTTGAGCCTTTCTAGGCTTATATAAAATCTTTGATTTTTGTTCCTGAGTTTTTTTTGTTTTATTTTTTACCATCTTATTAGACTTAACCCTCTCCTAAAAGAAGGGTTAATAAGAAAACCTTAGTTTCCTTTATTTTTGTTCATAACTCACCATAAGCTTAGCTAGTTCACATTTATTATAAAACCCTAAATCAGAGCCTGTATCAAGCTCTTTTCTACATAAAGATACAAAAGTTGAAGCATCTACTCCTGTTATTTCATCTGAAATAAGTCTAATTATATTGCAATTAGGATAATTTCCAGAATTGCAAAGAACTTTTCCAGTAATTCCAGGGTAAATTTTTCTTATTTCAATATTAGAACTTCCCCAAAAATTTGAATATCTTGAAATTCTTGATTTTAAAATCATTATTTTATCAGCATCAATACAATTAAGCTTATGTGTTCCAAAACTATCTCCACATGAAAATTCAGGTGAATTTGCAAGTTTTTCAGCTAATAATATTGCATCTTTTTCTTCTAGTAAACTTGCTGATTCTTTTAATTCAGAAAATTTAAATACCAAAACAAACATACCAACTAATGCAAAAAAAATTGTAACTGCTATCAACATAAATGCCATTTGCTGGATTTTGAGTTGTGCTTTTTTTGTTTTACCATAATTTACAATCTGCATCATTATTATTTTCTCCTATTTTATTTACAATTTGGAAGAGTGAGGTAAGCTGAGAAGATTGCTCCAACCCACTGGCTAAAGTACTTAAAGAAACTAAATCCAAATTAGAATTACAACCTGTTCTAGCTATAAATGTTGCCTTATCTTTATAGAGTATTGCTAATTCGCTTGTCCTTTGCATTAGTCTTTTAACCTGGCATTCATAAATTTCAGGCTCTGCAAAAATAGCAGCATACATTAAAGCATCTGTTTCAAAGTAAAGTCTTTTATTTTGTTTTTCTACATAATTAGCATTCTGATTTATTTTTATATTGCAATTTCCTGTTCCAAAACACACTTTAATACTAGATTCAGGACAGTTTTTTAAATCATCCTCATTAAAAATATTTTTTTGACTAAGATCTGTTAATTTGTTTTTAATTTGTTCTGGAGCATCAACAAAACAATAATTTTTATCTGCAGAACTTAAAAAGATTAAATCAGCAACCTTAAATGGAAATTCAAAAGGTTTTAGAAAAACATAAAATTTTTTTCCTTCTGTTTGTCTTTCTGAAAAAATATATTTATTTGAAAAACCTATATCAATATTTGTATTTGTCCACTTATTAAAACTTTTTTGTTGAATTTGAATTACCTGCTCTCCGAATATCCCACTTGGATAGCATTTATTAATTATCCTGGTCGTTACGGGTGTTGTTAAGGAAGTTGTTTTTTCAGATTCAAAACTTATTTCAAGAGGATTAAGTAAAATACCTATTTCTTTTCCTATTCTAGCGTCTATTTCTGTTTCACTTGTATTTATCATTTTTACTGCTGCATATATTGCGAGAAATAAAATAAATCCTCCTACAATAAATGCAAAAAGCCAACTAAAAGATATTTGCAAAAAACCATCTTTTTTCATGATAGTAAATAAGAAGAAGATTACTTAAAGATTTTGATAGGAAGATTTATAAACTAAATTTATCTCAAAAATTTATCCGTTTGTACCATATCGTTACAAGATAAATTCTAGGCTTGTGACGCATGATTTGGGAGGATAAAAGAATAAAATGGAATTTAAATTAGAATTAAAAAAAGCTTTAGCTGAATTGCGGAAAAGTAAAGAAAGAAAATTTGATCAGACAGTAGACTTAATTGTAAATCTTCAAAAGTTTGATGTTAAAAAAACCCCCTTAAACTTATTTATAAATGTCCCATTTAGAATAAAAGATAAAAAAATAGCTGGATTTTTAGAAGTAAAAAATCCAAAAGTTGATACTATAACTCAAGAAGAATTTAAAAAATATAAAGATAAAAAAGCACTTAGGAACTTAGTTAAGAAATATGATTTTTTTATTTCTCAAGCAAGTTTAATGCCAAAAGTTGCTACAACTTTTGGAAGAGTTTTAGGGCCTGCTGGAAAAATGCCTTCTCCACAACTTGGAATAATTGTTAATATAAATGATAAAATAATTGATGAATTAAAAAATAAAATAAATAATAGTATTAAAATTAAGGTCAAAGAGGCTTCTATTAAACTTGCTATTGGAAAACAGAGTATGAAAGATGAGGAAATTCTTGAAAATATTAATATTATTTATGAATCTATTTTAAAAGCTCTTCCAAGAGACAAAGAAAACATTAAGAATGTGGAAATAAAATTCACTATGACTAAACCTGTAAAAATAAAAATAAGATAAAATGAAAAAAACAATAGAAAATATTCCAAAAAGAAAGCTAAAAGAAGTAGAGGATTTAAAAAATCTAATCAAAGACAAAAAAACAGTTTTAATAACATCTATAAAAAATATTCCTGCCTCTCAATTCCAAGAAATTGGAAAAAAACTCAGGGGAAAAGCAATTATTAAGGTTCCAAAAAAATCTTTGGTTTTTAGGGCAATTGATTCTTCAGGAAATGAGGTTGTTAAAAAAATTAGTCAATATATTAAAGAAAATACTGCTATTTTATTTTCAGATTTAGATTGTTTTGAACTTGCTGCAGAACTTATAAAAAATAAGACCCCTACAAAAGCAAAAGCAGGGCAAGAAGCTCCAGAAGACATTGAAGTCCAAGAAGGACCTACTGATTTAGTTCCAGGACCAGCAATTTCTGAACTAGGGTCTTTAGGAATTCAAATTCAAATAGAAAAAGGAAAAATTACTATTAAAGAACCAAGAATAATTGCAAAAAAAGGAGAAAAAATAAAACAAGCAGCTGCAGATATTATGGCCAAACTAGACATAAAACCTTTTTCAATAGGTTTTACTCCTTTAGCTGCTTTTGACACAAAAGAAAACAAATTATATTTGGATATTAATATTGATCCAGAAGCAACAATTAAAGAACTCAAAGAAGCATTTTCAAAAGCTTTAGGTTTTGCAGTGGAAATAGGTTATTCATCTGATGATACTATTAAGTTTTTAATTGGCAAGGCGTCAGGCCATGAGAAAGTTCTTGATAATTTATTAGGTAAAGAAGAAAAAGATGTTAGTGAAAAAGACAAGGCTGATAATGCTCAAAATAGTAATGATAAGCCTAGTGAAGATAAAGCTCCCAATCAAGAAGAAAAGGATGAAGTTAATTCAAATCAAGCGGGCGAAAAACCTAGTGAGCAAAATACTCAATCAGATAAACCTGAAGGAGAAGAAAAAAATGAATGAATTATCCTTGACTATGACTACTGATGAACTAATTAAACTACCTCCAGAACAAATAAAAACATATGCAAAAGAGCAAAGAGAAAAATGTGTTGCAAAATATATTAATTATTTTAATAAAAAAGAATTATTTGAAAAATCTCTTAATGGAAATAACAATAGAATAATCTCAATTATAGATAAAGAAAAGTTAAGTGAAATGGATAAAAAATTAAAAAGACTAGAAATGTCCTTAATAAAAGTACTTAAATCTGAAAAAGAAGTTTATAAAACTCTCCATCTAAATTCGGAGGAAAATAAATAATGGAATACACATACGCTGCTTTATTGCTACACAAACTTGGAAAAGAAGTTAGTGAAGAAAATGTAAAAAGTGTTGTTGCGGCTGCTGGTGCAGAGACAGATGAATCAAAAATAAAGTCTCTTGTTGCTAGTTTAAAAGGTGTTGATATAGCAAAAGAGCTAGAAAATGCTAGCCTTGTTGCGGCTGCTCCTGCTGGATCTAATGAACCAGCTGAACAGAAAAAGCCTGAAAAACCTAAAGAAGAAAAGAAAGAAGCTGCAGCAGAAGGACTCTCAGCACTATTTGGTTAAATTATTAATAGCTGAGAGTTCTATACTTCTAGTTAGAACTTTAATATATTGGTATAATAAATTTTAAAAGGATTAGAAATTTATTTTTGTCATGAAAAGATCTACAAGATATATTTTACAAAAGAAAAAAGAACTTGATGGATTAGTAACAGGGGTTTCAGATAAAAAAGCTATAGCAAGTATGTTAAACCATTTATTAAGGCCGTTTTCAAAATTAGATAGGATGTGTTTGGTTGCACCTTTTTCAGATGTAGACTGGGCAAACAAATATGTGAATGTGTTTATTCCTGCATCAAAAGTTTTTCTTTACGGAACATTAGCTTATAAAATATTGAGTTAAGATGCAATAATTTTTATAACTAAACTAATTTTTATAATTTATGCAAAAAAAAGATTTTTTTAAGGTGATATCTATTTTTAGCTTACTTGCAATTTTATTTACACCTCTAAGCAATAAAATATGGTTTTATTTTTTAATACCTGGATTAATTTTTGGCTTTCTTTGGTTTCAGGAATTGAAGTGAAATACACCCCCCCTTGAATCGGAGTGAAATCAAAGATTTCTCACTAGCACTTAAATAAATTTAAGCACTAAACGAGGATGAAAAATATTTCTAAACCTAAACAGTTCTAGGAAAGTGTGGCATAAAGCCACACATACGCCCCCACCCCGAATCGAACGGGGATGCCCCGAAGGGCCCGGTTTTCTCGGTTCGTAAGAAACGAAGAATTCAAACACAAATGTGTTTAATCTCAAGACCGGTGCGATACCATTACGCGATGGAGGCATTATATTAGAATTAATTAAAGAGTTTTAAAGATTTCTGTTTGGCTTTTTAGTCAAAAACCTTCTCAAGAGTCCTATCTAATGGAGCAGGCTTAATTGGAGTGTAGGTTTTCTGAACAACATTTACATTTCCTGCTAAATCTGTTGTTGCAACTGCAAAAACAAAAGAATCATCAATATCTTTAGGAATTATTGCTTGATAAGAATTTTCTAATTGTGTAACCTCAACTCTTTGATAATTATTATCATATTTAATTGCTGAATAAATACTATAAAGAGGTTCATTTGATTGAATATTAACTAAGTTATCCCCATTATAATTTAAAATTAATTCCGCAGGAGTTTGATCTGTTGTTTGTAAAGCAATTTGTGTGGCTTCTCTTACATTAACATAGGAAACAGGTATACTATATAGCTCAGCTAAGTTTTTTACATTATTATTAAGAAAATTAGCTACATACATTCCTTCATTTCCCAAAGTATTATGAATAAAAAAACAACCCATTACATTTTCATTTGTTTCTTCTGCTCTATTAAACATCTGGTAAAGATAAACAATAGAAAATTCTTTACATCTAAAAACTGTCCTGTTTTGATCTCCTGGAATTTGATAATCAGTTACACTAGGATTATAAAAACCCCAATCATCTGGAGCCCTAGACCAATCATAATAATTTCCAGAACAATCAGGAGGCCCTCCTGCTCCAGGCATATTTTTAAAAGGTGCTATATTTGTATATTCTGAAAATACTAAATTATCAAGAAAATTAGATAGATCATTATCCATCCAGGCCCATCCTCCTCCATAGACACTTGGAAAATATGAATGGTCAATAACCAGATGATTTAAAATACGTTCTGCAACTTCTTGCCTATCTTCATCAAAAAATAATGCTTGAGTCCAACATTCTCCATTAGGATGCCAGTACTCATTATGAAGATGCCATTCAACAGTATCTCCATATTTTTCTATTTCTTTTCCCCAATTATTAGTAAGGACATCATATAAAGAGGTGCAATCTGCATTATTTGCATTACACATGTCCTCAGAACTATAAGCCATCCACGATATTTTATGAGGAACACCATAAGAATCTTTTATATTTTCTCTTTTTTCAGTATTAAAAAAATCAGCCATAATACTATTTGTTTTATCATAATTACTAAAATTATAAATAACATCATATCTGTCCCAATCTTCTTCTGAATTTACAAGTGCTTCAGAATATACTGTGAGTGTAAGATATAAATGAGGTTCTGGATCAAAACATAAACCTGTTGAACAACCTAATTCACATTTTATTTGTTCTGATGCTATTTTGTTTCTATTACAAGAATATTCTACTAAAGTGTCATCCCCTATACAATAATCATCATATTTTTTTCCAGAAGGCCCTATAGTAACACTTCCTTTAAAAAAAGGCTCTACTCCTTGATCAGAATCTTCACAAGAAGATAAAACAACAGGTAAATTTTTTGCATCAACTATTTTTAAATTAGATTTTGAAAAAAGAAAAGCAACATCAGCCAGTATAAAAACAATTGCTAAAACAAGCAAAGTCTTAATAATTTTCTTTTTCTTCATATTTTACAATGCCTATAAGAGTTTAAATATTTTGTTTAGTTGGAGAAAATCTTCCTCCTACTTGACTAAGCTGTTATTAACTTCAAATTTAGTCACTTAACCAAATACCCTCTTCCACCAGGATTTTTTTATCTCAATAGGATTATCATCTTCATCAAGAACTTCATGTTTTATTATTGGCTTCTCTTTAAGAATAGGTGCTTTTTCTGCTAGTTCTTTATTTGCTTGAGTTAGAGCCATTTCAACTATTGCTCTTGAATAACCTTGATTAAATAGGGCATATTTAAGTGTATCAGGAGTGTATCCTTTTGATAAGTTTTTTTTAAAATATCCTACAACTTTATTTTTAGAACTGACTTCTCTCATAAATTCTGTAAAAAAAAAGACTTTAAAAGATTAGTTGTGGTTTACTTAAAATTTTAAATTTAACACTTTTTCTTAGTTTGTAAGTGTTAGCTCCCCAGCATATGCTTGCCAACCTTGGTGAACTTCTAAAATCTTATAATAACTCATATTTCCTTGAGAAAATTCATTAATTTTTATTAAAATATTGTTAATGCTTCTTTTGATTTTAATTCCCTTAATGATTGATCCCAAGATATAACAATGTAACCAATATCTCCTAAACCTTTAATGCTTGCTTCAATATTTACTCGTACCATGCTTTTTTTATAGATTCTTGACTTAAAAAGTTTTCTATTGTTACTTTTTAGAAATAGTTACAATTTAATTAATTCTTACTGGTTTAGATTTTTTATAAAAATCCAAAGCATTTCTTAATCTTGTTTTTGATTCTGAATAAATTGTTAAAAGAGACTGTCCTTTTTGAACCCTAGACCCAACATTTTTATGCAAAGAAATTCCAGAACCCTTGTAAATAGGAGAACCAGTAATTCTTGCAAGCAAATTAATATTTTTATTATCAATCTCTTGTATTTTTCCAGAACTAGAAGCTAAAATATTTTTTTTGAATTTTCCAAGATAAATTCTATTCAAATCTCCATTTTGAGCTTTAATTATTTGTTTAAATTTGTCTAATGCTTTTCCGGAATCTAAAATTTCTTTAGCTAGTTTCTTGCCCTGATTTTTTTTTGCTTTTCCAGACATTTCTAAAAGAGCTCCAGAAAGCTCTAAAGATCTTTTTTCTAGTAAATGGCAAGGACTTTCTCTTCTTAGTATTTTTAAAACATCTATTAATTCTAAACAAGGACCAATACTATTTCCTAATGGGCCTGTATTTTCTACCAAAAGACATTTTATGTTTTTGTTAAAATATCTTGCAATTTTTTCAAAATTCTTTTTTAGCTTTAACGCTTTACTTTTGTTAACCTTAGCTGTTTTTCCATAGGGAATATCAATAACAATATATTTGCTTCCTACTGCTAGTTTTTTTGCAATTATAGAAGAGAGAAGTTGTGCCTCAGGATCAATTTTAAGTAATTTTTCGACATTGATTATTTTTGAATCTGCTGGAACCAAACCTAAAGAACCACCCCAAACAATACATGCATTTGTTTTTCGTATTATTTTTTTTATTTTTTTAAGTGGAAAATCAACATCAGCTACTGATTCCAAGATATCTGCTGTTCCTGCTGCACTTGTTATAGCTCTAGAAGAGGTTTTTGGAACTATAAGTCCTGCAGCTGCACAAATAGAAACAACAATAGGAGTGGTTCTTCCTGCTATTCCCCCTATTGAATGCTTATCTACAACTAATTTATTCTTAAAGTAAAGACGGTTCCCTGTTTTTAAAATAGCTTTTATTAATGAAATTGTTTCCTTCATTGACAATCCCTGCTTATAGAGAGCAGAAACAAAAAGAGCAATTTCTGGATCAGATAAAGTTCCCTTAACTACATCAATTATTATCTCATCTATTTCTTTTTCTGAAAGAGGTTTATTATCTAATTTCTTTTTTATTAACTCTATACTTTTAGGAATTTCGCCTAAAATAACTTCAATTTTTTGATTCTTTTTAACAGAAAGTATTTTTTTGATTTCAGAAGAAACAGCTACCTCATTTTCTTTAACAATATTCTTAACAAGATTTGTTATAGCCATTGTTTCTTTTGATTTTTTTGAAATGGTTTTAAGAAGAACTCTTCCTTTGGCCGGCACCCCCATTTCACCTGCTGTTTTTTCATTTAACATAACTACTGGGAATCCTGCAGACCAATTTAAAAATTTTGTTTTAAGTTTCATTTTCCCCTTTTTTTTATCTTGTGGAAAGCATAGAAAGGATTTTCTTCCTTTTTCCTAGAATTAATTGGAAAAAAAGATTTTTATATCTATCTAGTTCTTCTTCTGCTCAATAAAAAGTGAAGGTGCTTGATTTTTTCTATAAGTATCTAGTAGTATTAAAAGATAAGAAAGTATTAAAGGGCCTAAAATAAAACCTAACACACCAAATAAGAATAACCCCCCAATCATCCCTATTAAAACAACTACAGGATGTATATTAGTTCTTTTTGAGACAATTAAAGGACGAATAACATTATCTATTGTAGAGGAAAAAATTCCAAAAAGTAAAACACCGATTGCAGAAAATGTGTTTCCTGCTATAAACAAGTAAATAACCACAGGAACCCAAACAAGGGTTGTTCCTATGATAGGTAAAATTCCCCCTAAAATTGCTAAAAGTGTTAAAAAAAGAGAATTTGGAACACTAAAAATAAAAAGTCCAACCCCAACAATAATACCTTGGATTATACCTACTATAATTTGCCCATAAATAAGTGAAGTGGTTATTCCTTTTGAAGATTCAAACATTTTTGTCTCAACATCTTTTGAAAAAGGTAATAAAGTTTTAATATAATCTATGACTTTATCTTTGTCTCTAAGGACAAAGAAAAAAGTAAAAAATACAACTGAAAATTGCAATAACAAAGTTGGAAAATTAAAAATTATTTGGGAAAGTTCATTTACTAAGGAATTTGTTGTTTTGGTAAAAAAAGAGTGGAGAATAGAGCCTATTTCTGCAGAAAATTGTTCTGAAGCAAATAAAGAAGGGAAAATACCTTTAAGAGGAGTAACAAAATCCATCTGCTGGGCAGCTAAATAAATCTTAAAAGACTGATCAATAACAATAGGTGTTAAAAACCAAATAGGCAAGATTATTAAAAAAAGCAAGATTAAGCATATTAATGAAGCTGAAATATTTTTAGATTTAAAAATTTTATAAAACATATTATAAACCGGGTTAAAAATAAATGCTAAAATAAATGCTACTATCATAGGAATCAAAATAGGTTTCAGAAGAAAAAAAGATAAAACTAATAAGACTAATAAAATCCCCATTACCAAAGCCTTTTTAAAAGAATTTTCTTTCATTTTTATTCTTAAACACTGGTTAAAAGGCGCTGAAATTTATAAACCTTTGTAGAAGGAAAATGTTTATAAGTAAAAATAACAAATAGTTAATATGAATTTTATAAAAAAGATTGTTGAGAAGCAAATTGATGAACCTGTTCATAAACAATTTATTAGATTTGGCAAGGGAGAATATGGCGGGAGGTTTCTTTTAACCTTATGGAAAACAAAAAAAATTAAACTTAAAACAAGTTTTGAATTTGTTAATGACTTGGTATTATTATGTTCAGAATTTGGAAACTGCAAAGTTTCTGGAATAGTTTTAAGTAAAGAAAACATAGCAAAGATTTTATCTGAAAAAAATATAAAAGGAAACTCTGAAACAAAAAAAGGAGGATTATATTATCAAAATAATATTTCTGATCAAGAATTAACACCAGAACAATTAATAGAATTAGAAAAAGCCTCTTATGCTACATTATTAAATATTGAAGGAGAAGGATTTAAATTAAAAATTAAGAAAAAACTTCCAAAACCTGGTAAGAGTGAAGATAAAATAGATGACAAATTTTGTCAATTAGAAGCAGATGAAAAATATTATTCAAAAATAAAACAATATCTTTTTTGGGATATTCCAGAAACTAAAAAAGTCAATATAAAACATAGTGTAATTGTTGAAAAATTAATTATACCAGAAGGTGAAAAAGATTATTCTAAAATCAGAGAATTAGCTAAAAGAAAAGGAAAAATAATAAGAAAAATTATGATTGATAATAAAGAGACTTCTAAGGAAATTGAATTTGAAGCTTGAGTTTAATAGTCATCTCCAAAAACTTTTCTTCCTGTAATTTTTCTCCCATAAGGATTAGTTTTATAAATTTTTCCAACTTTGCTATTGTTATTCTTTTTTCTAGATTTAAGTATGGGCATATTATTTGGTTTTAAATTATTATTTAAGCATGCTTTAATTAACCTTGATTTTTCTGTTCCTGAAATTTTTAACATTAATTTAAAGTCCCCTTTACAAAAATTATATAATCCAGAAACTTGTTTAGTTGTTAAAGACCTATTTCCTCCTTGAAGTTTTTCTAATTTTAGTTCTTCTCTCCATATTTTTGAAATATATTGAGAGGTGATATATTCTTTTTTTCCATAGCAATACATATTACTAGCTATTTTAGCACTTTCTCCAGAAAGATCCTTTAACTTTAAAATATAATTTTTATCTAAAGATTTATTTCCCATAAATAGATTTTCATCTATCAGGGTTTAAAAACTTTGTTGTGAAAAAAATTAAAAAGAAGTAAAATTAAGGACCATCACCACTACCAGCATTGAAATTTGAATCTCCGCCACCATATAAGTGATGTCCGCCAGATCCTCCACCTAGATGTAAACCTTCATCTCCGCCACCTAAGTGTAATCCATCAGATCCGCCACCTAGATAATTTCCTCCATCTGTATCACCTTTTGTTATTGTTTGCATAACAAATCAAAGAAAAATTAGTTTATAAATATTGTGGTAAAACTTTCTTGTGCTCCTAGGTGACATATGTCTATGGATTGCACAGGTAAAACCTTCTCCATAAGGTTTAAATAGGCATTTTTTCTCTCTAATTTATCCAGGGTAATAAATAAAATGGTAATCTCCGCTATAAGAAATGCCTACAAGAAAATCACCAAGAAAAGGAAGTTTGCAATTTTGGCCCAGAAAAAGGGCATCAAGAGTTTTACCTAGAGTAAACTGGAATTCTATTCCTGGGAAAAAATCACTTAAAGGATTTATTTGTTATAAAGCAGGAATGAGGTCTGCTATTGTAAAAAACAATACACCTAATTCTATGACAAAAGATAAAAAAATTGCTATCCCCTGTACTATTTTTGAATGTCCTCCTATGAAGATCTTCTCTGTTAGATTTTATAAAAATGGAAAGGTGACTCAAGATATTTTAGCTGAAAATCTTGATAAAGAATTAAAAAAGAAGGTTAAATTGCCCAAAAAGAGTAGGAAAAAAATTGAGGATATAAAAGATTATGATGATATCCATCTTATTTTTTATTCTGTTATTAAAAAAACTGGTTTAAAAAAGAAACCAAATTTATTGGAAATTGGTTTGGTTGGAAATTTAGATGAAAAATTAAATTTTATTAAGGAAAATTTTAATAAGGAAATTTCTATTAACCAAGTTTTTGAAAAGGGGCAATTAGTTGATTTTAGAGGTTTAACAAAAGGAAAAGGTTTTCAAGGCCCTGTAAAAAGATTTGGAGTTACACTGAGAAACCATAAATCAGAAAAAGGGAGGCGAGGCCCAGGAAGTATTGGTCCTTGGCATCCAGCAAGAGTTACATTTAGAGTTCCAATGGCTGGTCAATTAGGAATGTTCACCAGAATTATTTATAATAATAAGATAATTGATATTGGAGAATCTAGTAATAAACCTATTAAAAATCTAAAAAACTTTGGAGATTTAAAAACAGATTATCTTATTGTTAATGGTTCAATTCAAGGCCCAGCAAAAAGAGCCCTGATTGCAACTTCACCCTTAAGAGAATCAAAAAAACAATCAAAAAAGAACTACGAGTTGGTGGAATTAAGATGATAAATATAACTATACCAAATTCACTTGAACATAAAAGAGTAGTGGAAGGGGAAAGAATTATCTATGAAGATAATAATTCCTTAGTAAGTTTAAAAAGAACAGATTCAAGAAAAATAACAGAATGGTCTTATATGAAAGAAAAAACAGGTTGGTTACAAAAAGGAATTATATTAAAACCACTTATAGGATATGATTTTTACCCTATAGATGGAGAAGAGTATAATAAAAGAAATAAATTACTAGAAGAGGTAAGATTATGAAATCAAATATTTTAAACATAAACGGAAAAAAAATAAAAGAAATAAATTTACCTAAAATATTTTCTTCTAAAATAAGAAAAGATGTTGTTCAAAAAATTTTAGAAATAAAGAAAAACAAACAACCATATTCTCCTTCACCTGTAGCTGGAAAACAACATGCTGCAAAAGGAAAAGTAGTACATAGGAGGCATGTTTGGAGAAGTGGTTATGGAAGAGGTGCATCCAGAGTCCCAAGAAAAATATTTTCTCGAAAAGGATCTCAATTTAATTGGGAAGCTGCAGAAGTTCCACAGGCAAGAGGAGGTATGAGAACCCATCCCCCAAAAATAATTTCCTTTTATATAAAAAAAATAAATAAAAAAGAATTAAAAATAGCTTTTGCATCTGCCTTAAGTGCAACAGCTTCTAAAAAATTTATTGTTGAGAAATATAAAACTCTAGATCAAAAGGATATTAAGGAAGTTCCATTTGTAGTTGATTCTAAAATAATTTCATTAAAAACAAAAGAATTAGTTAAATCCTTAAAAGAAATTTTAGGAGAAAAAATGTTTAAGGTTATATTGCAGAAAAAAAAGATTAGGGCAGGAAAAGGAAAATTAAGAGGAAGAAAATATAAAAAAAATTTGGGTTTACTAATTGTGGTTGGAAAAAAAGAAAAATTAAAAACAAAAATTTTTGATATTGTTTATGCTAAAAAAATGGGTATAAATGATCTTGCTAAAGGTGGGCTTGGAAGAATTGTTATTTATACTGAAGAAGCAATTAACGATCTGGAGGAATTCAAATGATAGTAGTAGATATAGAAACAAGTGGAGTAGATTTTATTAAGAATGGAATTTGGCAAATAGGAACAATAGATCTAGACACTTTAGAAGAATATCTTGATGAATGCAAAATAGATGATGAAGAAATTGTTTCAGAAGAATCATTAAAAGTAACTGGAAAAACAGAAGAAGAACTAAGAGATTCAAATAAAAAAACACAAAAAGAAATGTTAGAAAAATTTATGGAATGGGTTGAAAAAAGAAAAATAAAAAATTTTATCTGTCAATGTCCTCAATTTGATGTATCCTTTATTAGAGTAAAGTGTAGTAAATATGGAATAAAAGAAACTTTCCACCATAGAGCTTTTGATACACATTCTATAGTTCAAACAAAATTTTCTGAAATAAATAATAGTTTATCAATTAAAGATAATAAAAGTAATTTCAATTTAAATGAAGTGATAGGTTTTTGTGGGTTAAATCCAGAAAGAGTTGAGTTTACAGAAGGAAAATTAACTAAAGAAGGTAAACCTCACAATGCTCTAGAAGATGCTAAATTAACAGCTGAGTGTTTCTCAAGATTAATTTATGGAAAAAATCTTTTTCCAGAATATGATGAATTTAAAATTCCGGAGAATCTTAAAAAATGAATCTTAAACCAATAACAACTGAAAAAGCAATAATGATGATTGAATCGCAGAATATTTTAACATTTCAAACAGATAAAAGGAAAACAAAAGAACAGATAAAAAAAGAAATTGAAGAGATGTTTGATATAAAAATCAATAAAATTAGAACTTTAATACAAGATAATAAAAAAAATGTTTATATTAAATTAAATAAGAAATTTCCTGCTATTGATATAGCTACTAAGATGGGATTGATGTAAAAATGGCTAAAAGAATAATTCAACAAAGGCGTGGAAGAGGAAGTAATACTTACAAAGTGAATAAAAAAGCATTTAGATATAAATTAAAATATCCAAAAATTCTTGATGGAGAGGGAACTGTAATTAAACTTTTTAATTCAACAGCACATAGTGCCCCCTTAGCAAAAATTTCTTGGAAAAATGGATTTTTTTACATTCCTGCATTTAAAAAAATGGTAGAGGGTCAAAAAATAAAATTTAATGGAAAAGAAGTTCAGTCGGGAAATATTTTAAGCATAAAAGATATTCCTTTAAAAACACCCATTTATGATGTTGAAGGAAAACCAGGAGATGGGGGAATATTTATTAAAACTGCTGGAAATTCTGCAATAGTAAGTAAAATTATAGGAAAAAATGTTTTTGTTTTAATGCCATCAAAAAAAGAAAAAAAACTTAATCAAAATTGTAGAGCAATCATAGGTATTATCGCAGGAACAGGGAGAGTTGATAAACCTCTTGTTAAAGCTGGGAAAAACTATTATATTAAAAAATCAAAAGGAAAACTTTGGCCTAGAACATCTGCTATAAAAATGAATGCAATAGACCACCCTTTTGGTTCTGGAAGGGGAAAAAATCCAAAATCCAAAATAGCTAAAAGAAATGCCCCTCCTGGAGCAAAAGTAGGACTATTAAGACCAAGAAGGACAGGAAAAAGAAAATGATACTAAAAAAGAAAACATTCACATACCGAGGAAAAACATTAGAAGAACTTAAAACCCTAGATGTAAGAGAATTTGCAAAATATTTAAGGTCAAGAGAAAGAAGAAATGTTCTTAGAAATTTCCAAGAGATTGAAAAATTTATTAAAAAATCTAAAGAAAAACAAAAAAGAAATAAGAAAATAAAAACCCATCAAAGAGATTTAATTGTTGTTCCAGAAATGGTTGGTATGAATATACAAATTTACAACGGAAATACTTTTGTTTCTGTTGAGGTAATAGGAGAAATGTTAGGTCATAAATTTGGTGAATTTGCACCAACAAGACCAAAAGTAAAACATAGTAAAGCTGGAGTAGGAGCAACAAAAGGAACTAAACATAAATCAAAAAAATAAAATGACACAAACAGAGAAACCCGCAACAAAAGCTGAGCAAAAAAAACAAGGAGTGTTTCAAACTCCTAAAGCAAATAAAACGGAAACTGCAAAAATAATTAATATACCAAAATCATCTCAAGTTCAAACTAAAAAAGAAATAATAAAAGATATAGAAAAAAGTGGAGTTCCTGAAAAAATTACAAAGGCAGAAGAAGCACTTGACAAAAAAGAAACTAAAAAACAAGTAGCTGAAAAAAAACCAATTATCAAAAAAAATCAAGCAATTGTAAGGGGAGTTGGAGTTCCTATCTCTACAAAAGAATCTGTAGCAATAAGCAAATTTATTAAAAGAAAAAAAATAGAAAAAGCTATCTCAGATCTAGAGCAGGTTTTAATATTTAAAAAAGCTATACCTATGAAAGGAGAAATCCCTCATAGAAAAGGAAGAATTGGATCTGGACGATATCCTCAAAAAGCTGTAAAAAATTTTATAAAATTACTAAAAAGTTTATTATCAAATTCCCATGCTAATGGATTAGAAGACCCTATAATTGCAGAAGCTATCTCTAATATTGCTGTAAGGCCTTTTGGAAGATTTGGTAGAGTAAAAAGAAAAAGAACACATATAAAAATAATTGCAAAAAGCAAAAAAGAATTAAAAAAAAGTGGAGGAAAACAAAATCGAAGAAAAAAACACAGTTAAATTCAAGAAAGAAGAATTTTCAGTTAAAGAGTACATAAAAAAAACACTTGGAAAAGGAAAAGCAAGCAGGGTAAAAATAGAATATACTCCTGTAGGTGAAAAAATTATAATATCAACAAGCAAACCTGGCTTAATTATTGGTAGAGGAGGAGAAAAAATAGCAGAATTAACAAGGGTGTTAAAAAAAGGATTCAAACTAGAAAACCCCCATATTGAAATAGATGAAATTAAAGAACCTCAATTTGATGCACAAACAGTAGCTGATGAAATTGCATTATCACTTGAGAGATTTGGTCCTATGAGATTCAAAGTCATTGCATATAGATCTCTACAAAGAATAATGGGTGCTGGAGCTTTGGGTGTTGAAATAAGACTAAATGGAAAACTTCCTGGAGCAAGAGCTAAATCTTGGAGATTTGCTCAAGGATATTTAAAGAAAACAGGGGATAGTGCAAAAGTTGTTGATAGAGCCCAAGCAAGAGCAGAAACAAAACCAGGGACTGTTGGAATAAAAGTAAGCATATTATCACCTTACATCATATTAAAAGATAAAATAAAAATTGATGAAAATATGGTTGAAAAAATTAAAGAAAATTCTGAAAAACTCCTTTTAAAAAAAATAAAAAAAACAGCAAATAAAAAATGAAAACAAAGGAATTAAAAGAAATGACTATGGAAAACAGAAAGCAGAAACTAAAAGAATTAAAATTAGAATTATTAAAATCAAAGGCAAATGCATCTAAAAGTGGAAACTCAAAAACCAAAGAAATTAAAAAGATAATAGCACGAATACTCACACTCAATGCCCCTCAAAAAAAGGTATTGAAAAGAATCTGATGGAAATATGCCCAAAATGTGGCTTGCCTAAGCAAGCTTGTGTATGTGAACAGATTGTAAAAAGTTCACAAAAGATAAAGATAACAACAGACAAAAAAAGATACGGGAAAATAGTGACTGTTGTTACAGGATTTGAGAGTGAAGTCGATGTGAAAAAAATCACAAAAGCTCTGAAAAATGAGCTAGCTTGTGGTGGGACTTACAAAGATAACATAATAGAACTTCAAGGAGACCATAGAAACAAAATAAAAGAAATCATGGTCAAACTCGGATTTAGTGAAGAATCCATCTCAGAGTAAGCATACACAAAAAATAAAATGAAAATAGTAAAAAAAACAGAAGGAAGAGTAGAAAAGCTAGAACTAGCTAAGGCTGAATGCAAAAACAAAGATTGTCATATTCATGGAAATTTAAAAACAAGGGGGAAATTTTTCAAAGGGAAGATAATTAAAAAATTTCCAAAAAGAATTGTTATTGAATTTGAAAGGATGGTTTATGTAAAAAAATATGAAAGATATTCTAAATCAAAAACAAAAATGCATGCCAGACTTCCAGATTGTATGAAAGATAAAATTAATGTTGGAGACTATGTTAGAATTCAAGAGTGCAGACCCTTAAGTAAAATAACTCATTTTGTAGTTGTTGAAAAAATAAAAAATAAGGAGGAAAAGGGAAAATAAAATGAGTGAAAATTATATGGAATATGTTAATAGAATAAATTCTAGTTTACGTTTATTTAAAAGATGTTTATCTAGGGAAAATTACATGGTTGCTAAACAAGCTAGTGATAATGCACACAATTTATTATTAGAACTAAAAGGAGAAAGAAAAATTATTGAAAATAAAAATAAAAAATATGAAATTAAATTATTAGAAACTAAACTTAATGAATTGGATAAAAAAATAGGATCTCCCAGCCCTTCTATGTTACCTGCAGAACACAGTGGAATAAACATGAATTATTCATCAAGAGAACGAAAAAACGGAATAATTCAATTCATCCTAAATAAAATAGGGGTAAATTTATAATGAAAGCAATATCAGCTAGAGCAACAGAAGGATTGAATATAGGATCATGGATGATTTCAGCAGATAATAGTGGGGCAAAAATGGTAAAAATAGTCTCCGTGAAAAAAAGCAAAGCTAAAAAAGGAAAACAAGTCGCAGCAAAAATGGCAGATTGGGTAAAAATCAGTGTTAAAAAAGGAATTCCGGATATGAAAGGTAAGGTTTTTGATGCTGTTGTGATAAGACAAAAAAAACCTTACAGAAGATTAAATGGAGAAAGAATAGCTTTTGAAGACAATGCTGTGGCAATATTAAAAGATGATAAAGGAAACCCAAAAGGAACCCAAATTAAAGGACCAATTGCAAGGGAGGTTTTAGAGCGATGGCCACAAGTTGCTAAAATCGCTTCTATGGTATATTAAAATGAACCTTTTAAAAAAGTTCCCAAACCAGAATAAAAAATAAAATGAAAAAAGAATTTTCAACAAAGTGGAAGGCAAGTAAACAACCAAGGAAGCAAAGAAAATATTTAGCAAATGCCCCCCTACATCTTAGAAAGAAATTTTTGAGTGTTAATCTTTCAAGAGAATTAAGAAAAAAGACAGGTAAAAGAAACATCCCTGTGATAAAAGGAGATAGTGTAAAAGTAATGAGAGGTAAATTTAAAACAAAAAGAGGAAAAGTTAGTGAAGTTAAACTAAAAAAAATAAGTGTGGTTGTAGAAGGTATTCAAATAAAAAAACAAGATGGTTCAAAAGTAAATGTTAAACTTCGTCCTTCAAATTTACAAATTTTTGAATTAAACCTAGAAGATAAAAAAAGAGCAAAAAAAATAGGAATTAAAAAAGAAGATAAGAAAAAAGAAAAAGCCAAAGAAACTAAACAAAAACCAGAAAAATCTAAAGAAGTAGCAGAGGAGAAAAAATAAAATGCATTTAAAAAGACAAATAATTCCAAAGAGTTGGCCAATAAAAAGAAAAGAAAATAGGTATATAGTTAGACCAAATTTTAATATTCAAGGAGGAATGCCTATCCTTGTTATTTTAAGAGATATTTTAAAACTAGCTCAAAATAGAAAAGAAGTAAAAAAAGCAATACATTTAAAACAGGTTTTATTGAATAATAAAAAAATTAGAGATGAAAAAAATTCTGCACTATTATTTGATACTATAACAATTCTTCCTCCAAAAGATGAAAAAAATATTTTAAAAAAATATTACCGTCTTGGATTATCTGAAAAAGGAAAATTTAATCTCCTAGAAATAAAAGAATCCGAGGCCAACTCAAAAACATCAAAAATTATCAATAAAAAAATATTAAAAGGAAAAAAGATTCAATTGAATTTAAGCGATGGAAAAAATTTTATCTACCCAAATAAATGCGACGTTAATGATTCTGTTTTAATTAATTTTAAAGAAAAATCAAAAATAGAAAAATGTTTACCCTTAAAAGAAAAATCAAAGGCTATTATTTTTGCTGGGAAACACGCTGGAGAATATGGAGTTATAAAAAAAATAAACAAAGAGACAAAAATAGCAGAGCTGGAATTAAAGAATAAAAAAATTAATGTTTTAATTAAACAATTAATGGTTTTAGAATAAAATGGAAAATAAAAAGAAAAACATCATGCAGAAAGTAAAGATAGAAAAAGTTATACTAAGTGTTGGGGGAATTGGAGAAGAACTTGAAAAAGGATTTAAACTTCTTAAAATAATCACAAATAGAAAACCTGCAAAAATGAAATCAAAAAAAAGAATCCCTTCTTTAGGAGTGAGGCCAAAATTAGAGGTTGGAGCAGTAGTTACAATTAGGAGAAAATATGAAGAACTTTTAAAGAGATTATTAATTGCACGAGAAAATTCCCTTAATAAAAAACAAATAAGTGAAAACAATTTTTCATTTGGAATTAAAGAATATATCGAAATTCCAGGAGTAGAATACCAAAGAGAAATAGGAATTATAGGTTTTGATGTTACTATAGTTTTTAAAAGATCTGGAAGAAGAATTAAATTAAGGAAAATAAAAAGGGGAAAAATACCTAAGAGACAAACAATAAGTAAAGAAGAAATAATTAAATTTATGGAAGATAACTTTCAAGTGGAGTTTAATTAAAAATGAATACAAATATAAAATTTTTAGCTCATCCATTAAATAAAAAATATGGAGAATTTATCAAATGACTGCAAGTGATTGGAATAAAATACTAGTACAACTAAGAAATAAACCCCAAATACTTGCAAGATTCTTAAAACACAACAAACCAAAACAAAGAAAAATTGGAATAGCTGTAAGAAAATGTGAAAAATGTGGGAGATTTGGATCACATATAAAAACACATGGATTAAATTTATGCCGTCAATGTTTTAGAGAGATAGCTACAGAGATAGGTTTTAACAAATATTCATAGGAGAAAAAATGTCACAAGATATAGTTGCCGATGCACTAAACAATATAAAAAACGCAAAAAAAGCTGGAAAAGAAACAATAGAGATAAAAATAATCTCAAATGTATTAATCGAAATTCTAAAAATTATGAAACAAAAAAATATCATAAAAAAATATAAAATTAATAGCAAAAATAAATCATTGCAAATAACAATAGGTGATTTGCATGAATGTAAAGCCATAAAACCAAGGTTTACTGTTAAAAAAACTCAAATTGAAAAATATAGAAGAAGGTATCTTCCCTCTAGACAAATTGGAACATTAATTATCTCTACTAATAAAGGCCTTGTTACTCATGAAGAAGCACAAGAAGAAAACATAGGAGGATGCTTAATAGCATATTTTTATTAAAATGAAAAAAAAATTTTATCAAGAAATTGAAATCCCAGAAGGAGTGGAAGCTAATTTAGAAGATTCAACACTAATCGTAAAGGGTCCTGAAGGGGAAAATAAAAGAGAATTTGAAATGGCAAATTTAGAATTCAAAAAACAAGAAAATAAAATACTTGTAGGGCATAAAAAAACAACCAAGCACGAAAAGAAAAAAATAAACACAATAGCTGCACACATTAAAAATATGATTCATGGTGTACAAGAAAAATTTGAATATAAATTAAAGGTATGTTTCAGTCATTTCCCGATGAATGTTGAATTAAAAGGTAATGAAGTTATTCTAAAAAATTTTCTAGGGGAAAAAATACCAAGAAAATTTAAAATTCCTGAAGGAGTTGAAGTCAAAATAGATAAAGAAATAATAACAATAATCTCACCTAATAAAGAATTGGGTGGACAGGCTGCAGCAAACTTTGAAACAGCCACAAAAATAAGAGGAAGAGACAAGAGAGTATTTCAAGATGGAATATACATAACAAATAAAGGTGGGAAGGAAATTTAAAATGACAAAAAATTTTATCAGACGAATATCAAATAGATACTCAAAACTTGGAAAAAGGAGAAAGAAAAAACAAGTTTGGAGGAGACCTACTGGAAGAGATAATAAAATGAGAGAAAAAAGAAAAGGATATCCAAAAACAGTTAGTATTGGATATAAAAAACCAAAAAAAAATAAAACAAAAATAATTCAAAATTTAAAAGATTTAGAAAAAATAGGAAAAGAAAAATTAATTTTGGGTAATATCGGGAAAAAAAAGAAAATAGAAATAATAAAAAAAGCTAGAGAGAGAAAAATTCAGTTTAGGAATGTAAATATCAATAAATTTTTAAAAGAAATAGAAAAGAAAGAAAGTAAGAAAAAAGAAAAGAAAAATGAACCTTTAAAAAAAATTCCTGAAAAAATAGCTGTAAAACCGCAAGGAGAAAAACAAAACTCTGAGGCAAACTCAAATCTAGCACTTAAAGACAAAAATACTTCAGGCACTAAGGAAACTAAAAAATGAACTTGAAAAAAAAGAAATTATTATCTGCAAGAACTTTAAAAGTTGGAAAAAAAAGAATTGTTTTTCTAAAAGAAAGATTAGAAGAAATAAAAGAAGCTATAACAAAACAAGACATTAAAGACTTAAAAAAAGATGGAGCAATAATTATAAAAGAAGTTAAAGGAAGAAAAAAGGTGAAAAAAAGAAAATCAAAAAGAAGTAAAGGAAATATAAGAAAAAAGGTGAAAAAAAGAAAATCAAAATATGTTACTTTAACTAGAAAATTAAGAAAATACATTTCTGAACTAAAAGAACAAGGAAAAGTCAGTAAAGAAGAAGTTTCTGAAATTAGGAAAAAAATAAGAAACAAAATATACAGAAGTAAAACACATTTAAAAGAACAATTAGGGGGAAGTAAAAAATGAAAACACAAAAACGTAGAAGAAAAGAAAGTAAAACAAATTATTCAAAAAGAATAAAATTACTTAAAAGCATGTCTCCGAGGATTGTCTTTAGAAAAACAAATAAATATCTTATTGCACAATACATTTTAAGTAAAGAGGCACAAGACAAAGTTGAAATAGGAGTTAACTCAAAAGATCTTATTAAATATGGTTGGCCAAAAGAGTTTATTGGGAGTCTAAAATCAATTCCTGCTGCATATTTTACAGGTTTTTTAATTGGAGAGGAAATAAAAACCAAAAAAGAAACCCCTATTATTGATTTTGGGATGATAAGAAATTTGCATAAAACAAAAATCTATGCTTTTTTGAAAGGTTTGGTTGATGCTGGAGTTAAAATAAAAACCAAGGAAAAAGTTTTCCCAAGTGAAGATATCATAAAAGGTTCTAACCTAAAAAATAAAATTCCCTTTGAAGAAATTAAATCTAAAATAGAAAAATGACTAAAGAAATCAAAAATCAAGGCGTTGGAGAAAAAATTGAAGATAAAGAAATCCCAAGAACTATGGAAAAAATAGGAGAAAAGGCAAAGCAGTCTAATGAAAGAATTTCTGAACAAGATTCAGAAACTAAAGAAAAACCAAAAAAAGTTGAATCTAGAAAAGATATGAGAAGAAAATCAAGAGAAGATGAAGAAAAAGAAGCTTTAGCTGCCTGGGATCCAAAAACTAAACTTGGGCAAGAAGTAAAAGATGGAAAAATAAAAAAAATAGATGAAATTTTAGACAAAAAAAGAAAAATTCTTGAACCAGAAATTGTAGATTCATTATTAAATGTAGAATCAGATTTAATTTCTATAGGTCAATCAAAAGGAAAATTTGGAGGTGGAAAAAGAAGGGCTTGGCGTCAAACACAAAAAAAACGAAAAGAAGGAAATATTCCTACCTTTTCAACTCTTGCTGTTATTGGGGATGGAAAAGGACATATTGGAATTGGAACAGGAAAATCTAAAGAAACCCTTCCTGCTAGAGATAAAGCAATAAGAAAAGCTAAACTAAATATTATGAAAATAAAAAGAAGCTGTGCAGGATTTGATTGTGATTGTTCAGAAAATCACACAATTCCTTTTAAAGTAACTGGAAAAACAGGAAGTGTAAGAATAACTCTTATTCCTGCGGCGCAAGGAACAGGTCTTGTTGTTGGAAGTGAATTAAAAAAAATATTAAAATTAGCAGGAATAAAAGATATTTACAGTAGAACATCTGGTAGAAAAAGAACAACTTTTAACCTTGTTAAAGCATGTATAGGTGCTTTAAAAAAAACAAATTTATAGGAAATAAAATGAAATTAATAATAAGAATAAAAGGGCAGGTAGGATTAAAAAAAGAAATAATTGAAACCCTATATAGACTTAGGCTTAGGAAAAAATATTCCTGTATTGTTATTGATAAACCAACAAAGATTCAACTTGGAATGATAAATAAAGTTAGAGATTTTGTTGCATTCGGAGAAATCAGTGAAGAAGTCTATAAAAGACTTGTAGAAAAAAGAAAAACAAAAATAAAAAATTTCTTTAGATTGCATCCTCCCCGAGGAGGAATTGAGAGTAAAAAACATTTTGGAGTTGGAAAAGGTGTTTTAGGAAATAATGGAAAAGAAATTAATAAATTAGTAGAGAGGATGCTATAATGGAAACAAAAAACCTAAAAAATATTTTAGTCAAAAAAGGTTGGGATGAATTAATTATTAGAAAAACAGATGTTTCTCTTGATACTATGTATTATGATGGATATAATGGGGTAATAATAAAAGCAAAATATATAATTGATGGTGAAAAATTAAAACCATTAAGTGAAGAGATTATCGAAACTGATAATCCCAATTTTAATAGTTATTCAGAAAAATTAAAAGAAGGTGGAATATTATAAGGTTAAAAATACAATTAAAATGAAACTAACAAAACGTACAAAATCATCAAGAATGCATGGTAGAAATAGGGGGAGTCATGGATGGGGAGCTAGAAAAAAACACAAAAAATCAGGACATAAGGGAGGAAAAGGAATGTCTGGTAGTGGAAAAAGAGCAGATCAGAAAAAAACACTTGTGACAAAACTTTATGGACACAAATATTTTGGAAAACAAGGAATTACAAGTAAAGGAACAAAAAAAGATAAAAGAAAAAGAATAAATCTTCAACAAATAGAATTTAGTTTAGAAAAATATGGTAAAAAAATAGGTGATAAATGGGAAATTAATTTAAAAGATTATAAAATTCTTGGAACAGGAGAGGTAAAAAACAAGTTAATTATAAAAGCAAATGATTCCTCTAAATCTGCAAGAGAGAAAGTGAAATCAAAAGGTGGAGAAATCATTCTCATTTGTTTGTCCAAACATGGCCAAACAAAAGCAAAACAAGCCCCTAAATCAACAATAAAAAAAGTAGAAAAAGCTGGAGGTGAATCACACTCCCTAAATAGTTTTCCTAAAAGTCAAACTAAAGCTGGTAGCGAAATTATCTTAAGTTTAAAAAAAGAGAATAAAAATGGCTCTTAAAGATTTATTTGGATATATTCCAGAAGTTACAAAACCTTCTGAAAAAAAAGTTGGTTTTAATACAAAGCTAAAATGGACTCTAATTATTTTGGGGGCATTTTTTGTCCTTGCTAATATTCCTCTTTTTGGACTCTCAGAAAATGCTCTTTCAAGATTTGAATATCTTGCTATTCTTCTTGGAACAGATTTTGGAAGTATTATTTCTTTAGGAATTGGTCCAATTGTAATGGCCTCTATTATTTTACAATTACTTACTGGATCAGGAATCCTTAATATTGATACTACAACAGATGAAGGTAAAAGATTTTTCCAAGGCATTCAAAAAATTTTGGTTTTCTTTTTTATTATTTTTGAAGCACTAATATATGTTTTGATGCAAGGTCTTCAAGCAGCTCCAGGATTTACAGGATTAGTTGTTTTCCAATTAATACTTGGAGGACTAGCTATTTTTTATATGGACGATGTGTGCCAAAAATGGGGTTTTGGATCAGGAGTAAGTCTATTTATAGGTGCTGGAGTTAGCTGGAGATTAGTAACTAGTGCTTTCCAATTCATAAACCAACAAGGAAGAAATTGTTTACTTGATTTTAAAGGAACTCCGTGCTCTGGAAAGGTTTTTGTTTTAATACAATCTGTAATTAATAAATATCCCACAGAACTTTTATCAGCTTTAGCAGCAATTTTAGCTACAATACTCATCTTTCTAATGGTTGTATGGGCACAATCATTAAAGGTAGAAATACCTTTATCTTTTGGTAGGATTAGAGGATATGGGGTTAAATGGCCATTATCTTTTTTCTATGCTTCTGTTATTCCTGTTATCTTAACTGCTGCTCTAATGGCTAATGTGCAACTTTTTGGAGGTATGATTGAGAATGCTGCTGCACCTTGTGTTGAAGAAGGAATTTGTACAGGAATGGCTAAATTTGCTTCATACTTTGGTTTTTTAGGTCATTTTGTAGAAGGGCAAGCTATTTCAGGATTATCATTTTGGATGGGTTCAAATAATCTTCTTCAATTAACTATTAAAGGAGGATTTCTTCCTAAATATCTTCTTCAAGGTTTAACACATACCTTGTTCTTTATGTTTTTTTCAACTATTTTTGCTATATTCTGGGTTAAAACTTCTGGAATGGATTCAAAAGCACAAGCTCATAAAATAGCTTCTTCTGGATTACAAGTATCTGGTTTTAGACAAGATGAAAGAATCCTTGAGAGTATTTTAGACAGATATATAATGCCCTTAACAGTCATGGGTGGTCTTGCTATTGGTTTGCTGGCTTCAGTTACTAATTTACTAGGAGCTCTAGTTTCAGGAACAGCTATGCTACTAGTAATAATGATTATGTTTCAGTTCTATCAAAACATTGCACAACAACATCAAATGGACATGGCTCCTGCAATGAGAAAGTTCATGGGAGGGGGTTAGTTTTAAAAACACCTCTTCATAAATATAAATATTAAAAGAGCTTAAAATGACTATGGAAGAAATACTCATCGCAAACCCCAAAGTAAGTGTGATTGTTGTTTCTTTTTTAATTACACTTGTAATGACTCTTGTAACTAAAAAATTCACAAATCAGAACCGGATGAAAGAGTTAAAGCAGATTCAAAAAGCTTGTCAAATAAAACTCAAAGATGCTAGACATGACCCAGGTGAAATGACTAAAGTTCAAAAACAAATGATGGATTGTTCTATGGAGCTTATGAAACACTCATTTAAACCAATGCTATATACTTTTCTCCCACTCATTATATTATTCTGGTGGATTAGAGGAATTTATTCACCTGTATTCTCTAGCTGGATATGGTGGTATATTGCAACAGGAATTATATCTAGTATGATTCTTAGAAAGGTTTTAAAAGTTGTTTAGGAAAATAAATTTCTGGATTAAATAATCTACCCTTTAAAAAATATTATAAAGGTTCTAAAAGGAAACTGAAAAATAAATTATTACCTGATTTTTAGTAAGATTTAATAATTCAGAAATCAATATTAATTAATGGTTTATACCCTGTATCCCTCCAGAACAAACATTTCAACAATTCCTTCCAAATCAGTTTCAAAAAAACCAAACAATTATTTGCTCTAATCACAACCCTTAAAAACATACTTTTTCTGAGTTTATAATGGAAATGGATCAAAATCAACAAGAAATTATGTATAAGCTAAGCATATTTGAACAGCAAATACAGCAGTTACAACAACAATTGCAGGCTGTTGAACAAGGAATTGTTGAAATGAGTTCTTTAAATTTAGGTCTTAATGATCTTAAAGGAGCAAAAGATAAAGAAATTCTAACTTCAATTGGAAAAGGAATTTTTGCAAAAACAAAATTATTATCAGAAGAGCTTATAGTAGATATTGGGGAAAGAAAATTTGTTAAGAAAACGATTCCAAAAACTCAAGAACTAATTGATACTCAGATTGAAAAACTAGAAGAAATTAAAAAAGAATTAAGTAAAAACTTGGAAAAAGTTAATGAAGAACTAATAAAAACATTTAAAGAAGTTCAAGAAAAAGAAAAGTGATTATTTTACTTTCCTCCAAAATTTTTCATAACTGAGTACGCCTTGTTCAGTAATTATCTTTGTTATATATTTTTTATCTACAAATTCAAAAGCAGGATTTCTTATTTTAATGTTTTTAGGAGCTTTATCCCAAACTTCATTTAGTTTTCTTTGTTCAATAGGAACAAATTTCCTTGAAAATTTCCAAGAATCAGCTACAATAAAAACAGGAATTTTTTCTGATTTAGCTATTTTTGCTATTACTTCACTTCCAACTTTATTGATTATTCCTTTTTTTGTCAGAGCATCTGCACCTAAAAAAACTTTAGAAACTTTTTTTGTTCCTAGCTCCTTAGAAAGAGCTATTCCTAAAGCAGAATCAACAAACATTGTAACTTTGATTCCCTCTTTCTTAAGTTCTTTAGCAGTTTTTCTTCCTTGAAACAAAGGACGGGTCTCTGTATTGTAAACTTCAAACTTTTTTCTTTTTTTTCTTGTATAAACCAAAGCATTAACAACATTTGTAGAATGGCAGTGGGTAAAAACTACATCTTTATTTTTAATTAATTTATATACGAGGTTATTAATTTTATTTTGAGATATTTTAAAATGTTCTAATATTTTTTCTTTTGAATTTTTTTCTGCTAAATTTAAAACACGCTCCAGCATAGGTTCTGTTGGTCTTAAATAAAGAAGTTTCTTTTTTGAAGATTTTGTTGGAAAAAGAAAATAAGCTTTTAATGCGGCTTTGGCAATATTTTTTGCTCCTTGAATTTTTATGTTTTTTATGTTTTTTAAAATTTGGTTAAACTCTTTTTTTTTATTCATTATTAAAAGAAATCACGAAAGTTTAAAAAATCTCTTTTTTTAATAGATATATGTTAGAATCTTTAATTAATCCAAAAAGAGCTGAGAAAGGTCCTTGGAAAATGTTTTTTATAGGGCTTGTCTATGCTTCACTTTCACTTTTATTAGTACACTGGTTTTTTGCTGGAGATCCTGTTTTATCTAAATTTTCAGGAATAATTGTTGTAACTTTTGCTGTTATGTTTTCTTTACCTTTTATGTATTATATGATAAAGCAAGAGGAGGAGGAAGATGAACAAGTAGAGGGCTTTTTTAGTGTCTGGAAAATACATAGTGATGCTCTTTATGGTTTTATGTGGCTTTTTCTAGGTTTTATAATTGCTTTTGCATTTTGGCACCCTATATTGAATAATAATGAATTATTTAATGCCCAAATAAAAACCTATTGCATGATAAATAGTCCTGGAAATATTGAAGATTGTTTTGTTAGGTATTCTCCTACAGAAAAAATAACTTCTACAGGAGCTGCAACACATGGAAAAAGATTTTTTTCAATAATAGAAAACAATGTTTATGTTATGATTTTCACGCTGGTTTTTTCACTGCTCTTTGGAGCTGGAGCTATATTTGTTTTAGCATGGAATGCAAGTGTAATTTCTGCAGCAATAGGTATATTCACAAAATACCAATTAACTCAAATACCTCTTGGAATAGCGCGGTATATGATTCATGGATTTCCTGAAATTGCAGCATATTTTGTAACTGCTTTAGCTGGCGGAATTTTTGGAGTTGGAATTCTTAAAAATGGAATAAAAAGCCCTCAATTTCTAAGGGTTTTAGAAAACACAATTATCTTGCTTTTTGTAGCAATTGTTCTCTTACTTCTTGCTGCAACAATAGAAGTTTATATTACTCCTTTAATATTTAATTAATAATTTTTTGTAAGTAGATAAGATACAAACACCTACCTTTTTTTTATAAGAAATCTTTATATAGAGGTTAATTTTCTTTCATATAATCTAAAATGATTGGAGAAAATAAAGAACAAGCACCTAAAGATAAAACTTCAGGCACTAAGGAAAAAAAAGAGTACTCTGAAGATATAAGTAAAGAAATACAAAAAAGTGTTCCAAAACAAGAAGTAGTAAATCTAGAAATAGCAGAAAAAGAAGAAAAAATTTCAGAAGCTGTTTCAGAATTGCCTATAACAACTAAAATAACTGAACCAAAAGACGAAATAGAGGAAAGAAAAAAGAAAATAATTAATTTTTTAAAAAATAAACAAATCTGGGTTATGGGTGTATTAATCATTGCATTAATTTTAGGGATTTATATTAGAAGCCTTCCGATGCAAGATCATGGAGGCACACCAGGTTTATGGGATATAACAACAAATACTTGGACTCTTGGACCTGACTTAGATCCTTGGTTATTTGAAAGATATGCTAAAATTATTGTTGAAGAAGGTTCATTACCAAAAATAGATATGATGAGAAATGTTCCCTTGGGATTTGATATGAGTAAAGAATCTATGCTTCTCCCACGCCTGATAGATTGGACTTACCACATATTAAATATTTTCATGGAGGCTAATATTGAACTTGCAGGGGTTATCTTTCCTGTAATAATGTTTGCATTAACAATAATCTCTTTCTTTTTGTTTGTTAGAGAAATTTTTATAAAAAATTCCAAAAAAAGCATACTTAAAGCTAATACTATAGCCTTGATTTCCACATTTTTCATGATTGTTATTCCTGTTTTCTTATCAAGAACAGTTGCAGGTATTCCTGAAAAAGAATCAGCTGCTTTCTTTTTTATGTTTCTTACATTTTATCTTTTCTTAAAAGCTTGGAAAACTGAAAAAATAAAAAAAGCTTCTATCCTAACAATTTTAGCAGGAATTTCTACTGCTTGTATGGGGCTAATTTGGGGAGGGGTAATGTATATTTTTATTGTTATTTCTGCTACAAACTTGATTGCTTTTATTTTAAACAAAATAAATAAAAAAGAATTTTTAATATACACTCTTTGGTTTTT
Source organism: Nanobdellota archaeon (assembly GCA_018815925.1). GTDB lineage: Archaea > Nanobdellota > Nanobdellia > Pacearchaeales > GW2011-AR1 > JAHIWS01. Next base: position 23,980 of record JAHIWS010000017.1, on the reverse strand, counting down.
TACTTCTTTTTCATTATTGCTTCTCCTTACAAATAAATTTTCATTGATTAGTCTCCTTACATCAATAAATACAGGCTTGGTTTTTTTAGTTTTTTTTATTATGACTGTTCATTTTATCCTCAACAATACAAAATTAGGGAACATAAAATTTCTAAAAAATCTAAAATTTCCAAAGACAATTATCTCTTTAATTATTGCAATAGTTTTGATTTTCTTTTTTGCCTTGATTTTTTTTGGTCCTGACTTTATTATTAGTAAAATAAAAGCAATTCATCAAACAATGTTTAGGCCTGTAATCGGGAGATGGAACACAACTGTTGCTGAAAATAGGCAACCTTTTTTTACAGAATGGGGATCAAGTTTTGGTCCTTTTATTAAAAATATCCCTATCTTATTTTGGTCATTTATAATCGGTTCTATAGTTTTATTTAGAAAAATGTTGAATAAGATAAAAAATAAAGATAATTGGGTTTTAACTGGATTTTACATTTTATTTTTATTTGGTATGATTTTTTCGAGATATTCTTCATCAAGTATTTTAAATGGTGAAAATTTTATAAGTAAAAGCTTTTATTATCTTTCTGCTATACTTCTAATAGGTGTTTTAATTTATTATTATGATAAATATTACAAGGAAGGGAATAATAATTTTCAACAAATTTCTTATGAATATTTATTTTTGTTTGTTTTATTTATTTTATGTTTGTTTAGTGCAAGAGGTGCTGTAAGGCTTACAATGGTTTTAGCTCCAATTGCTCCTATTTTTGTTTCTTATCTTATTGTTGAATCAATTGACAAATTTAAAAAAACAAATGAGGAAACTCAAAAGCTATTTATAGGAGTATTTATTATTATAATACTTATATTGAGTATGTTTGTTTTTTGGAATTTTTATAAAACAATAAAAGTACAAGCATATAATTTTATACCATCTTATTATAACCAACAATGGCAAAAAGCAATGCAATGGGTTAGAGATGAAACACCACAAGATGCTGTATTTTCACATTGGTGGGATTATGGATATTGGGTCCAAAGCATAGGAAATAGAGCTACTGTCTTAGATGGGGGAAATGCAATCACTTATTGGAACTACTTGATGGGCAGGCATGTGTTAACAGGAGATAATCAAAAAAATGCTTTGGAATTTTTATATAACCATAATGCAACACATCTTCTAATTGATTCTTCAGATATTGGTAAATATGGGGCTTATTCAAGCATTGGAAGTGATGAAAATTATGATAGATATTCTTGGATTGGGGTCTTTTTACAAGATGAAAAACAAACACATGAAACCAAAAATCAAACTATTTATGTTTATTCTGGAGGAAGTGCATTGGATGAAGATTTAATAATAACAAAGGATGACAAAGAGATATTACTTCCAGCACAACAAGCAGGAGCAGGAGCAATAATTCTTTCTGTAGAAAAAAAAGAAAATAAAACCACATTTTCCCAACCTTATGTAATAATGGTTTATCAAGGACAACAATACCAAGTAAACTTAAGATATCTTTCTATATCTGGAGAATTTGTTGATTTTAAATCTGGTATTGAAGCAGCAATTTATGTTTTCCCAGCCATGAAACAACAAGGACAAAGTTTAACATCTAATGTTCTTGGGGCTGCAATGTACATTTCCCCCAGATTAATGAGGGGCATGGTGGCTCAAATATATATCCTAGATGATCCTTTAAAAAAATTCCAAAACTTTGAATTAGTTCATTCTGAACAAAACCTTATTATTGATCAATTACGTAATCAAGGGATGAATCTTCCTGAATTTATCTATTATCAAGGAATCCAAGGCCCAATTAAAATATGGGAAATAGAATATACTGGAGAAGAACAAATCCGTGAAGAATATCTAGATAAAGATGCTTCCAAATACATTAAATGGAAATTATAATAGGTGATATTTAAAAAATATTAAAACTATTTCAAAAAATGCAATCACTCTTATTTATCCCCTTATTAACAAGTTTTTTTGTAACTATGTTAGTTTTACCATCCTGGATAAAAAAAGCAAAAAAGACTAGGTTAACAGGCAAAGATTTGAATAAGTTAAGTAAATTAGAAATAGCAGAATCTGGAGGAATAATTGTAATTTTAGGTTTTCTTATTGGTGTGTTGATTTACATTGCTATAAAAACTTTTTATTTTAAAGACCTAACAAATTTAACTGAAATTTTTGCTTTGACAACTTCAATAATAATAATTTCTTATGTTGGAATTATGGATGATTTTTTTGGATGGAAAATAGGTCTTGGAAAAAAAACAAGAATCTTTTTGGTTCTGGGGGGTACAATTCCTTTGATAGTTATAAATGCAGGAGTACATCAAGTATTAATTCCCTTTTTTGGACACACAAATCTTGGTTTAATATACCCCTTATTTCTTATTCCGCTTGGAATCTTAGGTGCTACAATTAGTTATAATTTTCTTGCTGGTTTTAATGGATTAGAAGCAGGACAAGGAGTCTTAATAATTGGTTTTTTATCCTTTGTTTCCTATAAAACTGGAAGTACTTGGTTATCAATTCTTGGATTGTGTATGGTTGTTTCATTATTGGCTTTTTATTTTTTTAATAAATATCCTGCACAAGTCTTTCCCGGAGATGTTCTCACATATAGTATAGGGGCATTAATAGCAATTATGGCTATTTTAGGAAATTTTGAAAAAATTGCCATCTTTATCTTTATCCCCTATATAATTGAAACAATCCTAACAATAAGAGGTAGGTTGGTAAAACAATGTTATGGTAAACCAAATAAAGAAGGTTTTTTAGAAATGCCATATAAAAAAATTTATAGTTTAACACACCTTTTTATTCTTATCCTTAGTAAAATTAAAAAAAGAGTTTATGAAAAAGATGTTGTTTATTTAATCTTTTTATTCCAATTAATATTAATAGGATTATCATTAGTTTTTTTTAGAGGGGTTTTATTTACATGAAAATTAAAAGATTTCTTCCACTTATAGGAATTTTAATTTTCATATATCTTTTAATTAAATTAGATCTCTCAGAAATTATTCAAGAAATAAAAAATGCTAATCTTTTTTTACTATTTATTGCTCTTTTTTTTGTATTTCTTGTACTTATCACTGAAACCCTAAAATGGTTTGTAATAGCTAGAAAACAAGAAATAAAAATACCTTTCAAAGATGCATTTAAGATAAACCTTATAACTAATTTTTATTCTTTTATTACTCCTTCTAAACTAGGAACAATTTTGAGAGTGGAATATTTAAAAAAATATACTCAAAATAGGGGGAGGGGTTTTAGTAATTTTGTTTTAGATAAATTTTTAGATATTTTTTCTATCTTCTTTTTAGCAATAATTTTTTCTATTTTAATTGGAAAAGACTTAGAAATTATTCCAATATCCCTTTTAATAACTATTTTCCTTACAGGGATCTTACTTTTTTTGTTATTTATAAAAAAAGACAGAAGTAAACCAATATTAAGAATTTTTTATATATATTTGGTTCCAAAAAAAATAAAAGAAAGAGCTAGAAAAGCTTTTGATTCTTTTTATGAAAAAATTCCAAAAAAAAGAGAGTTCCTTCTTTTTTCTGTTTTTAATATGTTTAATTGGATTGTAATATATTTTGTAACTTACATTATAGGGGTTTCTTTAGGAATAAATCTTCCTTTTTATTATTTTCTTGCTATCCTTTCAATAGGAACGATAATAGCTTTAATACCTATAACCATAAATGGTTTAGGAACAAGAGAAGCAACACTTATCACCCTCTTTTCGTTGTTTGGGCTTGGAAGTGCTAAAGTTTTTTCTATGTCTCTTTTAACTTTTATTCTTTATGGAATTATTCCAGCAATTATAGGAAGTTTTTTAAGCATAAAAAATAAAGGATGGGAATGAAAAAAGTCTCAATAATAGTTCCTTGTAGAGAAATAGACTTTATGACTGGAAAATGTATTATTAAATGTTTAAAATTAGATTATGAAGATTTTGAAATTTTAATTCTTCCTGACACAATTGATAGAGAAGCTTCAAAAAAATATAAAGATAAAAAATTAAGAATAATAGAAACAGGCCCTGTTAAACCAGCTTTTAAGAGAAATCTTGGTATGGAAAAATCTAAAGGGAATTTTTTTGCATTTATTGATTCTGATGCTTATCCTGAAAAAGATTGGCTTAAAAATGCAATGCAATATTTTAAAGAAGAAAAAATTGGGATTGTTGGTGGCCCAAATCTGACACCTACTGAAGGAAATTTCTGGGAAAAAATTTCAGGGTATGTACTTTCTAATTTTTGGACAAGTGGAGATGCCTGTGTAAGGTACAAAAAAAGTAAAAATTGTTTTGTGAAAGAACTTCCATCTTGCAACTATATTTCAAGAAAAGAAATTTCTCCAAAATATGATCCCTCTTTTTTAACTGCTGAAGATTCTGAATTTTGTTTTAAAGTAGAAGATCAAGGGTATAAAATTTTATATGCTAAAGATGTTGTTGTGTTTCACCATAGAAGAGATACCTTAAAAAAACATTTAAAACAGATGTTTATTTATGGAAGAGATATCGCATGGTTATCTAAAAAAAAATTTACTCTTGATAAATTCTATTACTCTGTATTAAGCATATTTACTTTAGGAGTTGTTGGAGGTATTATTTTGTCTTTTTTTTCTTCAATTATTAAAGTTATTTTTTTATTTTTAATGCTTATTTATTTGCTTATTATATTTTCTACAAGCATCCACAAAAATATTAATATAACTTTCTGGATAACAACCACCACAATCTTAACTCATTTTTACTATGGTTTTGGATGGATTTATGGAATTCTTTTTAAGAATAAGAATATACAAGCTAATAGAGGTCTAAATATAAGATAAATAAAGTTTAAAAAAGACTTTGATTAAAAAATTTAAATGAAAATTCTCATTGGTTATCCTCCCACAGAATCTGAAAAAGGAATAGCTTTGTTATCACAAAACAGACAATTTCAGTGGTTCAGCAATGCTTCTTATCTCTACCCTGTTGTTTTAGGGAGTGCAGCTAGTTTATTAAAATTCAAAGGACATAAGGTAAAATGGCTAGATTGTGTTGCAGAAGGAATAAATTGGTCTGAATTTGAAAAAATAATTAAAAAAGAAAAACCAGATCTTTTTGCATTTGAAACCAAGACTCCTGTAATAAAACAGCATTGGAAAACAATTAATAAATTAAAAGAAAAATTTCCAAAATTAAAAATAATTTTAATGGGAGACCATGTAACTTCTTTGCCTAAAGAATCTCTGCAAAATTCAAAAATTGATTTTATTCTCTGTGGGGGAGATTTTGATTTTTTAATAGATGGTTTAATTGATTTCCTAGAGGGAAAAATTAAAAAAATTCCAAAAGGCATTTATTACAGAGAAAAAAATAAGATTGTAAGCTCTGGAAAATTTGAATTAAAACACAATCTTGATGAACTCCCTTTTACTGATAGAAGTTTAACAAAATGGTGGCTTTATCAAACAGAATATAACATAAGTAGAAAACCATATTTTTATATAATGTCTGGAAGAGATTGCTGGTGGGGAAAATGTAAATTTTGTGCTTGGCCAACTCTTTTTCCTAAATTTAGAGTCAGGGGTGTAAAAAACGTGTTAGATGAAATTGGAGAATTAATTAAAAAATATAATGCTAAAGAAATTTTTGATGATTCTGGAACACTCATGACTGGAAAATGGTTAAGAGATCTTTGCAAGGGATTAATTAAAAGAGGTTATAATAAAAAAATAAGATATTCTTGTAATATGAGATTTGGAGTCTTAAATCAAGAAGATTATAATCTAATGAAAAAAGCAGGCTTTAGACTTTTAAAATTTGGATTAGAATCAGGAAACCAAATAACCTTAGATAAATTAAACAAAGGAGTAAAAATTAAAGACATTATAAATGGGTGTAAAATGGCTAAAAAAGCTGGTTTAACAGTACATTTGACAATGATTGTTGGTTATCCTTGGGAAACTAAGAAAGATGCTCTTAGGACTCTTGAATTAGCTAAAAAACTAATGCAATCAGGAGATGCCGGCTTACTTCAAGCAACTGTGTTAATTCCTTATCCTGGAACCCCTTTATGGAAAGAAGCAAAACAGAAAAAGTGGTTTTTATTTAACCCCCTAGATTATGAAAGATATGATATGAGAGAACCTGTATTAAAAACAAAAGATTCAAGAGCCAGTGAGATTGCTGCTATTTGTGGTAAAATTTACACTATTTTTCTAACTCCTCAATATATCTTATCTAGGATGCTTGCTATGAGAAGTAAAGATGAAATAATTTTAAATTTAAGAGGTTTCAAAGCAGTTCTAGGTCATTTAAGGGATTTTTCTTTAAAGAAAAATTAAGCAAGAATTTTAAAAGCAATTTGTTTAGCCATATGATAACAATGTTTTAAAGCATCTTTTTTTGCAGGTTGCATATATAAATTATCAAAATTCTTATTTTGTTTTATTCCTGATTTTAACATTAACAAAAACAAACCCCCATTATCTTTTATCTTTGTATAACTAGTTCCAATAACTTCTGCAGAATGTCCATCTGTAAATGCACATGCTCCAATGGAGCTAAAAGACCCTAAAGGAGTATTCTGATCTATAAAATTCTTATAATAATCTTGGGCTTTTTTATTTGCATTTTTTGGAAGCAAACCAGGAATTAAAAGTTCTGCCGACGCATTATAAACTTCCCATGCATCAAATTCTTCTAATAGGGGAAAATTCTCATTAAGATATTCTCCAAGGCCATCTCTTGAAAAAGGATGGACAATAATTTTAATTGCATCAAAATCTTCTGCTGATTTTAATGCATCTTCAAGACTTGGAGGATTTTTATTTTTCCATATTCTCTTAATTGAAGGCATACCTACAGCTAAAAAATGCCCTTCTCTAGGTTCAACTTCTTCAACCTTTACTATACTTATTCTTTTTTGAGGAACATAAACATATTTTTTGAAATCATCTGTAAAAATTCTTTCATATTTTTCTGGTTTTTGATTTACAAATTTTTCATATCTGGAGTCATCTGGCCCATCATTACAAATACCAAAGATCCCTCCATCCCCTAACCTAGAATAAGCTATATCAATTGTTTCATCAAATCCTGGGTTAGTCCCATTTGGACCTAAATGATTATGAAGATCCACATTCATTTTTATAGAAAAAGACCCCAAACCTTGTTTTTAAATTTTATTGTTTTCCAAATAACTTTCAACAGTATCAAACTCATATCCTTTTTTTAAGCAGAATAAGATGTAATTTTCTAATATTTTTAGTAGTTTTTTTCCATTATTCTTTTTTATATAATTTGGGACCTTAAATTTTGAGATGTCTGTAAATTCCCAGGGATGAAATAAAAGCATTGTATATTTTGAATCTAAAAAATTAAATTTTGTTGTTTGCTTAGCATAATTAATTCCTAAATTTTTAAAAGCAAGCCAAAACAAAGGCAGTCTTACAAAAGGGGTTGTAGAAGGGGGAATTTCAATAATCTTTCCAATTTTATGAATCTGTCTTGATTTAAAAAAATTATTATATCTCCCTGGAATAAATGTTGGATGTAAAGAAGAATCATATTTAAAACCTAATCCAGGTAGAATATTTATATTTTGTATATTAAATCTTGGAGCCCTAAACCCTTTAATCTTAAATTTTGTTATTTTTTCTAATTCTTTTTTTGCTTTTTTTAATTGATCGATTGTTTGAAAAGAATCTGAATGAGAATATCCATGACTTGCTATTTCATGTTTTTTTAGTATTAAAGATTTGATTAGTTTAGGGTATTTTTTAGCAAAATTTGCAGTAGTAAAAAAAGTTGCTTTAATTTTATATTTATCTAAAAGATTCAAAAGTAAAACTAATCCTTTTTTAGAAGTTTCATACATTTCTTTTTCAGAAATTTTTTGATTAAACTGTAAGGGGAGGTCAAATTCCTCTACATCTAAAGTTAAAAGCATTTTTTTCATCTTAAAAATCTTAATTTTAATAATCTAAATATAATTCCCGGTAAAATTCTTAATTTTACTGTGCTGAAATCTGTTGTTTTTGGCAAAATAAAATATTCTTTTATTTTTGCATTTACTTTTTTGAGATTAAAAAGAAGTTCTATATCAAATTCAAATCCTTTACAAATAAATTTTTTATCTATTTTATTCCAGACAGTTCTTTTCATAAATTTTGCTCCCCCTTGAGTATCACTAGCATTTATTCCAAAAAACATTTTTGAAACTAAAGAAGCTCCTAAAGAAAAGAATCTTCTTGTTAAAGAAGTTTGGTGTTTAAAATCATTCTTTTTAAACTTAGAAACTATAACCACATCTGCATTTTCTAAATAACTAATCATTTTTGAAATTTCATTTAAATCAAAGGAATTATCTGCATCTAAAAATCCAATTATTTCGTTTTGTGCTTGACCAAACCCAGCAATTAAAGCATTTCCTTTACCTCTTTCTGGAACATTTAGAACCTTTAAAGGAAATTTAGAAGAAAAATTCAAAGATTTGTTGAAGGTATTATCTGTACATGCGTTACAAACAACAACAATCTCTAATTTTTGGAATCTTTTTGTAAAAAAATCAAAATACTCTTTTAAGCTTCTTTCTATGAATTTTTCTCCATTATGGACTGGAATGATTAAAGAGAGACTATTCATAAAAACAATTCATTTAAATCATATATAAAGATATATCTAAAATAGTATAATATAACTTTTAAATTAATTTGAATAGGAAATTAAATGAAATACACTGAATCTAAGGAAGCTGATAACAAAATCCAAAAAGATGTTGAAATAATAAAAAAAATAATTATTAAATATGAAAAACCAGAAACAATTGTTATGTTTGGTGGATTTGGACATGGAGGAGGCAGTTTTATAAAAAAAGAAGAAGAAATTCTTCCGTTGAATGATTATGATATTTATCTTATAACAAAAAAACCTATTTCTGGTGAGAAATTAGAAAAAATTGGAGAAGAATGCTCTAGGGCATTACATAGGGGGGGATTAGAAATTGTTGAATATTATAATCAAAAATATGATGAAAACAAATTTTTTCATGTGGATTTACATAATATAACTTTAAAAAAATTAAAAAAACCCTTACCTCTTCAAAGAATTTATGATTTAAAAACAAGCATTGTTATCTTAGGGAATAAAAATATACTTAGAAAAATTCCAGAAGTAAAAATCTCCAAATCAGACGCATTAAGGATGCTCTTTAATAAATTAGATCATTTTGCTATTGCCGAATCAAATTCTAATCTGTTAAAAAGTATCTATGCTGTTAAAGGATTTACAGATTCTTGTTCTTCATTATTAATATACTATGGAGAGTATACTTCAAAATATCAAGATAGGATAAAAAAACTAGAAACCTTAAGTAAAATAAAACAAATTCCAAAAGAATATATTGATCTTGTAAAAATAGCTACAAATGCTAAATTAAAAGAAGGATATTTTATAAAAGATGTTGATGAATTTTTTCTTAAATCTAAAAAATGGGTTGGGTGGATTTTAAAAATAATGATTAAAGAACATTTAAACATAAAATCTAATAATTGGAAAATAATTTGTCAAAAAATGTATTCTAAGCTCCCTTATATTTATTTTAATGATTATTTAAAAAGTAAATATTTATTTTTAGGCCAGTACTACCTTAATTTAAGGTTTTTTTTATCAGGATTAAGAAAAAGAGAATTCTTGATTAAAAGCTTATTTAGATGGAGGGATGCTGGGCTGATTATTGCTATGGCACTTATACTTTATTCATTTGGTGAAAAAAAAGAAGCAGAAAAATATCTAAGAAAATTAACTGATAAAACCTTTCCTCTTAAACAAAGAATTCTCAAAATATACTCAATATATTATTTACAAAAGTTGGTGTAAAAACATAAAAAAACTTATTAACCATCTTTTTCAAGATTCTTTATGAAGATTCTCTTAATTGAACCGAATTTTGAGGGATATGTTTTAATGCCCACAATGTCCTTGGCTGTTCTTAAAAGTTATATCAACAACAAAACAAAACACCAAGCTAAAATAGTAGATTTAATTTTTAATAAAAAAAAATGGAAAGAATATCTTTCTAAAAAAATTAAAGAATTTAATCCTGATTTAATTGGTCTTTCTATACTTAGTTTTAATTATATTCAAGCAATTGAAATTTCTAAATTTATAAAAAATCATTTTAAAAATAAAAAAATAATTTTTGGAGGGGTTCACGCGATTCTTTCTCCTGAAGAAACAATTAATAATTCCTCAGTAGATATGATTTGTATAGGAGAAGGAGAAGAAACACTTAAGGAACTTTTAGATAAAGAGCTCCAACCAAAGAATGTTAAAGGTTTATGGTATAAAAAAAATAATAAAATAATAAAAAATGAAAATAGAGTTTTAATAGAAGATTTAAATTCTCTTCCATATCCCAATTGGGAAGATTTTGATTTAAAAAAATATTTTTTAATAAATAATAATCATCTTCCTATAATGGGTTCAAGAGGGTGTCCTTATCAATGCACTTATTGTAGTAACCATGCCTTAAAGAAAAAATTAAAGGGAAAATATGTTAGATTTAGGAGTGTTGAGAATATTTTAGAAGAAATAGGACTCAGAATAAGCCAATTTCATGGAAAAGGAATGAAATATTTATTTTTTTATGATGACACCTTTATTATATCTAGAAATTTTGTTTTAGAATTTTGTAAAAAATTCATAGAAAAAGGCTTTCACAAAAAGTTAAAATGGAATGTAAATGTAAGAGCCAACCTTGTAACAAAAGAAATAATACGTGCTATGAAAAAGGCAGGTTGTTATGAAGTAAGAATGGGTGTTGAAGCTGGAAACGATTATATAAGAAATAAAATTTACAAAAGAAACATGAGTAAAAAACAGATATTTAATGCAGTTAAAATAATTAAAAAACAGGGACTTCAATTAAGGCTCCAATTCATTTTAGGAGCCCCTTATGAAACAAAAGAAATGATGCAAGAAAGTTTTGAAATGGCTAAAAAATTAAAAGCAGATTATGTTTTATTTCCAATATTAATGCCTATTCCAGAAACAGAAATAAAAAAAATGTGTGAAAAGGAAGGTTTAATTGAAAAGGAAAAATTTGAAAATTTTCATGATAATTCTATTTACATTCAACCAGTAATGAAAACAAAGTATGTTTCAAAAAATCAAATAAAAAAATTTGTAAAAAAAATAAGAAATTATCAAATAAAAAAATATCTTTATGAAGGATTTAAATTTGGGAAAATACAATTTATTTTAGATTCTCTTGTTTTTTTATTATATTATAAAAGAAAATATGATTTGGAACTAGATCATGCATTTAGGTTTACAGTAAACAAATACAATTTACAAAAAATAAAATGACATCCTCTGCGGACTAAAGTCCGCAGTTTCCAAATCATGTTCAACTAATGATAGAGGGACCATAGTGTTCTTCTTGATATAAAACATAGGAAATAGTAAAATCCAAATCAGTAAAACCACCTGAAGATATAAACTTCCCTTTAGACCAAAGATGTCTTCTAGGATATCTTAGTTTAGCTTTAGGATGAAACTTAAAGAAAAGGTATGGAGAAGCTCCTTTAATAAGTTGGACAACCTTACTTGGATTAATACTAACACTGGTTTTAACAACCATATGGATATGCTCAGGCATAACATTGATTGTTATTATCTTGATATTATGCTTAGTACAAGTTTGATTTATACAAGCCTGGATTAAATTTTTATATTTAATCTTACTAAACATTTTATACCTATACTTAGTACAAAACTGGATGTGCTAAAAAGTAATTCCAACAGAGTGATTGTTTCGATTATAGAGTTCCATAAAAGTGATACTCACGTTCAAATCCAGAATAAAACTCACGCTAAATTCATCATTTAGTTCATTGAGTCTAGTATCTAGGCTCATTATAATCATGAATCAAGAAATAAATAAATTTGGGAGAAGGAAGGGATGCAATTCCCCTACTAGCTAAAGCTAGTAGTATCCTTGCAACTTAAATGAAAACAAGAGTTGATTTTGAAAAAAAATTATTTAATAGCGAATTAAAAGAATGGGAAGAAACAATAAAAACTCCAAGATATAAATACTTGGTAAAAAAAGTAAAGGAAATATTGAAAAAAAAGAAATATGGAAAGGTTTTGGAAGTCGGTTGTGGAATTACTCCTTATTTGGGGAAAATAAATGCAAAAAAGAAAATTGGGTTAGATATTTCTAAAGAACTATTGAAAAGGAATAATAAAGACTACGGGGAATTTATTAATGGAAATGCACTAAATTGCTCAAAAATTTTAAAGGAAAAATTTGACTTTATATTTATGGTGGGTTTTTTACACCATATAAATGAAAAAGAGCATTTTAAATTAATTAAGGAAATCAAAAAATTATTAAAGAAGGAGGGGGAATTGTTAATTGTAGAACCAAATATGGTTTCAATTACTTTTATATATTACTATTTTAAAAAATTATTAGAAAGAATAAATCAATCATTTGTTAAAAAAATTATTGGCTTTTTAGATGAAGATGAAAAATATATTTACCCAAAAAAAATAAAAAAAATATTATTAAAAAATAATTTTCAAATTAAAAAAGCTTATACAATCCAAACATTACGATTCCCCCCCTTAAAGTTGATTAAAAAAATAAATATAGAGAAAATTAATCAAATATTAGATAAATTAATAAAAAGGGGTGGTAGTGTTATAGTAATTATTGCAAAAAAGAACAAAATTTAACATATAATAAGAAATTTACAAAAATTAAAATGAAAATAATTATGATTGATGGATTTAGGCCTGATTATTTAAAACATGCCCCTTATTTAGATTCACTTACTAAAAAATATATTTGGGGAGAATTAGAAATGCCTCCTGGACATTGGGGGGGGATGGAGATTTTTTTTAAAGGAAGATCAAATAAATTATCTCTTTTTTATAGAACAGGACATAGTTCATTATGGTGGACTAAATATTTAAGATTTTTGGATTATTTCGGAAATATTGGGAGATTTATTCTAGATTTTTTAATTAACTTAATTAGATTAATAAAAAAACAAGAATTATTTAGAACAGGAAAAATTCCCTTGAAAAAACTTCATAAATTTGATTTTTCAATTAAAAGACCCCTTCATTATAACTTGCCAATTTCATATGAATATATAGGAGAAATTGATAAGATTAGTCATAAATATGGAACAAAAAGCAAAGAGTTAATTAAAACCATAAAAAAAATAGATAAACAAATATCAGGTAGAACTTTTGATATTATTTTATCTGATCATGGAATGGCAGATATTAAAAAAATAATAAATGTTCCTGAAACAGAAAATTGTTTTATTGATTCTGATATGGCAAGATATTGGGGAAATAAAAAAGAATTAGAAAAAATTAGAAAAAAGCTTCCATTAAAATTTGGAAAAATAATAAACTGGTCTGATAAAAGATTTGGGGAACTGGTTTTCCTAGCAAAAACAAATGTCTTAATTTTACCTAATTATTGGCAAAGTAAAAAGCCGGTAAAAGCAATGCATGGATATGATGGAAAATCTAAAGAAATGGAAGCTTTTTATATAATTAACCAGAAAGGGTTTAAAAAAAATCTCAAAGTTCAAGAATTACATAAAATTTTCACAAAAATGTTAAAAAATGGAGGATAATAAATTAGAAAACACATATATGAGTAAAAACCCTCTTACAAGAACTTACTTTAGATGGAAAATAAATAAAGTTATTAAAATATCTAAATTAAAAAAAAATGATATAATTTTAGATTTTGGCTGTGGAGGTGGTTGGTTAGAAAAAAAACTAAAAAATTTTAGAATTTATGGGTATGATATAAATCCTGAAAAAACATCCATTAAAGATTATAAAAAAATTAATCCAACAAAAATTTTTGTTTTAGATGTTTTTGAACATATCCCTGTTTTAGAAATTGAAAAAATCTTAGATAATTTTAAAAAATTAAACAAAAAGTTTGACTTAATAGTATCAATCCCAACAGAGAATCTTCTTTCTAGAAAAATTAGAAAATTAGTGGGTAAATTAGAGGTCCCAAAAGAACATATAACAAAACATAAAGAAATATTAAGAATCTTAAAAAAGACTTTCAAATTAAGAAAAAAAATTAATTTTTTTACAGTAAGCCATATTTTTTTATTTGAATATCCCACTAAATAGAAGAAACATTTGAATAATTAAATTCATAAATAACTAACACTGCTTGTTCTCCTTGTTGATAAGCTTGAACAGGAACAAGTAATCCAGGGTGTTTTTCTGGATATTGGAAAGTCCAATCTGGATTTTGCTCAAAAATAGACAAAATTAAATATCTTGGTTTTTTAAATTCTACAAAAGCCTCAAAATCTGTTTCATTTCCAATTGGTAAATCTCTTCTATAAGCTAACCTAAAGGGATATGTTGATCTTTCAGAATAATATGTATTTTGTGGTAAAGACGCAGAAACAATTATATCTTCTGGATTAGAATGCTCTTTAATCCAAAGTCCTGCTTGTTTTACTTCATAGTAGGATGTTTTTTTACCTTCTATTAAAGAATTTCCGAATTTAAGGTTGGGAATTAAAAGTAAAACCAAAATAAGTATGCTTGTAAAAAGAATTACTTTTCTATCTACTTTAAATTTGCTGTGCACATAATCTCCTAATTTTGTTAAGGGATAAACTGCTATTAAAAATAAAAAAGGAAGTGTTTGCATCATATATCTTTGTTCTAAATGGGGTGCAATATACCCTAAAAACATAAAAGTGGAAATAATCCAAATGAAGATGAAAAATTTCTTCTGAATTTTTTTGTTTTTAAAAATTTTATCTAGGCCCAAAAACATATCATAAAAAAATCCAAAAAAACCCCCCAAAAAAAGAAGATATATTGGGCTTAAAGAAAATAAAGAACTATATCCTTGTTGGTTTCCATCTAGAATATAAGGCAAATTTTTAAAATACACAAATAAATCAGAAATTTTTACTAATTTAACTCCTACTTCTCCTGATTCAGATCCGCTTATCCCAAGATAATAAGTAGAAAGATCTAAAAGAGGGTTTCCAAAGTGTTGCCAATGTATAATTATTTGAGGCATGAAGATTAACAAAAAAATACCTATAGAAATCCAAATTTTTTTATTTGTAAAAAATCTTAGTTTTTCCTTTAAAACCATTAGAACTAAAAGAGGTATACTAAACATAAGATATTGCATTCTTGTTAAACAAGCAAGAGCGAAAAATAATCCAAAAAAGTAAAAATTTTTCTTATTTCCCTTTAGAATATACCCTTTCCAAAAAAATAAAATCGCTATCAAAAGGAAAAACGTTGCTGGAAGATTTGTCAAAGGTCTCCCTGAAAAAAATAAAAAAATCCAAGAAAAAGTTAATCCTACACAGGTTAAAAGAGCTAGTTTTTTGCTAAACATTTCTTTAATTAAAAAGTATGAAACCGCAACTATTCCTGTTGAAAATAAAACTATTGAAAACCTAATCTCTGTTTCTCCTAATCTAAACAAAAAGAAAAACATTGAAAATAAAGGCCAAAAAAATCCTCTTCGATAATACCACATATCAATAAGATTTGGATTTATCCCAGCCCACCTTTTTGCTGTAGCAAGATAATCTGCAGCGTCCCACCATATTGCTTGATCTTTTGTTTTAAGAAAAACCCAAAATCTTACCAAGAATGCTATGACTAAAACCGCAATAAGAATTTTATTGTAATTATTTTTTGCCAATCCAAAAATCTTCTTTTTTAAATTAGATTTTCTTTTTTCTAATGAATCCATATTATTTTTATAAGAGCCAAGTATTTATTTGTTTTTATTGTTTAATTTATTTCTAAATTCTTCAAGAGAATCAATATTCCCTATATCTATAAAATAATCTTCATAAAGAAAAGCTTTTATTTTACCTAATAAATTTGGGAAAATTTCCTGTTCTAAAGAGCATTTTTTATTTAGAGGAATAAAATCTAAAAGAAATTTATCAAAAATATATACTCCTCCATTAATTAAAGGAAATTTTGTTTTTTTTAAGTGATCTCTATGTTCTTCTGTATCTCTTTTATAAAAATTTAAGATGCTTTCTCTATCTAAATTTACTAATTCTTGTTCAAAAGGATTGGTTGCAGAAGTTACAACCATGCTCAAAAGAGGTTTGTGTATTTCATGAAATTCCAAAAATTTTGAAAGATCTACTGGAACAAAAACATCTCCATTCATTACTAAAAAATTTTTTGAATTGATTAAAGACTCTGCATTTTTTATTGCTCCTGCTGTTCCTAATAATTCTTTTTCATAAGAATAAGTTATATTTACTCCAAATTTTTTTCCATCTCCAAAATAAGCCTCAATTTTTTCTCCTAAATATCCAACACACAAAATTATTTCAAAAATATTGTGTTGTTTTAATTGCTCTATCTTAAATTCTAAAAAAGGTTTGTTATTAATTTTTACCATGGGTTTTGGAATGGTTTTTGTAAGTGGCCTAAGCCTTTTACCCAATCCTCCTGCCAAAATAATTGCTTGAATATTTTTATTTTCCATATTATTATAATATAGTTTCTAAATTTAAATCTTCTTTTTTAATTAATATTTCTTCAAGTTTGGACATATACTCTTTAAAAGAAATCTTTTCAAAATCTTCAGTTGTTTTGCATCCTAAATAGTGCCCTGCAACATCTGAAGAACCTAAAGGACGATCAAAATGTTTTTTATATGGGACAACCAAAACACCTTCTTCTCCTTGGCAAAGTGAATGAGGAACATTTCCAAATTTATAGTTGCTTCCTATCTTTTTCCCTAATTTTTTTAAGAAATGTACAATCAATTCTGAATCTTCTTTATTGAAAATTAAGTGTGCAAAAGGAAAATTTGGCATTGTTTTTACTTGCTTTAATTTTTTTAATTTCTCTTTTTGTGCAGCATCAAACCCATATTTTTTTCCAACAATATCATAAGCCTCTCCAAAATTAAGTAAATGCCAATGTTCATGACTCGGGATAGAAGCTCCTGCCCCAAAATTATTATGAAAAAGTTTAAATCCTGTTTTATCTGCAATTGTAAAAAGCTCTCTTAGTTCAAATTCTAATCTCTTTAAATTACCCGTATGATACATAGGTTTTTCTTTCCCTTTATTTAGTTTAGCAATAGCCATAGAAGACCCTTTTAAATGTGGAAAAGCATTATAAGTTATAAGAAAATTTTGGGTTAAATCAGGGCATAAATTTTTATATGTTTTAGATTCACTTTCTTTTAACTCAAAACAAAGAGGACAAATTTTTGTCTTTTCTTCTTTAAAAGGACGCTTAAACCTATATATATTAAAAAGCACACCAAAAGAATATCCATTTATTTGCTTTGGATCTTCAATAACCTTTATTTTAGGGGTGTAGTTTTCACTAGTAATTCCTTGAAGAGTTACTGCCTCAACCCATTTTTTTGAGATATCTGGATTTAAAGTTGAAAATTTATTTTCCATTTTTATTTTGTGCTTTCTACTCTTTCCCAAGCATCCTGGTAAAATTCTTCTTTTATGTGGGTATCAACAAAATATTTCCACCAAGTATACAATCTTGCAAATATTAATTCAAAAACCCAGAAAAATTCTTTTAGATTTTTAGGCAAACCCAATAACCACCTTATTCCACCAATTTCTGTTTTAAAGGATTTTATTTTTGGTGTTGTTTTTATATCTGCATAAAGAGCTAATTTTCCATGAGATTTATGAGTTCTTAATTTCTGTTTAACCCAATCATCCCAATTATCTGGGCTTTTTACATAAGATTTCGCATTTTCAGCATAGCCAATTTTATACCCTTTTTCCCAAAAAATATAGGGTATGATAGTATCTTCAGCAACATCTATAGGAATTTTTTGTAGTTTATCTTTTCTAAATGCAAAAAGATATCCAGATGCTTCAATAAATGAATTAGAATCAAAAGATTTTTTCCTTATTCGATGAGCTGCATTTAAAAGAAAATTTGCCCAATACCCGTATTTATTATCTTTTTTTTCAACAGGAAAAGGCCTTCCAGATACAACACCTATTTCTGGGTCTAAAAACATATTTGTTATAGATTCAATAGCATTATTGCTAAGATAAACATCCCCATCTGTTAAAATTAAAATATCTGTATTAATTTTTGAAAAAGCAAAATTTAAAGCAAAACTTTTCCCTTTTCCAGGGTCTTTAATTACTTTAACTTTTTTATAATTTTTTTTAATAAAATTAATTGTTTGATCTTCAGGGGTGGAAATTATTACTTCATAATCATGCTTAGTATTTTGGTTTAGGGCGGCTTCAATTGATCTGGACAGATTTGGTTCATTAAAAGAAGTGATTAGGAGGGTTATTTTTTTATTTAGGAGTTTTTTTGTTTTGAAAACAATTTCTTCAACTTTTATTTTATCCATACTATTACAATTTTTTCTGTAACAAGAAACACAATTTGAATTGGCTATTACTTTTTCCCCTATTCCAAAAAGATCTATTTCTGAAGGAGAAGTAGGCCCAATTAAAACAACTGTGGGTCTTTTTAAGGCTAAAGATATATGCAATCCTAAAGTATCTGTAGTTATAAATAAATTACAGACATTTATTAAAGCTGGAAATTCAAATAAATTATTTCCACAACCAGTATCAATAACATATGCTTTAGATTGAATCATTATTTGTTTATTTCTTTCAATTTCTTCAGGACCTCCAAAAAGAATAATTTTTGCATTAAATTTTTTAGATAGTTTATTTATTAATTGAATTGTTTTAATTACAGACAATTGTTTAGGCCATCTCTCAGCAGAACCTGCATTAATTCCTATGATTAAATCATATCTTGAAAGATTATGTCTTCTTCTAAAATTTTTAGAAATTTCTCTTTGATTAGGAGTTAATCTTAAAAAAGGTTCATATTTTTGATAATTTGCTATTTTTAAAATTTCAGAAAGTATTTCCCTATGGGTTTTTTTATTTGTTTTTTTCAAAAAATCTGCTTTTATTTTTCCCAGTTTACTTATTAAAGACAGATCAAACCATTGTTTTGAATCTTCAGTATAATCCACCTCATTTTCTTTATTTAAAAAAGCCCCAATTAATTTGGTCCTCTTTAAAAAATTAAGAGATTTGCAAATTTGATAATCTTCTTCTAAATTAATTATTAAATCAAAAAAAAATTTCTTAAAAATATTTATATCTTTTTCCAATAAAACCTTGTGGATATAAGGATTATTAAGAAAAAAAGTCTTTGCTTTTTCACTAGTTATCCAAAATATTTTAGGTTTAAATTGTTTGTATTTTATTTTTAGCGCTTGAGCTATAAAACTAGTTCTAACCACATCTCCTAAAGCTCCTGTTTTAATTATTAGTATATTCACAAAAAAAGGAGGAAAACACTTGTTTAAAAGAATTATTGAGTAAAAATAACTATATAAGAAGATATATTAAGTTTTATATCTAACTTTATCATACCATACTTTAAAAGAGACAGGTAAATTCCTATAGGTTGGTTTTAAAATTCTTTCTCTAATTAAATCTGCAAAAGAAACAAATTTAAGAATAAATAAGGTTAAAAAAGTATTTTTTAAGTTTTTTTTAATTTTTGATGGTTTTAATAAATTATTTATCAAAAAATTAGGTAAAATCCCAAATCTTGTCTCGGTTACCACTCCCCTCATTAAATTCAAGATTAAAACAAGATACATATTCTTTCTTTTTAATAAAATATGGGAACTCCTATCCCAATAATTAAGTGCCACTGCAGAATCTTTAAGTGTTGTTATTATCCCGTCTTCTACAGCTTTTTTATGTAGTTTTGATCCATGAAAAAATACTAAATTATTAACAGAAAGAAAGAAAGGTTTGGGAATCTTTTGTAATAATCTTACCATATCCACAATATCTTCTGGTTTTTCATAAGGATTGCAAGTGATAACATCATACATTACGGTTAATTTGTCTTTATACTGGTTGACTATGTTTGCTGCCTCTAAAACTTGTTTGGTTGATTGGTATCTGTGGTAAACCTCCCTATTAACCCTTTCAGAGCCTTGGATACCTATTATTATGTCTGTGCATCCTGCATCTACTAAAAGTTTTATTTTTTCCTTTGAAACAGTATGGGGGTCTGATAAACATTTAAACCTAAGTTTAACTTTTTCTTGATATTTTTGGGAAAATTCTTTTATTTGTTCAAAAGGCCTAAGAGAAAAAGTATCATCTCTTATATCAAAATAATTAAGTGTTGGAAATTCTTTTTTTAATTTTAAAATCCCTTCAATGATATAATCTACTGTATGCCACCTAACAATTTTTTTCCTCTTTCCTTTGTAAAGTTCATTTAAAAAACTATTACTACAATAATCACATCCATGGGGGCATCCTCTTCCTGTTAAAAAAAAGATTGCTCCATCTAAATCTTGTTCTGAAAATTTTCTTATTTTATGTCTTTCTAAAATATAATGGGTTCTTGTATTATAATCTGGAAGAGGAATTTTATCTAATTCATCTATTAAAGGCCTTACTGGGTTTTTGATTATTTTGTTTGTTTTTTTTATCCACAAATTATTTATTTTATCTATTGGTTTGTTTTTTTCAAGTGCATTAACTAAATCAATTATTGTTTCTTCTCCTTCCCCAACACAGACTATATCTGAATGTTTTATGCATTCTTTAGGAGAGATGGTTGCATGGATTCCCCCCCAAACAATTGGTTTTTCTGGAAAGGTTTTTCTTAAAAATTGTATTATTTGTATTGCTCTTGGAGCAGTAGAAACAAAAGAAGAAATTCCAATTAATTGAGATCCCTTACAAATATTAATTAATTGATTTAATTCTTTTTTTAAATAAAATTTAGAATAGTCTTCACTAAGAGCCATAAAAACCATATTAACTTTATGTCCTGCTTTTTTTAATACAGCAGAAATTGTTCTTATTCCTTGATCAGAAGGATATGTTGCTGCGGAAATAAGAGTTATTTTCATTTTTTTAAAAAAATAAAGGTTCTTTTAAGTATTATGGATTTGCAGTAAAATGTTCTAAAAATACACAAATCTTTAAAATAAATTAAAATTCTTTAATAAAATGAAAAGCAAAGAAGCAGAAAATTTTACAAAATACTATCAAAAAGAAAAAGTAACCTCAACATATGATAGTCAAAGAGAAAAAAATGTTTATAGAAAAAGAAAAAGACAAAAAGAACTTAAACATTTTTTAAACCTAATTGATAAAAAACCAAAAGAAAAAGTTCTTGAAATTGGTTGTAGTAGTGGATTTTTAACAAAACATTTAGGAAAAGTTACAGCAATAGACACTTCCAAAGGAATGTTAAGCATTGCTCATTCAAAAAATTCTGAATCAAAATGTATTTATGCTGATATGTTTAATATGCCTTTTAAATCCAATACTTTTGACAAGGTTGTCACAATGAGAGTATGGAACCATTTAAATGAACATGATTTAAAAAAAGCTCTTAGAGAAGTTAAAAGAGTTTTAAAGAAAAAAGGTATTTTAGTTTTTGATGCAGAAGAAAAGAATTTTTTAAGAAGAATTGTAGCTTTTCTTTATCAAAAAATCACTAGAATAACTGGATTTAAAATATATCAATATTCTTTACAAGAATTAAGAAAAATCCTTTTTGAAGAAGGATACAAAATAGAAAATGGAAGATGCCTCAACCACAAAGTAGGTAGGCAAATTATTCTAAAAACTAGGTTGGTTGAAGGAAATTAAACTCAATTGTATATATCCTTGTTACAGAAACTTTTTAAACAATTTATCTTAAAATTGAACTATGAGAGATGACTGGCAACAAAAAAGACAGGAATGGTCTGCTAAATCAAAATATAACTCCTTTAATTCATACAAAGGGTTAACTTATTTAGAAAGTCACTATAATCCTATTGCTAAGTGGTGGAAAAAAGAAAGTGATACAATTCCTGCCCCAATTGAATTATCTTTAGATCCAGGACACTTATGCAATTTTAAATGCCAACATTGCAATGCACAAAGATATCTTGTTCATAATCCAAATGAAGTTCCTGAAGATAGAAAACTTATGAGTGAAGAACATTTAAGAAAAATCATTGATTTTTGTGCTGAGTGGGGTGTAAGAGGGGTTTGTATTGGGGGTGGTGGAGAACCTTTAATGAACAAAGCTGTTTGGAACTTACCTTCCTATATAAAAAACAAAGGGATGCAATCTTCATTTGCAACAAACGGGAGTTTAATAAATGAAAAAATTGCAGAGGAAATGATGAATTGTAGATGGGTGGGTGTTTCAGTTGATGCAGGAACAAAGGAAGTTTTTAATAGGGTTCACGGTTTTGCAGATGAAAATTTAGAAAAAATAGAAAATGTTAAAGAAATTTTTGAAAAAATGTATGGTAAGACAGAAGAAAATATAAAACTATTTGAAAAAATCCAACAATCATTAAACGAAAAAGATGAAAATCAAAATAATAATTTATTTGAAAAAGTTATTGATGGTTTAAAATTGTTGGTTAAAAAGAAAAAAGAAACAGGAAGTAAAATAGATATTGCTTACAAATTTTTAATAAGGCCAGATAATTGGCAAGATATTTATAATGCTTGTAAATTAGCAAAAGAAATTGGTGTGAGAGATTTTCATGCAAGACCTGCAGATCTGCAAAGAAAAGATTTCAAAAATGCTATGGAACTTAATTATAATCTTGATGAAATCCATCGGCTTTTTATTAGGTGTCATGATTTAGAAGATGAAAATTTCAGGGTTTTTACAATTATGCACAAATATGATCCTGAATTTAAAATAATGCATACTTTTTGCAATTGTGTCTCATCTCCTTTAATGCTTCAAGCTTGTTCTGATGGAAATGTTTATGTATGTGCTGATCATCGTCTTGAACCAAGGTTTAAATTATGTAGCCATTTTCCAGATCCTTCAGAGATATTAAAAATTTGGGGAACAGATCAACATAGAGAATTACTTAAATTAATAAAAGTGGATAAAGAATGTGGAAGATGCACGTATGGAGAATATGCAAGACAAATAGAAGAGATGACTATGGATTCTAAAGAAGAGGACCCTATGTGTATTGATTTTCCCTGAGAAACTAGGATAACTTCTTAATTAAATTTTCTCTTATTTTTTTATAATATTCAAAATCATCTTTTGCTATTCTTCTGGCAGATTCTGTGTGAATTTTATCCCACCACTCAATAACAAAATCAAAACCATTTATTATTTTTTCTAAATTTTCACCTTTTAATTGAGATAAAGAATAATTGCAAAATTCTTGTATTTTTTCAGAATTGTTTCTATTATCTAGTATATCGGAAGGATTAATATAATCTTTTCCTCCAAAATATTTTATCGCTCCTAAAACGCCATAAGGACCAAAGGCTATTATTTTATCTGCATCTTGCAAAATTCTTGCAGTATTATTTTTCCCTTCATAAGTCCAATAAGAATGAACTACTACTGCTTCTACTATTTCTGCAAAATCTACTCCTGAAATCCCCACTTTTCTTAAGACCTCTATTGTTGGTTCAATTGAAAATAAAGCATGAGGAAAAAAAGGTTCTCCTTTTTGTTTTCTTTTCTCTTCTTCAATTCTCCCCAAATCATGACAATAAGCTGCAATACCACAAGTAAGAGGATTAACAGACTCTAAATTGGCTAATTTTTGAGTGTTATTGAAAACCCCTTCGATATGGGACCAAGAATGAACCCAACAATCTAAGGTATCATAGTCTGGTTTAACCAATTCTTTAACTTGTTCTAATTTGTTACCCATAAAAAAATTAATAAAAATCTCTTTTTAAAGATTGCTATATAAAAGGGTATGTTGAAAATCTCACGTTAACGTGAGATTTAGATTGTTTGCTATGAATTTACAACATATCTCAGCCCTCAAACTCCAACATCTTTTCCCAGAAACACTACCACCATACTTGCCCTTCACACACCCAAACCCATTT
>JAHIWS010000016.1 GCA_018815925.1 Nanobdellota archaeon | reverse complement strand
TTCAAAACTCTTACTATCTCTTAGAATATTCTTAGAAAGATCCTTCAACCCAGCAGACTCTGCAAATTTTAGAGCATTATTATATTGATCACTAACATATTGTATGTCCGGAATAAGAGTTACTTCTTTAGAGGAAACACCACTAGATAAATCAGACAAAAGAGGATTTCGCCTTCGTTGTCTCTCCTGTTTCCTGACCATATCTAAATGTCTTTTTATACCTCCAAGAATTCCCAAAGCTATTTTTTTCTTTGCTAATTTAGCCTCTGTTGTTAACCCATATTTTTTTATATTTTCTGAATCTAACCTACCCCTAATCTCATCTATATCCTTTTTATCTGTAAATCCAAGACCATTAGATTTTGCTAAAATATTTTTAA
The DNA here is from genome assembly GCA_018815925.1 of Nanobdellota archaeon. Lineage (GTDB taxonomy): Archaea > Nanobdellota > Nanobdellia > Pacearchaeales > GW2011-AR1 > JAHIWS01. The sequence continues at coordinate 58,794 of JAHIWS010000016.1, read as the reverse complement.
AATAATCAATTTGCCTTTTAACAGCTTTCTTCACCCCCTCACCTTCTCCTGCATTTTGATAAGCAATTATGGCTTTATCTAATGGATTAATTTCATCAGAATACCAAACTGGAAGAGCAGAACTATTAACCACAACTCCCTCTTTTTTTGAATTATCATACTCATTTAATAAATGATCACCTTGTAACTTCCAAGAGTAATAATTAATTGTATCTCTTAGGGCTTTACGAGTTTCTTTACTCCCCAACCCCTCTTTTCCGGAAACTTTATTTAAATAATCTATTTTATCCAATGGATCTTTAATAATCCTCAACTTCTTTTGTATATCCTCTTTTTTCATGTTTACAAAAGTAAATTATGGTTTATATATTTTATGATAAAAACCAAATATTGATTATTTAAATTTTCTTAAATCAAATGGAAAAAGAATTAAAACCTAAATTCATCAGAGAAATATTACAAACACAAAAATGAAAAAACTTAAAAAAATTCACTTGTAAACCTTATGTCTCAGGCCTAATTGAATAACAACAATAATTAAGATATCTCTTTTAATATCTAAAATAATCCTATAATTTCCTACTCTTGCTCTATAGTAAGGACTTCCTTGTAATCTCTTAATATCATGAGAAAAAGGACGTACTTTTAATCTATCAAGATAAGAAGCTATTCTTCTCTGCAGTTCAATAGGTAACTTCTCTAATTGTCTTAATGCTTTTCCTCTAAATTCTAAAGAATACATTACATTCCCAACCTTTTTTTAACTTGTTCAAAAGGAATTCCTTTAAAAGTTCCTTTTTTTACTTCTTCTTCATATTCTGCTATACTTTTTTTTGTTTCTTCTGATAATTCCATTCTATCTTCTATTAAATCCCAGATTAATTCTTCATAACTTTCTTTAGCATGCATCTTCATACTTTGTAATTTTCCTAAAAGATCTTCACTTACCTGAATTGTTGTTACCATAGTGATTATATAAGTAACTATAGATATATAAATGTTTCTCTCTATAACCTTGAGTAAATAATCTACCCTCAAAGAACAATATGAATCAATGAGAGGAAATAGGAAAATAAAGAAATACCTGATTGTTTAATGGATTATAACAATTCTTTTATAATCATTCTTCATCCTAAAAAGATGGGTAGAGATAGTAAGAGATTATTAGAGCAAGTTGTTCTCCCTGTTGGGGCTGGTTTAATTAGTTATGCTATTGGAGAAACTACTGAAACTCCTTTTTTAAAAGATTTAGGTTATCTTGTAGCAGGGATTGGTTTTTTACGAGGAATAGCTGAAGTTGTTTATGTAAATTTCAAATAAAAAATCAGATGATTATTTAATCATATTTTTAAACTAATTATTTTGGAAATTCCATCATGCATACTAACACCATATAGATTTGTAGCCTCCGAAATAATCTCATCGTTATGGGTTATGATGATATATTGGCCTTTTTGCATGTATTTCTTAAGAAGATGGGCTAACCTAGAAGAATTTCTTTTATCTAAAGCTGCGTCAATTTCATCAAGAATATAAAAATAATAAGGTTTTAGCTCTTGAATTCCAAAAATTAAAGAAAGAGCAACAAGAGTTTGCTCTCCTCCTGACAAAGATTTAACATCAAAATACTTACCATGACCTGTTTTAACAATAATATTCACCCCCCCATCAAAGGGATTTTTTCTGTTCTCAAGCTCTAGGGTTACCTGTCCTTTTGTACTTAATTGATTAAAATTTCTAGAAAATATTTGATCTAGAGCATCAAGAGTTTTAATAAAAGTCTTTTTTTTCTTAATATCAATTTCATGAATTATTTTAAGAACACTATTTTTTTCTTTTTCAATAATCTCTACTTTCTCTTTAATTAAATCATATTCTTTTTTTACAGCTTCATAAACTTCAAGGGAACGAAGATTCACTGTCCCTATTTTAGAAAGTATTTCTTCTGTCTTGGCTAATTTCTGTGCAAGAACTTCTTTACTTGCTTTTATTATTTCAATACCTTCAAAACCCAACATCTCGGTTTCATAATTTTCAATTACTGCATCAAATCTTGCTTTTTCTATTTTTAAATCATTTATAGCTCCTTCTATATTAGAAATAATATGTTGTTTTGTTGAGAGGTCATATTCATTTTTTCTTATTTTGCTTTGCAACTCATCTTTTTCTAAGATCAATATTTCAAATTTACGGCTTAATTCTTCATCTTGTTGCTTTTTCTTTTCCAAAGAACTTTCAAGTTCTCCTATATCGTTTTTAATATCTGAGAGGTTCTCTTTTAAATCTTCTTCTTCTCTTGAAAGTTGTTTTAAAGAAATTTTAGATCTTTCAAATTCCCTTTGCTTGAATGAAATTTCTGAATTAACATTTTCTTTAGTTCTTAGGGAAACCTCTTGTATTTCAACTTTTAAAATTTCATATTTTTGCTCTATATTGGAATCTTCATCAAATTTTTTATTAAGATTTTTTCCTATTCTTAGTAATTCTGAAAGTTCTGAATTTGCTTTATTTATTTTTTCTTGGAGATTCTTTATCTGTAATTTCTTTTCATTTATATTTGAAATCTTAATAAGATCTGATTCTCTTTTAAAAATTTCTGAATTTAGATGTTCTATATCTTGAATTAGAATTTCTCTTTGATTATAGATATTGCTTAATTCTTTATCAGAAAATTCTATTTTTTTCTTAAGGGATTTTATTAATGGGAAAATCTCATTATTTATCGAGTGAATATGCTCTTCTGTTATTTTAGATTTGCAAAGAGGGCAAATATCCATTTTAGAAATTTTTTCAATTATTTTGTTTTGTTTATCTATTTCATACTCATTAGCATAAGAATTTTTTTCCAAATCTTTTTCTTTTTTATTAATTTCCTCTAACACCCTTCTTTTTTCTGCTAAAGATAATTTTAAAGAGCCTAATTTAGCTTCATTTGTATTTCTATCAAATAACTCTTTTATTAAAGATTTTATTTGTTTTATTAAAAAATCAGAATCATTATTAAGTGTCTGTAAAAAAGATTTTTTATCTTGGATTCTCTCTTTGATGGATTTTAATTCAGATTTAGTCATATAATATTTTTTTCTCTGATCCTCTAATTTTTCCAATTCTTGTTTTTTAGTTTCAATTTCTTTTTCTTTTTTAAAAATAGGTGATTCTTTTTTTAATTCTTTTATAGAAACTTCATTATTACGTATGATTTCTTGCAGTTCTAATTTTTGTTTTGAAATACCAGAAATTTTATTTTCATAATTTTCTAACCTTACTTGTAATCCTGCAAGTTCTGCCCTTATGTTTGCTATTTCTTGGTTAAGTTTTTCTTGTTCTAATCCTGTAGATTTTTGCATTGTTGAATTTATAGACATTATTTTATCTTCAAAATTAGAAATAGAGGTTTGGATCTCTACTTTTATTTTTTTTATTTTTTCTATTTCCTTATTTTTATTGGAAATTTCAAGAACTATTCTTTCTGTTTGTTTTTTATTTTTAATTAAATCAGAAGAAACTATACTTGCTTTATATATCTTAACATTTTTTTCTAATTTTTTATATCTAAGAGCTTGTTGCCTTTCTTTTTCAAGATTATTAAGATAAGCTGTTCTCTCTCTTAATATGGCCAATACTTCCTTTAATTTTTCTTCTGTTTTATCAAGTTCTTTTAAAGATTTTGTTTTACGTGATTCATAAATAGAAATCCCAGAAACTTCTTCAATAACCTTCCGTCTTTCTTCAGTATGCATCCTTACAAAGTTTTGAATCTCTCCCTGCAGAATTATATTAAAACCATTAGGATCAACTCCTGCTTGTGCTAAAAGAGTCAAAATTTCCTGCCTTGTTTTTGTTTGATTGTTAATTTTATAAATACTCTGCCCATTTCTTCTCACAATTCTCTTTATTGATACTTCTTTAGAATCTAGAGAAAGAATTTGATTGGAATTATCAAAGACTATTTCAACATAAGCTTCTTTTGCAGGAGATGCTATTTTTGTTCCAAGAAAAATAAGGTTTTTTGCCTTTGCCGCACGCATTGATTTGATAGAAAGCCTTCCTAGAACAAAGCATAGGGCATCTGAAATATTACTTTTTCCACTACCATTTGGTCCAAGTACACAATTGATTCCAGGTGTAAAAGGAATTTCAGTTTTCCTAGGAAAACTCTTAAATCCGTACATCACCAGTTTCTTAATGAACATGCATAGAAAAAATCTCTCTAGTTTTTAAACATTAGGATGTTAAAAACTTAAGAAAAAATTCTCTTAATACTATTCCAAATATTTTCTAAAAATGAAGTCTCTGGAGGACTTCGCATTATTTCTCTAGAGCTAATTTCTTTTTCTATTATGTTAATGTTTTTATCTGCTTCTACTTTTGTTGGAGTTATTTCCTGTGGGACTTCAGGTTCTTTTTGTATTTGTTCTACTTCAACAACTTCCTCAACACCTTCTCCTTGCTGAGCTTCTGAAAGTTGTCTTTGTATGTCCTCTAGGCTTGGATCATTAGGACCTGGAAATTGTGTTTGTGGAGCTTCTCCCCCACTACAATCAGGTTCAGGCCCACCTAAATATAAATAAGAAATTAAATAAGTTACATCAAAAATATTAATAAGATTATCTTTATTTACATCTGATGATTGAGGAAATTCTGGTGCTGGACCTCCCAAGTATAGATAACTAATTAAATAGGTAGTATCAAAAATATTAACAGCTTCGTCATTATTTGCATCTCCACAAAGAGAGTATATTGGAAAATAAAATGTTAAATTCTCAGTAACACCAATTTTATATCCTTGACCTGGTTCAAGGGTGGTTAAAGTTCCCCCAACCCCTGGCACAATAAAAGTATCCTGACCTTGAATAATTGAAACCTTGTCCCAAATTGGAGCAAAAAATTCTTCAACATTTGATTCATAATCATAAGGATACCCAATATATTTAAAAGACCCATCCTCATAATATTTTAGTTCTATAGACAAGGGAAATTCTGGAGATTGACCAACTACAGAGAATATAAAATTTTGATTAGAATAAACATCATAACTTTTTTCAAATCCAATTTCTTCTAAAGTAGAAATATTATTCACTGAATCGTAAATCAACTCGTCTTCTCCATCACCTGTTTTTATTACACTAATTTTATCCAAAGAACCACTAAAAATATTTTCAATGCTCTTATTTTGAGGTAATTTATTAAAAGAAATTAAAGACCATCCTTGAGAAATATTAAATAATAGAAAATTGGGATATTGAACCCTATATATTTTTCCTTCACCAGGTTCAAGATTTTTTATAAGTGGTATTTTTCCATTAACAATATCAACTTCTTCTATCTCATCAGTTAACAACTCCGTTAAATCAACTTCTCCCTGGCTAATTTTACTATTTAAAAGAATGTCTGTTGCAACTGAATTAATTGTGTCTCTATTAACAACCATAATATATTCTATTTCATTCTTATCTAAAAAAGTTCCAATTTCAACATTTCCATTAGCTTGATATATCAAAGGAATATTGCAACTAAATCCTCCCCTATTTGTTTTTTTTAATACAATACCATCAACATAATGATATTCATTTTCATCATAAGGATCAGTACCCGCCATGATTACCAAGGAAGGATTATTATCAGTTGATTCTGGAGAAGTAAAAGCACAAACTATTTTTTCCCATCCTTCTCCTTTAAAAGTTACTCCACCACAACTAATATATTTTTCTCCACACCAGCCCACATCATCTTCAGAACATATTGCCACTCTAGAACCTATTTCTGTTGTTCCATCTTTTAACCAAAAGCTAAGTTCATAAAAAGTATTAGGTTCAAGTGTTAAACTTTGGTCAAACCCCCAATTTCCCCTAATTGCCTTAGCACATTTATTTCCAGAATAACAAAAATCAGAATCTTCAATAATAGCATTTTCTGCTCCTGCTCCCCAATTTAAAGAACCTTCTTCAAAACATCCATTAATTATATTATTTGTGTCATCTATTTGAAGATTTATATATCTACTATTACAGGCTCCAGTAGAATCTAAATCCAAAAGAATTGGGGCTATTTGTTGGAGCTTTAAATTAAAATCTTGAACCTCATAATATCTATCTGTTTTCTCTCCATTTTTATCTAAAAGGCCTATTACCCAATCATCTCCTTCCCCAAAACTATTTAAAATAAAATAAAAAATCCCTTTTGCTCCATAAACAAGAGGAAGATTATTTATTAATCTAATTTCTTCTGGTAAAATAACTCTTGCTTGACCATCAGTTTCAACATAAAAATCCTGGGTAGTTGCCCAAAAAGGAATTCCTTTTTTCTGTGTAAGATTTTTTGTAAGGGATAGAGAGTATGCATAATTTGAAATGATTTCATCATACTCCTTAAAATCTTCATCTTGATAAACAGAATCTCCAAAAGGATACACATCCATCACAAATTCATTAGCTTCAACTTCTTCTAAAAAATCATCAAAAGTTTGGTAAAAGTGAACATTTACATTAGCTGGATGAGAAGAATCCACAGAATTAATAGTAGAGTAAATATTAGCCAACCCTAAAATTTCAGAATATCTGCTAGGCTCATCTCCAACCATATGTCTAAAAAGAGAATCATAACCACAAAAAAAATTAACCTGCTCTTTCTCAAATCGCTCATATTTACTAATGACTTTTAATTGATGCTCTTGTGCTTCTAAAAAAAGTAAATCCCTTCCATGTACGCGATAACTTAAATTTGCTATAAAAGGGAAAATAGTATTAACATTTAAATCTAAAGAAGAATTAAAATTCATAAATGCACTATCCCATAGACCAATTGGAAAAAAAGGTTCTGGTTCTTTTAAACAACATCTTAATCCTTCAGCACAACTTCCTTCTCCACAATTCTCAATTAAATAATCCTCTCCATCATCAGAAATAATCAATTCACAAATAGAATTTACACATTGACCCACCCTTTTGCCATAAACATTATTATTTTGACAATAATAATTTTCTCCAGATAAAAGAATACAATCATGGTCCTTATTACAACCACAATCTTGAGAACAAGAAAAAACATCTTCACTAATTTTAAAATGAATAGCTTCATCTGTTGATGGAATGCATTCAAAATTTGGAATTATTTTAGTAAATTCTACTGTTAAATTACATCTGTTATAAGGCACTCCTAAATTTACTAAACGTAAATCAGAACATAATTCTCCTTGCTTAGATATATTAATAGCCACTACATTAACCCAAACCCCAGGTAATTGAGATACAATAGAACACAAAGAAGAAACACCATAAGTAAAAAGGTAAAAGGTGAATTCTTCTCCATTAATAATCATTTGATTTTGTCCTGGAGACAAAAGATAGGGAGTTTGGTTTATTTCTAATTCTATAAAGAATTCATTTTCATTAGGAATTGTTTGCATATGCATTTCATAATATAATTTTGAAAAAACACTTAAAGTTAAATTATTCTCTAAAATAATGGTTTCTCCTAATCCTAGTTCATAAGTAGAATTTGAATCAGTATAAAATATTTTTAATAAAGATTTGTTTGTTGTTTCATTAAAATCAATTAATTCTATTTTAACCATATTATCTAAAGAAAGATTACTAAAATTACTAAAAATATCCGCGTGATACTCTGCACTAGACAAAAAAGAATCAAAAAGATCTCCCCCACAAACACCATCTCCACACTCTTTTTCTATTCCAGTAGCAACATCACAATCATTATCCTCTCCGTCACAAATTTCTTGAGAAGGAATGCATGTCCTTACTTTTCCCTCCACCCCAGGGCTCAAAAAAACACCTTGTTGAATTTGTTGGGAAATATTTTCTTTTTCTATCATAAAAAATATTTCTAAAATTAAAATAGCTACTAGGACACAAATAATCAAACCTCTTTTTTTATTCATAATACTATATAGAAATTATATATATATATATAAATTTAATCATTAACAGATAATTTTATTAACCTTTAAAATAAAGTTTTTTATGGAATACGACCAAAATATAAGAAGAGAAAGTTTAATTATGAGATATGTTCTCTTTGTTAGACTATTTCCAAAAAAAATAATAACTAATTTAGATAAAAAAGTCACTAAAATCGCAGATGATATTAATAAAACAATTGGAAAAATAGATTAAATTACAAAATGCCAGAAAAATTTGGAGATACTTATAGAAAAGGTATGGATATTATGAAAAAATATTATCCTACTGGAGAAGAACAAGAAAGATTTCTTAATACTCCTGAAGGTAGCTTATATCTTAAATTAATAATTCACTCTGAAATTGATAAAATATTTAAAAAATTTGAAAGATCAGTTAACAAATTCTTTAGAAAATTTGATTGTAAATACTAAACTAATTTTCTTTGTTCAGCTTGTACACAGGCTCTCTTCCAGGTAATCCAAGTTTGTCTAAAAAGTCCATCATCCTTGTATTTTTTTGCATGTTTTTCTAGGAATTTACAAGTTGAAGGATCTGAACAATATCCAGAACCAATCTCGCCTCCGTATTTTTCCTTAAGTTTATCCATTTCTGTTTCTCTAACACATTTTGCTAAGATTGAAGCAGCTGAAACAGCAATGTGATTTTGATCTGCTTTATGCTCACAAGAAACTTCTAAATTTGAAAGATTTTTTACTTTTGTTTTTACATAATCCTGCCACTTACTTATTATTGGTGAAGGACAATCAATAACCACTTTTATTTTATTATAACCTTTATTTATCCTGTTTATAATATTTGATGAAGCAATTGCCTCTACCTTATTAAGGTTAATTCCTTCTGCATTTTTTTTATCAATATCAGAAGGATGAATCACCACTATTTCAAAAGTTTCTGCTTTTTCTTTGATTTTTTCAGCAAGAATTTCTCTTCTTTTTTGAGTTAATTGTTTAGAATCTTTTATTCCTAACCTCTTAAATTCTTTTTCAATTTTATTATCAATAAGACAACCTGCTAAAACCATTGGACCTAAGACTGGACCTTAAGGCGAACAATAATAAACATATAAGTAAACTATTGATCTCTACCTGCGTCGTCTATGCCCAAGATCAAATTGCAAGAATGTTCTTTTTTGTTGACAATTTCATCCATTTTCCATTATTTTCCCTCCTTGTTAGGTTTAATTTCTCAAGCTCCTTAAGCCTATTATATGAAGATTTCCAACATACTTTAAAATGTTTTGCACACTCTGAAGTATATTTTGATTCATCTAAAAATAATAAATACTCCTTTTTAAGTTTTGAGATTATAATCAAATTTTTGTTTCTGGTCCAATAACCAACACTTCCTACTCTAAAATTATTTATTTTTCCTTGTTTTTTTAATAAAATCAACACATCTTGCATTCTTGCCATTGTTCTTTTGAATTTCTCAGACAATTCCATTGTAGTAAAAGGATTATCTAGAATAGAGTAAACTTCTTTAATTAAATAATTTGTAGGATAATGCTCCTCTTTAAAAGACCCATATACTCTCCAAAATTTTTCTTTTTTATCTGGATGTAAATCTGCTAGATTAAATTTTGCAAAAAGATCCCAGGTAGGTTTTCTATATATTACATAAGTTCTATTTCCTGTTTCAAAATAGAAATAAAGATTTAGTTCATTCAAAATATTGTTTATAAAATCCTTTTGTTTTTTTTGAGCTAATCTCAAAACCCTTCTATTATGAGAACTTTCATGAATATTTCCTTCACCCGCAAAAAACCCTCTTAAAATAAATGGATATAACTTTTTTTTATTTAACATGTCTTTAATGATCTCTTTCCATTTCTTTACCATAGGAACTGATGCAAATCTCAAAATAAAATAAGGTTTTGTTGCTCTCTTATGAATATAATTTTTTACTACACAATTCTTATAGGGAACATAAACTTTTTCTCCATTAGGAGTATAAATGTAGATTCTTGGATTATAATTATATGTGCTAAAAATTTTATTAATTGTCTTATAAAAGAGGTCTATTAATTCCCAACAATTATTTGTAAATGTTATCTCTGCCTTGGTTTTATTGTCTCCTTCTGCTAACCATAATCCAACACACTCTGCAATATTTTTATCTAGGGCTGATAACTTGTTCATATACTTATTTACACTTTTCCTTTTATTAAATATAGTTACTACTAAAAGATTCTTAAAAAACAAACCTTTATAAGGAAAATTCCTTCTTAACTAATATAGCGCGGTGGAGCAGATCTGCTAAAGTTTGAAAGAATTTTGTGGAGCTCAATCTGGAGTGCTCGTCGGGCCCATAAGTAAGATCGTGGATCTTTCATTCCTACGCTCTTGCATAGGAAACCCGAAGGTCGCATGGTTCAAATCCTGCCCGCGCTATTTATACTAATTAAATTTGAACCTTGGTTTGTGTTTCAAACTTGTTTTGAAATGCAGGTCGAGCATTGTTCAGCTGTGAGGCCCAAATCCTGCCCGCGCTATTTTCATTTTTAAAATGCAAACATTTTTACCCTATCCAAATTTAAAGAAATCTCTAAAAAGTTTAGATAGACAAAGACTTGGAAAACAAAGAGTAGAATCCTACCAAATTCTTAATATTCTTCTTAATAAAACAAAAACAAGAGGATGGAGAAATCATCCTGCTGTAAAAATATGGAAAGGATATGAAAATGCACTTAAATTATATTTTAACAAATCTGTAAAACTTTGGATTTCAAAAGGTTATAAAAATACGATGAAGCTTGAAATTATAAAAGGAAAAATAATTATTCCTAAGTGGTTGGGAAATAAAAAATTTCATTCCTCTCACAGAAGCAATTTATTAAGAAAAAACAAAGAATACTATTCAAAATTTAAATGGAAAGAAAAAAGTGATCTACCATATTTTTGGCCTCTGGATTAGAGCTTCGCAATTTTTAAAAATATCAAAAAACTTAATATTATATGAGCACCCCTGTACCTGGAGAACTTTATAGACACTATAAAGGTGGAAAATATTTAGTAATTGCTGTTTCTAGAAATAGTGATTATCCACAAGATCGTAGTAAAAAAATTGTAATTTATAAGCAAGTTTATAGAGGAAAAAATTATCCAGAAGAAGAAACATGGCATAGGAGTTTAGAAGAATTTTGTGGATATAAAACATTTCAAAAAAATATGAACTATAAAAACAAAAAATTTAAAGCTGGAGAAAAAGTTAAAAGATTTACATTATTAGGAACAATTCAATGAATTCTAAATCTTTTTCTGAGAAAATATACAAACTAACATCAAAAGTTCCAAAAGGAAAAGTAACAACTTATGGCGAGTTAGCAAAAGCATTAAATTGTAAAGCATATAGAGCTGTTGGAACAGCTATGAATAAAAACCCTAATTGGCCAAAAGTGCCTTGTCATAGAGTTGTTAAGAGTAATGGACAAGTTGGAGATTTTGCATCTGGGGTTAAAAAGAAAATTAAGCTATTAAAAAAAGAAGGTATTGAGGTCAAGAAAGGCAAGATAGAAAACTTTAATAAAGTGTTATACAAATTCTAATGGATTGCTAATATTTATAAGCTAAAATTATATTATTTTATTATGCCCTGATCGCATAATGGTATTGCACCAGATTGCTAATGATAGGAACCAAAGTTCCCCTTCACAACCCTTCCTTTTCGGCACGGAAAGTTGTTTCTTTCTTTGCCTCCTATGGAAGCAAAAGCAAACATCTGGGCCCTTTGGGCTCGCAGGTTCGATTCCTGCTCAGGGCGTTGAACTTTAGTTCAAGAGAACATTCACCAAAAGTTCTGTTTTTGAATGTGGGAGTTTTATCTATCTTCTGGTTCTTTATAGACTCTGCCTAGTGCATTATAAATATCTTTTTCTGTACGACCTGCTAGAAGTTTTTTATTTTTGTAAAGACCATACTGATTTAAATGAAGCCCTTTTCTTTTAGCAATCATCCTTAACCTAATTGCAGCTCCTTTTTCACTAGAAAAAGCTAAAAGAGTTGCCCCCAACTTTCAGGAGTTGTAAAATATAATTCAACTTTTACACCTTGAATCTTAAAACTATCTTTTTTTTCTCCACCAGAAATAAATTCTCCTTTTTTATTTAAAAATTCAATAATTTTTTCTTTTTCTTTAGGAATTAAAACAATATCAACATCTACTGGTTTTTTGTCTTTGCGCCTAATACTTCCAGCAATTTCTACTTTTTTACAAAAAGGTTTAAGTTGGATTTTTAATTTCCTTGAAAGATCTAAAATAAATTTCCCTTATCTCACCCTAACACAACAAACTCATCTCTTCCTTGTTTTTTTGCTTGGTACAAAGCCTTATCAGATCTAGATTTAAAGGCTTTCTTATTATCTTTTTTTCTAAATTGAGTAATTCCACCACTCACAGTCAAACCATGTTTTTTAAGAACTTTATCTTTATGAATTGCATTTCTTAATCTAATACAAAGTTTTTTTGCTTTTGTTAAAGAAGTTTCTGGCAGTAAAATTACAAATTCCTCCCCTCCAAACCTAGCAGCAATATCAGATTTACGAATTTGTTTTTGGATAACTTTTGCTAATTTATAGAGTAACTCATCAGCCTTAATATGCCCGTATTTATCATTTATTTTTTTAAAGTAATCAATATCAGTGATTACTAAAGATAATTTTTGTTTACCTCTTTGTGCTTTTTCAATTTCCATTTCTAATTCTGTATTAAAAAATTTGTCATTATATAAACCTGTTTTTTCATCTCTTGTTGCAATATCAAAAAGCAGGGAGATGGACTCATTCATTTCTTTAAAGAGTTTTTCAATTTTTCTTCTTGTTTTATAATCAACTGATTTTAACCTCTTTTTCAAATATTCTTCCATAATTTGTACAAGAAAAAATATTATTTAAAGGTTCACTTATCAACCTCAGAAGTTCTTTTCCAGTTAATGTACATCTTATCCAAAATATCTAAAACTTGTTGTCTTTGTTCTGAAGTTCCGAGTCCTTTCCAATCAACAACAGCAAAATCTACCTCTTCAAGTGTTTTGTCAACTGCTTCATGAATCATTTCTTCTGTGATTGGTGTAACATAATTAGGGATTATATGTGAAATGGCAACATTAGATTTTAATTGTATTTTATTAAAATTAGGGCAATAATGAGGGCCCCCAATTCCAATTGCTACTTCCCTGTATTGGTTTGGTTTAAATCTTTCAATTGTTTCTGAAATTGTTTTAGCAATAACAAATCCTGCCCTCCTGTTTGACCACTCATTTTCACTAGATCCTATTTCAATAAAAACACATGGCTTATTGATTAAAGGTCCGTGATGAGTACATTCTAAAGTTACTTCAAAACCTTCTAAATTGAATTTTCCTATATTAGCTCTTAGTTTTTCAAACATAAATTTTTGAAATAAAGCAGAACTAGGACATACTTTTCCCTGCTTTCCTCCAAAATCTGCACTACGCCAATTACCCGGGGCATGAATTGAAAGAGACTTTGTTCCTTGTTCTGATTTGTGTGTACAAGGAAAAATCACAAAATCATATTTGTTTATTCTTTCTAAATCAAGATTTTCGTCAAAGAGAACTTCTTCTTCTGTAAGATAAAAATCAAAACTAGGACCCCTATTTATTCCTGCTAAAAGAGGATTTTTTCTGAACTGAGAAAGCGCAGTTGTTATATTGGTTGCTGCTGGATTTTTCTTGCATGCTATAATAAGATATTTTTGATACATAATTAAATATAAAAACTCTTCTTATTAAATATTATCATGCTAGAAGTGATAAAATTTGTAGTGGGCATTATTCTTCTTTTAATTGGTATTATTATTGGAAATTGGCTTGGTAAAATAACAAAAGAAGAACTAAAAGCAGGACAAATCTGGTTTAAATTAATAATAATTATTTGTGTTGTTGGAGCTGTTCTAAGTCTTTTTTTTGGAAATGATGTTTTACTTTTTAGTTTTCTTTTTATAGCAATTGTTACTAGCAGGAGTTTTAAAAAATAACTATCTTTACTACATAAAATTTTATATAGTTTTTATGTTTATTATTTTATGAATCTAGGTGAAATTTTTAAAAAGAGGGGAGCAAAAGAACTCATAAAGGCTTTTAGGGAGGCTGAAAAAGAAATAGAAAAAAATTCTGAATTAGCATTAAAATATTTAAATAAGGCTCAAAGATTATATGATAGATTAGATTATCCAACCAAGAAATTTGAAAATCGTCTTTATAGATTGCGTAGAATGTATGGGGAAAAACAGGCTTCTTCATCAAGAAAGTTTTAAGAGCAAACACCTTATAAAGTGTATTTTTCTTAATTTTTTATGACAAATCTAAAAAATTTAGTAGTAGGAGTAATTTTGTTAACATTAGCTGGATGCACAACTCCTTCACCTAAATTAACTGATTTAGAGGGATATGCTTGTTCACCTGAAGTTAGAAAAAGAATAATAAACTTATCAGCAAGGTATTGTGGGGGTGGTACACAAACAAAAATAAAAAAAACAGAAAAAACCAGTACAGAAAAAATATTGGAAATTTATACCCCAATTTGTGTTAAAAAAATTGCAGTGGCAATGGATAAAAATCCTCCTTATAAAACAATCACTCTTGATGAAGTTAAAAATTATGAATCTTTCTTAAATAAAAAATAAAATGAAAACATGTTATATTTAATAGGTCTAGGACTCAATATTGATGGTATATCTAAGTTTGGATTAGAGGTAGCTAAGCGTTGTAAAAGAATTTATCTTGAAACTTATACAGTTGATTTTCCATATGCTAAAGAAGAACTACAAGAATTAATTAATAAAAAGATTATTCCTGCTGATAGAGAAAAAGTTGAGAATTTGGGTCTTGTTGATGAAGCTAAAAAAATGGATGTTGCTCTACTTATATATGGAAGTCCTTTATTTGCTACAACCCATATAGCCCTAATCCAAGAAGCAAAAGTATCTGGAATAAGATACAAGGTAATTTATAATGCTTCTGTATTTGATGCAATTGCAGAAACTGGTCTACAACTTTATAAATTTGGGAAAATAGCAAGTATGCCTGGATGGAAAACAAATTATGAGCCTACTAGTTTTATAAAAACTATTAAAGATAATCAAAAGATAAATGCCCATAGTTTAATTCTTGTTGATATTGGTTTAGAATTTAAAGATGCATTAAATCAATTAAAAATAGTTACAAAAAATTTTAATCTTAAATTAAACAAGATCATTGTATGTTCAAGACTAGGAACAAAACATAGTGGAATTTTTTATGATAATTTGGATAATCTTAATAACTTAAAAGTTCAAAAGCCCTATTGCATTATTATTCCAAGTAAATTGCATTTTATTGAAAAAGAAATATTAGAAGGGTTGGAGAAATAATTATTCAATTAACCTGTCTTGAACCTAAAAACTGATTATAAATTATTCTTTTTGCTTTTTCAATATCAGGATTTGAATATTTCATACCGTATCTCCTAAGCCAATTCTCATCATAACAAGATTCATGTGTTCTTTTAAGAATCAAGATTCTATCTTTTTCAGGCAAACTATTTATTAAATTATTTATATCTTCCATCTTATAAATAAGAATTAGGGATATTTAATTTTTTCTACTATAAAAATAAACTTTAAAAGCTTGTTAATTCTTAATAAAACATGTATAATTTTAAAGAAGTTGAAGAAGGAATTTTGAAATCATGGGAGCAGGAAAAAACACTTGAAAAGTTACGTAAGAAAAATGCAAAAGGTAAGAATTTTTATTTTCTTCAAGGACCTCCATATACCTCTGGAAGAATACATATTGGTCAGGCATGGAACAATTCAATCAAAGATCTTGTTCTTAGATATAAAAGAATGATGGGATTCAATGTTTGGGACAGAGCAGGATATGATATGCATGGTCTGCCAACTGAAAATGCTGTTAAAAAAGAACTTGGACTTAAAGACAAGGAAGCTATTGAAAAGTTTGGCTTAGCAAAATTCATTAAAGAATGTATTAAATTTTCAAGTGAAAAAGCAAAATTAATGAATAAAGATTTGGAAAGACTAGGGGTATGGATGGATTTTGAAAATGCTTATTGGCCAATTACTAGTGATTTTATTGAAGGAGAGTGGTGGTTTGTAAAAAAAGCATTTGAGCAAAAAAGACTTTACAAAGGAAAGAAAATTATGCATTGGTGTTCAGATTGTGAAACAAGTCTTGCAAAACATGAATTAGAATATCAGACCCTAAAAGATGATTCAATTTTTCTTAAATTTAAAACTCAAGATGGAAGATACTTAATAATCTGGACAACAACTCCTTGGACAATTTTTTTCAATTTAGCAATAATGGCTAATCCAGATGTTAATTATGTGGAAATAAAAGTAGAAAATGAGGTCTGGATTTTAGCAGAAGATTTGGTTAAAAATTTAATGAAATTAATTAATAAAAAATACAAAATAATTGATAAATTTAAAGGAAAAAGATTAAAGGGCCTTTCTTATAAACATCCATTTGAAAATGAAATTAATTATAAAACCATTAAAAAAAATTGTAAAAATATTCATACTGTTATTTTAAGTAAAGAATATGTTAATACAGAATCTGGTTCTGGACTTGTTCATTGTGCTCCTGGTTGTGGTCCTGAAGATTATGAGGTTGGGAAAGAATATGGAATTGAGGCATTTAATACAATAGATGAAAAAGGAAATTTTAAAGATTTTTTTAAAGGACTAAAAGCAAAAAAAGATGATGATAAATTTATTGAAATGTTTGAGAGAAAAGGTATTTTAATAACAAAAAATCCTATTGAACATGAATATGCAACTTGCTGGAGATGCAGAAAACCTGTTGTTTTCAGAACAACAGAACAATGGTTTTTAAAAATAGAAGATTTAATTCCAAAACTTTTAAAATTTAATGAAAATGTTAAGTGGCAACCTAAATTTACCTCTAAAAATTATGATTTGTGGATTAAAAATCTAAAGGATAATGGAATTACAAGGCAAAGATACTGGGGATGTCCTGTACCTATTTGGATGTGCGATAAAGATGGTTGTGGAAATATAGAAGTAATTGGAAGCTTAGATGAATTAAAAAAGAAAAGTGAAGGAAAAATTCCTGAGGATTTGCACAAACCTTTGATTGATTCTGTTAAACTAAAATGTAAAAAATGTAAAGGTTCTATGTCTAGAATACCAGATGTAATTGATGTTTGGATTGATTCTGGAACTGTTTCCTGGAATTGTTTAAATTATCCAAAAACAAAAAATAATTTTGATTTTTTTCCTGCTGATTTTATTTTAGAAGCAACAGAACAAATAAGATTGTGGTTTAGTATGTTACAAATGTGTTCTGCTGTTGCTTTTGGTAAAAGTGCATATAAAAATGTATATTGCCATGGAATGATTTTTGATTATCAGGGTATAAAGATGTCTAAATCTTTAGGAAACATAATTTCCCCCTATGAAATCACTGATAAATATGGTGCAGATGTTTTAAGATATTATATGTGTGGGATTCCGGCAGGAGAAAATATTAGTTTTAACTGGGAAGACATTAAAATTAAACAAAGAAATCTAAATATTTTGGATAATCTCTCAAGATTTATTTTAGATTTAAGAAAACAAACAAAATCTAATCAAAATTTAGATACTGAAGAAAAATATATTATTTCTAGAAAAAACTCAACAATCAAAAAAGTCACAGACCTCATGAAAAATTACAGAGTTGATGAAATAATCAAAGAAATAGAAAATTTGTTCTTGGATTTATCAAGAATTTATATTAAACTTACAAGGGAAAAAGTAAGTACAAAAGATGCTGGAAAAGTTTTGTATGCTGTTGAAAACATTTATGAAGATTGTTTAAAGATGTTTTCAATAGTTTGCCCTTTTATTACAGATTATTTATATCAAAAAACTTTTAGTCTAAATTCGGTTCATTTATGCTCTTGGCCAAAAGTTGATGAAAGAAAAATAAATAAAAAAATTGAAGAAGACATAAAAAATGTTTTAGAAGTTATTGAAGCAGGTTTGGCTGCAAGAGACAAAGCCCAATTAGGATTAAAATGGCCTTTAGCAAAAGCAAGTATTACCACAAAAAATAGAATTTCTAATGAATTAAAAGAAATAATTAAAACTCAATTAAATGTTAAAAAATTAGAGATAAAATCAGGGAAAAAGATTTTAATTAAACTAGACACTAAACTTAGCCCTGAACTTGAAGCAGAAGGTTATGCTAGGGAATTAAGCAGAAAAGTGCAGGCCTTTAGAAAAAAACTTGGTCTAGAAAAAAAAGATTTAGTAGACACATTTATAATCACCGACGACAAATTTAAAAAAATACTAGAAAATCAAAAAAATTTCCTCAAGGAAAGAACAAATTCCAAAAAACTAGAAATTGTTACAACTAGCAAGGAAAGATTTAAAAACAAGACTGACTTCAAAATTAAAGATAAAAAAGGTGAGATAGCTATAAGTAGCCACTTATAAGTGAGGTATGGTATTCACTCCTTTTTACTATAACAATCTTTAAAAATAAAAAAGAGTACAAAAAAACATAAAATGATTGTAAAAGATGAATTTTTAGGTAGATTAAGAAAAATATTTGATCTTAACCTTTACGAAGTAAAAGTTTGGACTGCTTTATTGTCTAGAGGGACTTCAACTGCAGGTGAGTTAAGTAATATTTCTGATGTTCCAAGGTCAAGAACATATGATATTCTAGAATCTCTTGAGAAAAAAGGATTCATTGTCATGAAGCTTGGAAAACCTATTAAATTTGTTGCACTAAAACCAGAAGAAGTTGTTGAAAGAGTTAAGAAAAATTTAATGAAATTTGCTCAAGAAAGAACAAAAAGACTTGAAACTCTGAAAGGAGACGAGGTTTTAGATGAACTCAACACTTTGTTTACTAAAGGTATAAAATTTGTTGAACCTTCTGATTTATCTGGAAGTTTAAGAGGTAGACAAAACCTATATAATCACCTTGATATGATGGTCAGAGATGCAGAAAAAACAATAACAATTGTGACAACAGCAGAAGGCCTAAATAGAAAATTAGAAGCTTTGATGCCTAGTCTTGAAAAATGTAAAAAAAGAGGGGTAAAGATTAGAATTGCTGCTCCTATTGACAGTAATAATCTTAAAATTGCTAGAGATCTTAAAAAAGTAGCTGAAGTTAGAAATCTTGAAAATATAAAAGCAAGATTTATTATTATAGACTCAAACCAATTAATGTTTATGCTTCTTGATGATGAGAAGTTTCATCCTAACTATGACATTGGTATTTGGGTGAATACAGAATATTTTGCACAGGCTCTAGAGCAAATGTTTGAGTTGGCTTGGAATGATATGAAAGTTGTTAAGTAAAAAATTCCAACTAAAAAACTTTTTAGATTTAATAAATGTACTTAGTTCTCGCCTAGCTGGTATCAAAAACATTCTTTCAGTAATAGAAAAATAAGATTTAAAATAAAGAATTAAATTGTGTTCATACTAAAATTAAAAACCTTATTTCTTTTTTTTCTTAGCAGTTTTCTTTTTTGCTTTCTTCTTTGCCATTTTACATTCCTCTTTTTTAATTTATTTTAGAAAATTAAAAAATTATTTTTCCTTTTTTTTAATGAACTTTCTGTCAAGCTTTTTTTCTTTTTTCAAAATCTTTCTTATATTCAAAATAGATTTTTTCTTTACTGCTTTTCTCTTTGCCTTTTTTTTAACAACTTTCTTTTTTGCTCTCTTCTTTACACTTCTTTTAACCTTCTTTTTTGATGAAAGCCCAACAATTCCAGAAAGAGTTGCCCTAAAACTAATTGGAGCTTGTGCAGAAACTAATTGCATTTCCCTAGCAGAAATACTTCTTGCTTTTGACATTGTTTCTCTTATGTTCTTATCTAATCTCTTGAGTTCATTGTTTGTTTTTTTTACTGAAGAAGCCAATGCTTTCTCAGAAATCTTTCCAAAAAAGAACCTCTTATTTTCTGCATCAAATTCATTTAGCAAAGCTTGTTTTTCATCTTGCCTAGCCCTAATTAATTCTCCTGTAGCAGTAAGATCTTTTTGCATCTTGACAAAAAAAGATTCATTCATCCTTTTAACTCTAACCATCTTTTTTTCTAACCTCTTTTTAATTTAATTAATATTTTAAGGAAAATTCTGTTTAAATATTTTTCCTTACATCCTTTCCAAAGTTTTAATTCCTAAAAGACCTAAAGCATTTTTTAAAACTTGTCTAAAAGCCTCTACAAGAGCAAGTCTAAAAGCCTCTTGTTTTGAATTAATAACAGGACAAACGTGATAAAACTCATTAAAAATTTTACATAATTGGAAAGAATAATTTGCAATTACAGATGGGTTTAAGGATTTGTAAGCATCTAAAACAACACTTTTGAACTCAAGAAGTTTTTTCACTAATTCTATTTCTTTTTCATCTAAATCAATTATTTCAAATTTATCTGTGTTTTTGGTTTTTTTTAAAATAGAACTAGCCCTTGCATAACTATAAAGAAGATAAGGTCCTGTATCTCCTTCAAAGGAAATAAATTTTTTAATATCAAAGACTATGTTGTTTTTTCTATTATTTTTTAAATCACCATAAAAAATAGCTGCAATGGCTACTTTTAATGCACACTCTTCTAAATTTTCTTTAGAAATTCTTCCAGGTCTTTTTTTTATTTCTTTTTTTGTTAAACTAGTTGTTTTATCTAAAATATCTTGCATAAAAACTGTTTTACCTTTTCTTGTAGCAAATCTTTTTCCATCTTTATCTAAGTAAAGTCCGTGATTTATATGAATACAATTTTTTGCCCATTTATATCCCATTAATTCTAATATTTTAAATAATTGTTTAAAATAAAAATTTTGTTCTTGACCAACTTCATAAATCATCTTATCAAATTTATATTTTTTATAACGAAAAATTGCTGAAGCTAAATCTCTTGTTCCATATAGTGTTGCTCCATCTGTTTTTTGAATTAAGAACACTCCAAGATTGTATTTCTCAAGGTCAACAATAAGAGCATTCTTACTCTTAGTTAATAATTTTTTTTCTTCAAGTTCAAAAATAACTTTTTTCATTTCTTTATTATAGTTAGATTCCCCATCATAAAAATCAAATTTAATTCCTAAGGTTTTGTAGAGTTTTTGAAATTCTTCTAAACTTAATTCTCTAAAAGCCCTCCATAAAATAACTGCTTTTCTATCTTTGTCTTCTAATTTTTTAAACCATTCTCTTGCTTTTTCTTCATAAATTTTTTTATTTGATTTTATATATAATTCCAGTAAATACTTTACAGGGCCTTTCTCAAGTTTTTTTTGATTTCCAAATTTATCATATGCGAAAATAACTTTTCCAAATTGAGTTCCCCAATCCCCAAGATAATTCATTCTTATTGTTTTGTATCCTACAAATTCAAAAATATTTGCAATAGAATTTCCAATTATAGTTGATCTTAAATGTCCTATTCCAAAAGGTTTTGCTATATTTGGGGAAGAAAATTCTACAAGAATTTTTCTTCTTTGTCCAATTTTTAACTTTCCATAATCTTTTTTTTGAGTTATTGCCTCCCAAACTATTTTTCTAGCGAGATTTTTCCTATTAAAAAAGAAATTTAGATAAGGGCCTGCTGTTTGAATATCTTCAAAATCTGTTTCAGGAAAATTTCCTATTTTTTTTCTTATTTGTAAAGCTATTTCATGTGGGTCTTCTTTAAATTTTTCAGTAAGGAAAAAACAAGAAAAAGCATAATCACCCATTTCAGGAGAAGGGGGGACCTTCAAGAATTTTTCAATTTCTTCATTTTTCAAATTGACACCACTCTTTTTTAATGCATTTTTGATTATTTTTATAATTAGATCTTTCATAAATTATAAAAACCAATGGACATTATAAAGGTTATGAAAATATATGATTTAGTAATTATTGGGGCAGGGCCTGCTGGATTAACAGCAGGACTTTATGCAACTAGGGATGGACTAAAAGTTGCTATAGTTGGAAAAGAAATTGGGGGAACAGCTAATAAAATACTTTTAATTGAGAACTGGCCTGGTTTTAATGGGAGTGGATCAGAATTAATGAAAAACTTCCATGAACAATTAAAAAAACACAACATTGAATTTATATTAGAAGATGCTGATGAAATTAAAAAAAATAAAAATAATTTTAAAATAAAAACAAAAAAACAAGAAATAGAATCTAAATCAATTATCCTTACTACAGGGACACAAAGAAAAAAATTAGAAATTCCAGGGGAAAAAAAATTGATAGGAAGGGGGATTAGTTATTGTGTAACATGCGATGCTTTTTTCTTTAAAGGAAAAAATGTTGCTGTTATCGGAGGCAGTGATTGTGCTACAACTTCTGCACTTGCACTCTCAGACATAGCAAAAAAAATTTATCTGGTTTATAGGGGAAAAAAATTAAAATGTGAGAAAATAAATTTAGATAGGCTTGAAAAGAAAAAAAACATTGAAATCTTTTATGATTCTATTCCTCTTGAAATAAAAGGTAAAGAAAAAGTAGAAGCATTAATAATTAAACAAAATAATCAAAAACAAGAAATTTCTCTTGATGGAGTTTTTATTGAAATAGGTGCTATTGCATTATCAGGTTTAGCAAAAAATCTCGGACTTAAGCTTGATAAAGAAAATCATATTATTGTGGATAGAGACATGAAAACCTCTGTTGATGGATTTTTCGCAGCAGGAGATGTTACAGATTCTAAACTAAAACAAGTTGTAGTTGCCTCAGCACAAGGTGCTATTGCAGCTAAATCAGCTTATGGGTTTTTGAGGAACAACACAACAAAATATAAATAGATAAAAGATTTATTATTTGTATGAGTAGATGTGGGACAATTCTTTTTGCCGAAAGAGCTCAAATTTGGGATTTCTGTTTTTCTCATTAAGCAATTGCAGATGCCCTTGATCCGGATACAAAAAGAGAATATGTAAAAGAAAATTTGTATATAATTCATAATGCAATAGGTCTTTTAGAAGAAGCTTTTGAAGGAGGAGCATTTATATTTGGAGATTCAAATCAATTTGAAAATATTGTAAGAAGAACTAAACTTTATGGAAATTATTCAAAAATTATTGGAGATGAAGATTTTAAAGGAGAGAATTATTATAAACATATTAAACAAAAACTAACAAAAATTAAAAAAGATCTAAATTTAATTATTAAAAATCCTATTAAAATTAATAGAAAATATTTTCAAGATGCTTTTACTCTTTTCTCAAAAGCCTCAGATAAGTATAATGGAATGCTTCAATAAGAGAATATTCTAAATGCATAAAAAGAAATATTTATAAACTATAGGAGCTATAGTGACTATAGATAAAATGGAAATATCAACAATTCAATTAAGCAAGGAAACAAAAGAAAAAATAGCATCTTTTGGATCAAAAGGAGAAAGCTATGAGGATATACTTAAAAAAATTTATTCTATGGCTGTTAAAGAACATATTAGAAGATTCTTAATGGAAGATGATGATAATTTTATTCCTATTGAAGATGCTATAAAAGAAGCAGAGAAAAAATGGCCAAAGTAGAAATTGCTGAGCCATTAAAAAATGAGATTCTTAATAAATTTGGGCAAGAGTCAAAAATAATATTTAGAAAAATGTATTCTTTAGAAGAAAATCCAAAAAAAGGTAACCCTCTTGGCCAAGTTGCAGGAATTGTTATTAAAGAATTAAAATATAAATCTTATAGGTTTTATTTTATTACAGATGGCCATAAATTAAAGATTATGAGTCTAGAACAACTAAGTGATCTATTAATTAAATTTGTTAGGATATCTGATAAAAAATCTCAACAAAAAACAATAAATGAAATAAAAGATGTTTTAAAAAAAGTTGGAAGAGAAGGGTTTGGGTGATTTTTTATTGTGAGAATAATTGAAGAGTTGAAAACATAAAAACTTAAAAAACCCTAAAATAACTATTTTTTATGACAATTGAGAATAAATTAGATGATACTATTGTTTTTGATGGAGCTGAAATTAAGATTCCTATTGAATTATTAAAAAAAGGTAAGTACTTAGAAGTTTCTGTACAAATAATAACAGATAAAAGAACAGGAAAAAGACACTTAGATATTACTGGTAACCTTCCTCATTCAGATGCTTATTTAGATATAGAAAAAGAATTTGATAAAATAGATAATACAAGTAGTTTAAAAATAATAGATTCTAGGTTAAATAGATTAAAAAGTTTGTTTAAAAAGAATTGGAATAACCTATACAATGATGAACAAAGAAGTATTCTTAGACAACAAAGAGGAATTATAGCTTATTATCAAAGCTTATATAATCAATCCCCTAATGAAGTTAAAAAACAATTAAAATTTGGTGATGAAAAAGAAATTATTTCAAGGGTAGGAAAAAATATATCAAATATTTTTCCTTCTTTTAATCTTAAAGATAATATTGGACATAGATACTCTTTTAAAAAAATCCCTCTTTAATTCTTATAAAAACATTTATTAACTGATTTTTCTGAGATAAATCATGACAAAAGTAAGCAAAGACAATCTTAAAAACGCATTTGAAAACAACCAGCCAAAACTTTCTAAAGAAGAAGAAATTGGTTTTCATAAAGGAGCATTGAATACTCTAGCAAATGAAAGAGTTGAATTATTTAAGATGCTTCAAAATGTTGAGACTATAATGCAGGCTCATATGAAAAGACTTGAAGAGCTCGGTGTCAAGATTCAACAAGTTAAGAAATAAGAAGATTTTTAAGTAGAATTCTATTCAGAAAATCATACTTTGAACAGGTTCAAAGTGCACACTAGAATCATAAATTCTGTGAGCAAACATTTGTTCCAAATACAAATGTCATAAATATTTGCGAGGGTGCCGGAGTGGTCAAACGGGCTGCCCTTAAGTACTGGAACTTTTAGCTCCGTGTTCTCCTCTTTGGAGAAAGTGAAGAAAGGCAGTAGCTTAGTGCTTGCGCAGGTTCAAATCCTGTCCCTCGCATGACATCATCTTGACCAATTCTAGAGTTTTTTACAAGATTTATACAAGTTGTTTAAAAAATAAGGAGCAATAGAGCCCCATGAAAATTGATCCATATAAAAACAAAGAAACATATTTTGCTTGGAAGGAAAAAGTAAAAAATGGGATAGATGGTTTGGGTATTGAAAACTCTAATATAATTCTGTCTTACTTACAAGACATGGAAATGGGTTTAAATATAGCTAGGGGTAGCAAAAAAGGGCCTAGGAGTTATATTAGGCTAAACACACTGAAAAATCGCATGGTTTTGCTTGCAAAGCGATTTTACGAGTATTTTAAGGTTGATCCACTAGTTAATATACAAGAAGAACAACTACACATATTGTTCAATAACATGAGGAATGGAACAATTAAGAAACAAAACGGAAAGCAATATATTTCTCCAGGAGATCTTGTAAGAGATTTTAAATCATTTTGGCACTGGCATATGAGGATTGAACGTAAAAAAGGGAATATTATTCAAGATATATGTTATAGTGTAGATGATAGTAAAGATAAACCTAAGTGGGTTTATTTAACAGAAGAACAGATTAGAAAATTATGTAATGATGCAAAATATGAGTATAGGATTTTAATCATGTTCTTATATGACACTGGAATAAGATCTCCAACAGAATTAATTAATGTAAAAGTCTCTGATATTTATAATGATTTTAAGGAACTTAATATTAGAGACGAAATTAGCAAAACATTTGGAAGAAGAATTAAATTAATGTTATGTTCAGATTTAGTAAAAGAGTATGTTAAAATTAAAGAATTATCGTCGGGAGACCAATTATTTCCTATAAGCCCTCCGGTTTTTAATAAATATCTTAAAAGATTGGCAAAGAAAGTGCTAGGAGATTCTGAAAGTTTGGCTGGAAAAAAATATTGCGATATATCTATGTATGATTTTAGGCATTGTGCTTGTTGCTATTGGCTTCCAAGATATAAATCTGAGTCTGCATTAAAATACAGATTTGGATGGAGAAAATCTGATAAGATCCATTATTATTCTGAAATGCTTGGAATGAAAGACACAATTTCTGAAGAAGATTTACTTATGGATGTAACCAAAACAGAAATTGAACAAAGACTTATGAAATCTGAGAGAGATAAAGAAATCATGCAAGAAAGAATGAAACACATGGAAGAGCAGATGAAGAAAGTAATTAATATGTTCGGAGAAGTTTCTCAAAAAAATTTAAACAATCAAATAGTAAGAAATTGTTAGGTGTCAAAATTATCCTCTTTAAACACCCACAATAAAAGGGGCAACGCTTCGTTTGTTTTTATCTTTTTTATAGTATTCATAAACTCCTTTATGTTTCTGTTATAAAGTATTTCATATGTAAACTTTGATCTTTTTTCTTTTAATTGAGGGAATGTTCTTATTAGCTCATTATTTAATCTAATTATATTCCACGCTTGCCCACTTTCACCATACCATAATTTTCCTTTTGACTTTATTATGTTGCTTGGAATGATTTGCCTTTTTGTCATTTTTTATTTCTCAGAATTAGACTTCTGAGGTGCCATCACCCCACACATAACCTAAAACCTCTTTGATATAAAAAGGCTAGGTTCACAAATCTATAAAAAAACATTTGAATATAAACTAATCGATAAAATACTTGGAGATTTTGAACAAAAGCTTTAAAAATGTGACAAATTCCCTAAGTTTAGAGTAAAGATGATAAATCAGAAAGATAAAGAAATATTGTTTGAATTACTACAAGATTGTAGAAAGCCTGTGGCAAAAATAGCTAAAGCTGTAAAATTACCTCCTCAAACCACAGCATATAGGATCAAAAAATTAGAAGATCAAAATATTATTAAGAAATACACAGCAAATATTAATTATTCAAAAATAGGCTTTAGTAGGCACTCATTATACCTTGATCTGAAAGGAATCGATGCTAATGAAATTAGTAGTTATCTTAAACAAGTTACTGATCTTAATGAGGTTGGATGTTGTTATATGCTTCATGAGGTAAGTCAATGGAAAGTTTATATTTCTGTATGGACAAAAACAATAGAAAGATATGATGAAATTCAAACAAAAATAATAAAAAAATTCAAGAAACATGTAGTTAATTATCTTTCTTTCCAGAGTGTTAAATCCCATACTTTTTTCTCAAGAAGGCTTAATACAAAGAAAAAAGCACAAGTAGATGTTAAGGGAAGTGTTGAAAATATAGAGATAAAAGATTTGGATTGGAAAATTATTCATAAGCTAAAACAAGATTCAAGAAAAACTTCTTTACAATTATCTCATGAACTTAAAACGAGCATTAATACAATTACTAGAAGAATAAAATTTCTTCAAGATAAAGATATAATTCAGAGATTTTATCCAATAATTGATATGAACAAAGTAGGATACAGAGAGTATACTTTTATTTCGAGAATTGATCCATCATATAACGAAGAAATAGAAAAATTCATAGAATATGTTAAATCAGATCCAAGATTTGTTATAGTAATCAAAGCTGTAGGTTATGTTAATTTATATTACGCATTTCTTGCGGAAGATAATGAAGAGTTAAAAGAAATAAGGGGTAAAATTGAAAAGAGGATTGGAAAAGCCACATTGCAAGAATACAAAATTGAAGTGGATAATATGGTTAGTTAAATAACTCTAAACATTCTTTTCTCATAAATCCTTTTTCTAATTTGATCTTATTTCCACTTTTTTTATTTAATGTTTGATTACTAATATTAATTTGTTTAAATCCGTGTTTTAGAGCATCATTTATATTTGCTCCATAAATTATCTTTGAAATTCCTGTTATCCAAGCCATATAAAAACACATTGGACAAGGTTCGCAAGTAGAATATAATGTGCAACCTTTAAGGGTTTTAGTTTTGAGTTTATTTGTAGCATTAAGAAGTGCCTGTGTTTCTGCATGATATCTTGGATCTCCTGCAGGTCTTTTTCCCATATGGGCAATAATTTTATTCCCTTTCACAACTACAGCTCCAAAATGATGTTTGCTTTTCTTAGCATCTTTTATGGCTTCACACATAAACTCCTCTTTTTTCATAAAAACATAACTCAAAAATAGTTTATAATATTTTTCTATGAGATTATAAAAATAAACAGATCCTAATTTTACGGCGACGCGCTACGCGCAAAATTTACCCGGCCGTTCCCGTACGAACTAGCAAGATCCCTGCCCCAGGCGAACAGATACAGATCCCTGCTACGGTACAGCACACGTAATCCAATGTCATCTCCACTAGGCATATAAAGAGTTCTTGTCCCATTACCTATTTCACTAAAAGTAGGAAGCCCCCTATCTAAACCATATTCAAATTTATGATTCTCTCCAATCCTATTTAGAATTTCATGAGCATAAACTTGAGTAATTCCTGGGATTATAATAGGTTTAACTCCATGAGGCATACTCAAATCAACCTCTCCACCAGCACCAACAATAATTAATCTCTTTTCTAAATCATTACGACTTAAACCTAAATCAATCCTATGTTGAACAATACTTTCTTTCAATGCTTGTGCTTCTTTAGGATTATTCCCATTTGTATCATATAATAATAAAGCTAAATCTTCCCAGTATTTACTTGGATCAGGAAGCTTACTTGCTTTAAGCAAAAATTCATCTTGCATTGGAGTAATTGGATAAAATTCTTGACCTTGTAAACTTGGATTATTTACAATTGCAGAAACCAAAGCCATTCTTTTAATAGCATACATGTTTTGAACTTCGCCAGAAGTTCCTGTCGGGATTTCTGCTCTTGTGCCCCCAAATCTTTCATTGACCTTAGAAATTAATTCTTGAAAATAATCCGCATGAGGTCCATCATAACTCATAAGAAAACTCTCTGGAGGTGAATCAGGAAAATTAACTCCTTGTGATGTATTTATAGATTGAACTGCAGGATTAACTATCGGAGCTGTCGCTTGTCCTGGTTTCCATTCCAGATGTTTAATTAAATCTCGTGGAATTATTTTTGTCATTTTGATAACAACACCTCCAAACCTGCACTAAGCATTTTATTTTTATCATGTACTTGATGATAAACAATACTAGAGTCTGATTTAACAGCCTTACCTAAATCATATGTTCCACCAATTTCAAATAATACAACATTATTATTATGATCTTGGGCTATCTCTTTCATCTTTCTGGATTCACGAGCAGTTCTTCCAGGAATAACCAATTCCCCGTCTGTGACAACAACATAAGTTCTTTGCCTTCCATCACGATAATGGGTCAAATTAATATCTTCTTTACTATAACCATTTGCAGGCTTAAAGAGAGTTTTTAAACTTGCAGTATCTCCTTTCCAAAACTTATCCACAGGAACAATCTCTGAACTTACTTGTTTATCTCCAAAATTATGCACCCTCATTTTTGTCTTCTTTCCTAATTGTTTGCCTCCTTGCCCCAAAGCATCAACAAAACCATACAAAACATTACTCAACATATCCCATCTACTTCCATCATTAACTTTGAATTCGTTACCAAACATTGAACCAGAGCTATCAAGATAAAACTCAACCATATCAGGAACATCAATATGGGAATCAACATAAACAACATCTTTCAAATTATGTTCTTTAAGTTCGTATTCATTTAATCTAAAAGTGCTATTACCTAAATTAATAAGCCAAGGTAACCTTGTTCTTTTTTGTAATTTATTAATCCTATTAAGATTAACTTTACTAAGTTGATCTTCTGTTAAAACCGTGGTCCTCTTTAAATTCCAATATTCTTGTTTTCCTACTACAACACTCTCTCCAACTTTGCTTCCACCAACAATCTTAATCTTTGGATGATTTCTCTTATAGAATTCGTGAGTTGCCAATAAATCTAAATTTTTCATCTCATCTGCACTTGATTCTTGAGGCATTGGGGTCCCCGATACAGCTTGCTCTAAAGCATTTGGTTTTTCTTGAGCCAAATCTTGCACAAATTGCTGTTGCTCTTGAGGATCCATATCATCAAGTAAATCTTGTAAAATATTTTGTGGAGAAGTTCCACTTTCTGCACCTTGCATATCTGGTCTTCCTTGGGGCATACTTTTTTCAACATAAGGACCTAAAATAGACATAAAACGCTCAATCCCAGCATATCTATCGTCTCCAGAAAAAACTTCCCTAACATCTTTTATGTATTGTTGCATCCTTTCACTTGTATCTTGTTTAGGATTTCTACCTAACAAGGATTTAGCCTTACCTACTAACCCTTTTTGTCTTGGCAATTTAACAGGTTTTTTAGTCAAGGCGCTCAATGATTTCTCTGCAATCTCAACTCCCTTTTCTCCAGATTTATCTTCAAAAAATCTATGAGTACTTTCAGGCCCATACATTGCCCCATATAAAAACCTAGTAACAGTATAAAAATTAGTTTTTGAAGGAGAGTCTTGCAATTCTAATAAATCCCAAGTTGGAATAATATCTTCACGAACATATCCTTTTTCTTGATTATCCAAGGCAAAACGATTATCTAATATAAAATCTTTAACTCCATTTTGGGAAGCCTGAACTTTTGTAACTTGCTCCAAAGCACTAAGGGCTGGCTCTGCTTTAAGAGCTCCTCTCCTAATAGATTGATGAATCTTTTTATTATCATTACCTTCACCAGTTATACTAAAAGGTGCTTCAATGGGGTGATATAATTCATGGTGCAATAAATAATGTAAAGTTTCTTTTGCTAATTCTTCAGGATTACCATCCCAATATTTTGTTATAACTTCTTGGAACTTTTTCTGTAGACTTGCATCGTTAGAAATATCTGCATAAATTTTTTTAAGATCTGTTGAAAATAACCAATCTCTTCCATTTTGAGAACTTTGCTTGACAACAGAAGTATCACTACGCAAAGGAAAGTCTCGTCTAACTTCATCTCTCCAATTCCTTTCTGCTTCATTTAATAATAAATTCATACTTTTCATTGTTTTTCTCCAATTTTACGGCGACGCGCTACGCGCAAAATTTACCCGGCCGTCCTCGTTCGAACTAGCAAGACTCCAGTACCCGGCGCTCAGAATCAGAACCCTGTTACGGTACAGCACACGCAATCCTATATCAGAAGTTTCACTTGGCATGTATAATGTTCTGCTTCCATTCTCTAACTGGCCAAGTAAAGGCAAACCTCCTTCTAATCCATAACCATCAAAACTTAAATTCTCCCCAACCTTTTCCAAAACTTCATGTTGATATACTTGAGTTCTTCCTGGAATTATAATTGGTTTAACTCCGTTAGGCATACTTGAATCGATTTCTGCTCCAGGATTTACTACAATCAATCTATTTTCTAAATCACTTTCACTTAAACCTAAATCAGTCCTATGCACCATTAATGAATTATAAAGCACCTGAGCTTCTTTTGAATTATATCCACTCGAACTTCTATCATATAAAACCATTCCAAAATCTTCCCAGTTATCTTCCGGATTTATTAATTTTCCGTTCTTCAATAAATATTCTGATTGTATAGCAGTAATAGGATGTAAGCCTGCACTCCTTAAACTAGAATCATTTGCTATTGTGCTTATCAATCCCATTCTTTTAATCAAATGTCCTTGTATCTCTCCACTAGTCCCCTCAGGAATTGTTGCTTTTGTTCCAGCATAAACTGCATTTACTTTTGTAATTAATTCCTGAAAAAAATCTTTATGTTCACCATCATAGCTAAAAAGAAAACTTTCTGTTGGAAGATCAGGAAAGCTCGTATTTTGAGGTTGAATACTAGGTTGACTTACAGGATTAACTATCGGAGCTGTCGCTTGTCCTGGTTTCCATTCCAGATGTTTAATTAAATCTCGTGGAATTATTTTAGTCATTTTATTTTTATCCTCCTAATTTTACGACGACGTGCCTTCGGCACAAATAATTACCCGGCCGTCCTCGTCCGAATCAGCAAGATCCCTGTCCCCGGCGTTCAGATACAGATCCCCGTAACGGTACAGCCTGCAAAGTCCTTCATCCTCACTTGAATACAATGTTCTTGATCCAGCATCCTCAAAAATAGGGAGTCCTTGCTCGTCTGCACCATTAAACTTCTTGATAGGGTTTATTTTATTTAATTGAGGAGCATAAATTATCTCACTAGAATCTGTTAACTGAAAAACTAAATCTTGAGGAGAATTTGAATCATATGCTAAATCAAACCCAGCTAAGGGAATCATCACAGCATCTCCTCCAACATTATAGCCTCTTCCCTTTACTTGAGATGCTAAATTCTCTGCTAAATATCCATTAGGATTATTTTCACTTCTTAAAACTAAACCAGAATCTCCATAAGTATCCCTCAAATTTAAAGATCCTTCTTTTAAACATTTCTCTAGATCAACTGGTCTTGCAACCCATTTTCCGTGATTCTGTAAAACTTTATTTAATAAAACAAAAGCAAAAGGATTACTTCCCTTAACAACATCACCTGCAAAAGATAGCTTTTGCAATGCAGAAGCATTTTGATATTCCCTTTGAACTAATTGATTATATTCTTCTAAAACTTGTCTTCCAACATCTCCTTCTAAAAAACTATAATTAACATTATCCGTGTTAAAACTACCTATATTTTGAGGAACAAAATTAGTAGCAGGAGTAATCGGAGCTGTCGCTTGTCCTGGTTTCCATTCCAGATGTTTAATTAAATCTCGTGGAATTATTTTAGTCATTTTGCTTACCTCACTATTGAGCCAAGCCTATGCTCGTAAACACTTGCTTCTGCCTTCTTAGCTTGGTATAATTCGCTAAATCCCTTAAAAGTTTCTTCTCCTTTTGCTTTAAGGGCAGCAGTTACATCAGATTCATATGTTTTGCTAAAATGTTCAAGAACAGCTAAATCGGCTAATATACGAGATCTAATTGTTGCTTGTGAAGCACTTCCAGCTTGGGTATTTAATTGTTCCATTCCAGCTCTAAGAGTATTAATATAAGCATCAAAACCATTCTCTTGACCTGCATTGATAGATGCTTGCCAAACTCCCTGCCTTAAACCATAACCCTCAGGAATACCCATTTGTTTATTCACATCAGCATATGCACTTCTTGCATCATTAACAAGAGCCATCAAACTTCCATAATCTGTTCCAGTTATTGCTTTACTCTCTAAAACAACTCCTATACCTGCTGCAACATCGTTAAGTTTGACGTTCGCATCGTATGATCCATTTTTAACTCCCTTAATAAAACCCAATAGTCTAGATAAATCTTTAATTTTTCCTAAGTCCCTTCTTACAAAACTATGTTTCAAAGTTCCCTGTGCATCACGAATTTTCTTATAATCATTATGGTTTATATCTATTGAAAAATTGGGAGATAATCCTCCCTGTTGCATCAACTCAACATTTCTTTCAAATGTTTCTTTAGGATCATAACCAACATAACCCACAGCAGTATCAATAAATTCTTTAGTTTCTCCATCAAGTTCTGTTGGAAATTGTACAGGATCTGTAACAATTGGATAAACTTCTTTCCAGCCACCTTTCATGCCCGATCTTTTAGAAAATTCATCCCAAAAGCCTTCATGCAAATCTCCAGCTAATTTCTTTTCTAATTGACTTGAACCAGCTTCGGCAACACCATTAGGAAATCTAAATTTTAGAAACCTATTTTCCCCAGCAATATCTAACTCAAGAGCAGAATTATGCTCCGCATCAGCAGGATTCATTGCAGCAATGATTGCAAGACCCTTGTATTTGTTATCTTTTCCAGGAATAGGAATTCTCAAATAACCAGTGCCTCCATTAACGTGAATTTTCCCATCAACTACCTGAAAAACTTCTTGACTATCTCCCCTATTAATTTCATCTATAAATAATGCCCCATATTTTTGACACTTTTCTTGATCAATTTTTGTTTTAGGAACTCCATTTTCTAAAGTAGTTGTTGTAAATGGCTCAAGAGCAGAACTCCCAAGAACTCCTCCACTAAGCCTTAAAGTATAATGTCCATCAGGTCCAAAAACAGTATTAAATAATGCATCACTTGTATAAGTTTTACCAACACCTGTCACACCCTCATAAAGAACATGAAAATCATCAAAAAACATAGAAGCCGTATCAATATCTAAAACAGTTACTTCTGTAGAATTCGGTGTGGGTAATCTGCCTCTTCCGTTTAAGAATTTTACATCTACTGTATCCCCTTCAGTTATTTCTAAATAAGGTGTTGGAGAAACAACTCCTTCAAGGGCATCATATAAAGTATCAACAAAATGTTTTCTCATTTCTTTTTGTTCTATTTTCTTAGTTACCATTTTCTTCTGCCCCCTTATTAGATTTTATAAATTGATCCTTTAAAACTTTATTTATACTAAACTCCACAATATGAGATTTATTTCTAAATTTCTCTAACTTCAGAGATTCCTCTATGAGTGCTATTGTTTCTGTTGAGACACTTACACTCAACCTTGATTTATTATTTAATACCATTTTGTATTAATAATTATTAAATTTTAGCATTTATAAATCTTTCTATGTTGTCATAACTCTAAAGTAGTTACTATATTGTGCAGAATAATAATAGATTTAAAGTAAGATCTTTGAGTAAAAATGTCCTAGCATATTATTAGGAAGAATATCTCCAAGATATTCTAATGAAAGATAATATCTTAGACTACACGCTTATCAATAATGCAACAAGATTGCTATAAAATACAATAGTAATGGTTAGTAGCCTCAAAAGGTGTGTGGGAAGCCCTTTTGCGAACATCAAAGCTATGGTGAATCCATAATTATTGATAAGCTAGCTGTGTGCTGTACCGTAACAGGAATCTGAATCTGAACGCCAGGAACAGGAATCTTGCTAATTCGAACGAGAACGGCCGAATAGTTCAAGTTGCTAGGACATTTTATACTATGAAAACCTACAAAAACATATACCCAAAATTATGTTCATACAAAAACTTAGAATTAGCATTTAGAAAAGCTAGCAAAGGGAAAAATTCCAAGTTTTATGTAATTGAATTTAGAAAAAATCTCAAACAAAATATACTAGACTTAAAAAAAGAATTAGAATGGGAAACCTATAGGCCATCACCACTAACAAAATTTACAATAAGAGATCCAAAAACAAGACTAATAAGGAAATCCAAATTCAAAGATAGAATAATACATCACGCAATTGTAAATATTCTAGATCCAATTTATGAACCGAGATTTATCTCAGATAATTTTGCCAACAGAATTAATAAAGGAACTATCGCAGCCATACACAGATTTGATCTTTTTAAAAGAAAAGCAAGTAAAAATGGAGAATTAACTAAAAATAGTTTAAATAACAATATGGTAAAAGGTTATGTTTTCAAAGCAGATATGAAAAAATTCTTTGATTCTGTTGACCAACACAAATTAATAGAAATACTAAGAAGAAAAATAAAAGATGAAAAAGTTATTTGGTTAATAACAAAAATCTTAAAGAATTTTGATAATAAGGTTAAAGGTATGCCCTTAGGAAACATGACTTCTCAATTTTTTGCTAATGTTTATCTTAATGATTTAGATCAGTTCATAAAAAATAGATTAAAGGCTAAATATTATTTAAGATATGTTGATGACTTTGTTGTATTGCATCAAGATAAAAACATCCTTAAAGAGTACAGAAACAAAATAGAAAAATATCTAAAAAATCTAAGAATAGAACTTCATCTAGATAAATCAAAAATATTTCCCTTATATAAGGGAGTTGATTTTCTTGGATTCAAAATATTCTACTATTATAAAAGAGTAAGGAAAAGAAATGTTAATCATTTTAGAAAAAGATTAGAAAAACTAAGTAAAGCATATAAAAAAGGAGATGTTTCAAAAGAAAAAATTCTTAAAAGTGCTCAAGGATGGTTTGCTTACATAATGTGGGGGAACACTCATAAATTAAGACAAAAGTTGGAGAGAGAAATTCAAAAGATATTCAAAAATGAGTTCACCCCCCCCCCGATTTATTTTCAAGTATCAATAAAAACAACTTGTAATAGTAGAAAACCAAATCAATCCGTTTATATATACATACATTTCATTTGGGGGCATTTGCTAGCAAAATACTAGTTTTATATTATATAAAATAAGAATAACGCTTGAAAAACTAGGAGGCATAAAACCTGCCCCCTTAGGAATTTCTTAAAATTCTATAAAGAATATTCTTAACTGTTCTTTTATCATGGGTCTTTCCTAAATTATTATATTTACTAGCTAATTTTTTAGCAGTCACGACAAAAAACCATCTCTTACCATATTCTTCATTTAAAACCTTAATTTTTTCTAGTAATTGCTTCTTGTTATTTTTTAATGTTTTACCAGTTTCAACCTCAATTACATACTTCTTTTTATTAACTTCAAAAACTATGTCTGGTTTTACTGTTTCATAGAGCCATACTTTATTAGTAAACTTCTTAATAAAATTAAGAATATCGAATACAAGAAAACAATGTTGGGGGCTTTCTTTGTTTCTTGTTTTTATTAAATATTTTTCTTTCTTATTATTAACAATGCTATATCCAGAATATTCCTTAAACCTTTTTTTAGAAAGATATTTTATTTCTTCTTCTGATAAATCATCATATTTGTATAGCTTTTGTTTTGAATCAAATTTTATATCAATTGTTGATTTTCTCTTCTTAATCTTTGACTTAGGCTTATTCTTTCCTTTATTGTTTTTCAGCAACTCATCAGCATTTGTTGTGATTAATTCATGCTCTTGTTTTGAAGCAATTACTTTAAGATTTGAATGTTCATCTTCCATTATTATAATTCCTTCTCCCACCAAAGAAGTTAGTAATGTATTTCTTTCAGTATTGCTTAGGTAAAATGTTTTTTGAATAGCATCCATCACCGAGGGTTTTTGTTTTAATAAGATAGTATAGGAGCTATTTGCTAATACTGATTTTCCAGCTTTAGAATTTAGCATGTCTTCTACTTCTTGGTTAATTAAGAATAACCCTAGATTATACTTTCTACAGGTTTTAACAATTTCAAAAATATATGAGGCTTCATTTGTCTTACCTAGCAAACTCCAAGCTTCATCAATGACTAATAATTTTCTTTCTAAATTTTCTCTCATCTTAGAATAAACATACTCTAAAATAAGGAACATCATAGTTGGTTTTACCTG
The DNA here is from genome assembly GCA_018815925.1 of Nanobdellota archaeon. Lineage (GTDB taxonomy): Archaea > Nanobdellota > Nanobdellia > Pacearchaeales > GW2011-AR1 > JAHIWS01. Next base: position 21,799 of record JAHIWS010000016.1, on the reverse strand, counting down.
CTTAGGAAGATTTCCAATATCAAAACTAACAAAATTATTACTGAAGTTGATGTTTGTTCTTTTATTAAGAAACGAAAAAACACCAGAAACATACATATCCAATCTATTAATTATACTTCTTAAAATCATTTTTTCCATACTAGAAACCTCTTTTTCTATCTTTTTCAGATTAATTAATACATCTTCAAGTATTGGTGGTTGATTGCCCCATGTTTCAGGATCATCCATAAAAATATTTTTCCTTTCATAAGCTTCTGTTAAAGCCTTATCCATAAAAGACTTTTGAGGTTCTGTTAAATCTCCTAACATTATTGGCATAATATCCATTAAAGCAAGTCTTTTTTCAGGATAACTATGTCCCATTAAATCTAGAGGATTAATCATAGTATCTGAGTCTCTTCCTAAATCAACAATCTGACCTTTGAATTGCTTAACTAAACTCTTATATTCTCCTTGGGGATCGATAATCATTGTTTTTGTTCCATTAAGAACATACCTAGAAATGAATAACTTAGCCATATAGCTTTTTCCAGCCCCAGAACTCGCCAAACACACCCCATTTGCATTTGACAGCTTAAATACATCTCTTATGATTGGAATACTATTCTTATTTAATCCAAAAAATACACCTGTTTTATCAAATTTAAAGAAGGATGAAGTAAAAGGAAAGAATGCACTAAGTGCTTTTGTTGGAATATTCCTTTTTACTTTTAAGGTATTTTCAATTAGAGGTAAACAAGACTTAACTCCTTGTAGCATAGAAAAGGTAGATTCCTTTGGAATTATTAATATTGAATTAAGCTCTGATTGTACTTTTTTTGTTATAAAATCTAATTCCTTTTTTGTGTTGGCTTTACAATTTACATATAAGCTTATATTGAATAATTTTTCATTTCCTTTTTGTAAGTTTTCTAATATCTTCAAGGTATCTTTATATTTAATCTCTAAACTAGGATTTAATTGATTCTTTATTTTAGCAGCGTAAAGATCGGCTCTTTGTTTTTGAATTTCTTTATTTAATAAAATCATTGTACCCTCTAAAGAACAAGGCTCAATATGTAATGATAAATCAAATTCTCCCAATGAACTAATAATCCTATCTAAAAATCCAGATTCAACCATTCTTGGATAACCATGAACATGGATTGTTCTATTGAGTTTTTCATTTATTTCAATAGAAGAAGGATTATTAACAACTTGGTTTGGAATAAAACCATCTTGATCTTTGCAGATTAATAAATTTTTAAGAAGTTTGATTAATTCAAAATTACGTAATCTTTTAGTTTTAAGCCCAATTGAATATAACCTATTTTCACATATTTCTAGTTGAATACTTATGTCTGTTGTTTTGGGAATTACAAGATAAAAATTTCTATTAAGTGCTTTTTTATCATTAATAATCTTAGTTAGATGTTTTTGATTCTCTTTGATTATTTTACTATAATCTTTATTTATTATGGGCTTAATGTATTTATCAATCTTTAATTCTTCTGTTGTCATTAAGATCTGGATTGGAAAATCTAAAGAATTTAGAAACTTTTGAAATGCTAAAATAATTGTTTCTTGCTCTTTTTCATGTTTAATATGAAAATTAATGGGTTCAACTTTTAACACAGCTAATTCCTTATTCTTAGTTATGATTAAGTCATCTTCTATTTTCTTGATATCAAAAAATTTCTCAAGATCCTCTTTAATAGGATTTCTTAGTTTATACCATTTAATCCACATCTTTAATTTACCTTCAAGATCAAAAAACATAAACCCTACAGCCAAAGCTGTTGGATACATTGCTAAAAACACTCTTAATGCGATATTTGTATTTAATTTAAAAATAAAAAAGAAAATAATGGGAAAAAAACCAAAAGCATAAGCTAACTGCTTGAAAGTAAGTCCAAAAACTATCTTTTCTTGATATTCGAGTTGTTGAGGTATTTCATACATTTTAAACTACTGCCTTTACAACATTTACAATGGGTTTAACTTTAGTTGCAGCTTTTACAATTACAAATAAAAGTAAAAGGAATGTGAAGAGGATAATTATGTCTAAAGTTCCTACCATAATTAGAGTTTTATAATCTCTAAACTGGTTCAATTCAGCTAATTTTGATCCAACTAAAAAAGCAATTGAGTAAAAGAAGGGGAGGAATACTAAAACTCCAAGCCCATTTAAAATGAGTCTCCCATAAGAATTTAGAAAGGGGATAAAATAAAAGAAAACACCTATTGCAAATAAAATAACTCCTGCACTTACAAAAATATATCTTAAAAGAACTAAGACTAAAACAATGATTAAATGAATAATATAAAGAATTCCAAAGATTAAATCAAAACCAAAGTTAGAAACACTTTCTAAAGATAATCTGAAGAAACTATTTGAGACCATATCAAAAATTACATTTGTTAATGATGCAGAGGTTGCTAAAAATAAATCATAAAGGAGGTAGCTTCCTTGAACTAAGATCATCATGATAATTATGTTTTTTAAATCAGACTTTGCTTTTTCTCTTTGTTCAGGAGATTCCCCTGAAACTATGAACTTCAACCCAATCCAGACTATTAGTAACCCATAAAACATGGATAAAATATAAACAATAATTCCCCATATATCTGCAAAAGCTGTAATACTAACAGGTTCGATCATAAATGTTTTTATTAAATCTAGGAAAGGGCGTGAAGCTGAATTAAGAATATCTAAAAACAATCCAAATACAGCTTCAGCTACACAATCTCCTAGATTAGTTATACTACATCCCATTTTATGGTTCTAAAACTAGTTCAACCACAAAAGGAGCAGCCCAAATAACCATCAAACCAATAATAACATACATTATCATGTTCTTTGCTTTCTCACGTTTTCCGGGATCAGAGCCACTAGTAATGTAAGTAATTCCTGCAAACAGCATAATTAATCCTGCAATTGTGGTTGCTGCATATTTTACTAAATCATAAATTGTTTGAAGGGGTTCAAAAATCTCGTCAAAGTCTGCCGCACTTACTATTGGAAGAATTGCCAAAACTAAAATAGTTATAACAAAAATTATCCCTCTTGTAGTCCTTCTATTATTTCTTTGTAACATTTTAACCTCCTTTCAAAGTTTTTGTCTTTTGGATATTTGTGTTTTAAAACTTCAAAACAGGTCCTACAAAAATCAAATTTATCATTTTCCAAAGATTTGTTGCACAAAATACATTCCATGCTGAACGTGAACTAGCAGGGTTATAAATAGAGCAAGGTGAACAAAAGTCTAGACAATAGTCTAAATTATTATCTGGACAAAAACTCACTCGGGGATATTTATAAGAAAATAGTTTGACTTTTTCATGCAAACAAATAAGATTTATTGTGTGGATGTCTTGAAAGGACTAAGAAGATTAAAAGATAATAGTGTTAATTGTATTATTACTTCCCCTCCTTATTGGGCATTAAGAGATTATGGAAATAAAAACCAAATTGGTTTAGAAGATCATCCTCAAGATTATATTAATAAAATTGTTGAAGTAATGAAAGAGTGTAAAAGAGTAATTAAGCCAACAGGAACAATTTGGTTTAATTTAGGCGATTCTTATTATTCAAGATGTGGAAATGAGAAAACAAATACTTACCTTAAAAATCATCAGTTACCTAAAAGTGTTAGAGGTAAGTTTAGATCTAATTGGTTACAACATAAACAAAAATTACTAATCCAATTCAGAATTGCTATCAAATGTCAAGACGAACTAGGTTTAATATTAAGAAATGATATAACCTGGGTTAAGCAGTGGTCTGATTTTAAAGATAAGAGTTCTGGTGGCAGATGTATGCCTTCTGGAGTAAAAGATAGATTAACTACAAATTCGGAGGCATTATTCTTTTTTGCAAAGAGTGGAAAGTATTATTTTGATTTGGATTCTGTGAGGATACCTTATCGATATAAATGGGGATCTAATCCTAAAGGAAAAAATCCAGGAGATTGTATAATGTTTCCTTTAGAACCAAATAGAGAAAAACATTTTGCAATGTTTCCTTCTACTCTTCCTGAATTTTGTATTAAAGCAGGTTGCCCAAAAAAAGGAATTGTGTTAGATCCTTTTATGGGAAGTGGAACTACAGCTCTCGTATGTAAAAAACTAAATAGGAACTTCATAGGATTTGATCTTAACAAAGACTATATTAAAATTGCCTTGAGGAGGATAAAAGAAAGTGGAAATTGAAAAAGATCTGGGGGATGAAATAATCATGAAGTTAAAAGATTTGATAACTAAATACAATAAACTTCTTGTACAACCCAATGAAAAAGAACTCACAAATACACATATTCCTAGAAACACCTCTTAGGGAAAAGCTAATTCAACAATCAGATGAACAAGGGATTAGCCTATCTGAGATATGTCGGAATAAATTGAAAGAGAATTCCCAATTGACAAAAATTGAAATAATGATTGAACAGATTCAGAAGTCTATCCTCCACGATAGAGCTCTTTATAAATCAAAAGTTCTAAGATATTCTAAATAGGTTGATAAATTCAATAAAAAACTTTTAAAAAGGTCAGGATGATCTTGATTGTGTCCCTCGCATAATTGTTGTAGTTCAAAGCGTGTATCTTTATAAAGGAATAATAGGTTCTAGTAAAATGAAGAAAGAACTTAATAGACTTCCACCAAACACTCTTATTAGTGACATAAAGATTTCTAAGAGAAATAAAACCTTTATCAAAAATGGGTTCAATGATTCTAACTAGAGCATGATGAACAATTCTGTCTCTAAAATCAGATTTAGAAATTTTACGAGTTTTTGGATCTCTTAAAATAAATGTTTGAAGAGGCTTTGGAATATATGTTTGATTTTTTAGTTCTTCGTGCAATTGCAATAAATTTTTAATTAGATTCTTTTCAAACTCAATAACATAATCTTTTTTTGTTTTGCCTTTTCTTGCTTTTTTATAAGCAAGAAATAAGTTTCCAAAAGAAATTATTTTTTGATATAGATTTTTGTAAGTTTTCATGTTAAAAATCCTAGCCATGACTGAGCCATTCTACCGTTACTGTTGGAATTGTCCAAGTTGTTCCAGTTAGCATTCCAGTTGCCATTAGTGTTACGGTTCAACCTCAGAGCGCTTAAAGTAGCACAATTACCAATTATCTAAACATAGTTTAGCCACCACTCCTTCAAGTTTCACATAAAGTTACTAGTTGTTGAAGTTGAATTTTACTGGCTTCAAATGAATCACTAATAATTGTACGTGTGGCCCAGCCATTTTAATGGCCAGGAATCTTTAAATTAAAAAGAAGTTTTTAAAAATTATTGTTTTAATATATCAAATGCAGCTTTTTTTGCAGAAGAAAGTCTTTCATTAATCTTAGCTACTTCTTGTTTAGCAACACTGTCAATAGAACCTAACACGGCTACTTCTAAATTTTTTTGCGTGGCTTCGCCACAAATCCAATCCACCCTACCGTTACTGTCGGAATCGTCCAAGTAGTTCCAGTTAGCACCCCAGCTGCCAATAGTGTCACGGTACAACCTCAGAGCGCCTGAATTTCCTTGATATTTGAAATATTTTTTAAGATACTCTGTTGCTTCTTCTCCAGTTATAATTCCTTCAGAATCTTTGCCAAAACCTATTTTAGCTCCTGTTTTTACAATCTTTAATGCCTTAAAGGGAGCAAGAATTGGAGTTTCCCATCCTCTCTTACTTGCTTCTTTTACTAATTTGTCTGCAACTCCTTGATTTGGATTATTGCCATCATAGACAGCAATTCCATATTGCCTCCAAACACCATTAGATAATAATCCTGCTTCATCAAGCTTTCTTGCTTGAGTAATTGTGGGCAACCAAAAACCATCTTTAGTTAGTGCTTCATTAAGTAAAATTCCATAACCAGTATTTATTCCATTTATCTCACCAGTTTTTTCATTAAATTCAAAGTGAGCATTAAACATGGGAAAGTTTCTAAAATCTTTTTGTGCCCTTCCTTTAACTTCTGCATGAATCTCTTTGGCATAATCTCCTTTAAGAGGTCTTCTAAGAACATACCTTTCAATAATTGGTTCTAAAATACCAACTTCATCATTTCCTTTAACTTTTCTTCCTAACATTTTATTGTGTTAATGATTTTTCAAATTGAGAAAATTCTGCAACTTGTTTTTCTTCTAATTCTTTAATTTGGTTTGAGTATTTTCTTTCAACTAATGATTCATGAGCTTTGACTAAATCAGCGCGCGTGGCTTCGCCACAAATCCAATCCACCCTACCGTCACTGTAGGAATTGCCCAAGTAGTACCAGTCAGCAAGCCAGTTGCCATAAGTGTCACGGAGCAACCCCAGAGCGCCTGAATTTCTTTTATAATTAAGAGATGAAATTGCTTCTTGTGCTTCTCTTCCATGAATTATTCCTTGAGGTTTTTCTACAAATCTTAAATCAATTCCATATTTTGATTTTGAATTAACATCATAATCTAATGCTCTGAATTGACTAACTACAGGAAGAGCAAATCCTAGTTGTTTTGCTTGTCCAGAAAGTTCCTTTGCAATCTCTGTATTAAAATCTTCATCACTATAAACAACTAAATCATAATCCCTATAAACACCATTTTCTAATTTTCCTTGCTTTTCTAAAAACCTTGCTTCAGTAAACCCAGGAAGCCACAATCCTTTTGATCTTAATGCTTTTTTATCATATCTTAAAGCATGAAATGTGCTTGATCCTTTAATACCAACATGATCATCAAATTCCCAACATTGAGAAAATGCCCTTGCTCCTCTATCTTCTGAACCAGAAACACTTTCTTCATACGTTTGTCTTTGAAAATCAATAGAGGGTTTTGCAGCAAAAACATAACCTTGACTAGAAGGTCTGACTACTACAATGTCTTGAGCATCTGTTAAGATACTTTCGTTATAATCTTGCTTTGCCATGCATTTTCCATTCATCTAGCATTTATAAATCTTTCTGTAGTGTTACTACTTAGTAATTAACATTATCCGATAGAAAGGTATTTAAAAGAGTATTAATACCATATTAATATCAAGTTAAAATGGTAAAGGCAATAGTTGAAATAAACAATGAGGCAAATAGAATTCTCAATATAGTGAAAGCTAAAGAAAACCTTAAAGACAAAAGCGAGGCAATTAATTTAATTCTTTCTTCTTATGGGAAAGAAATTCTCGAAGAAGAATTAAAACCCGAATTTATCACTGAATTATTAAAAGCTCAAAATGAAGAGGTTGTCGAAGTTAGTAATTGGGATAAACATTTTGGCTTAAATTAAAATGTATAAAATTCTTGTAAGAAAAGAGGTTGAAAAAAATTTTGCAAAATTAGCCAAAAAAGATACAATAAGTTCAAGACATATTTCTAAAAAAATAAAAGAAATTCAAGAAAATCCTTATCGATTTAAACCATTAAAAAAACCATTACAAGGATTTTGGAGAGTTCACATTGGACATTTCGTTTTAGTCTACTCAATTGATGAAACAAATAAAACTATAACAATTGAGAGATACAAACATCACAAAGATGTCTATAAAGAATAATCTCTATCCTCAACAATAGAGCTCTTTAAATAGATCAATATATTAAAGATTTTAACTAAAACATAATACATCATTGAGACCCTGTGATCTGCCATGATGATCTTAATAATGTCCCTCGCATATATCCTTTTTTTAAAGAAATCTTTAAAAACTTCAAAATAATAACCTTCTTGTAGGGGGCAAGAACTCTGTTTTTGTTTAAATGCTTAGGCATTTGAAGAGGCATCTTCGGGTGTTTCTCCTCTACAATTTTGTTAGTAAAAAATCATCTAATTATTTGTTTTGAAAATTAAAGGTAAACCTAGGCATCTAGATAGACACCTAGGATTTAAAAAAAATTATTGTGACATAAGCATTCTTTGATCTAACTCTCTTTTTAAAGTAGCTATGTAAAAACACATAGACTTAAGTTTTTCTTCTAACTCTAACTTCTTCAGAGTTATATTATATACTTCTTCTCTAAGTTGTTGAGCTGCTACCATTTTAAATATAATTATCAAAACTATTTAAAAAATCATATTAATTATAAAATAAAACCTGTTACTACTCCTTAAAATGGTAACAACCCTCTTATTCAAACAATTTAGAAATAGATAAACCTCTTTGTGCCCTATAAATTGCTTCTGCAAAAAGAGGAGCTACATCAATAACTTCTATTAAAGAATTTTCCTGAGGATAAGTATTAGAAGTCATGACAAAATCATAATTATCACATAAATCAGATATACCTTTTGTAAAAATTCCATGAGTTCCATAACACATTATTTTTTTTGCACCATTTTCTTTTAAGATCTGTGCTGCTTTACATAAAGTTCCTCCAGAATCAATAATATCATCCACAATCAAACAATTTTTTTCATTAACATCTCCAATAAGCTGCATTGATGCAACCTCTCCAGGAGCTGCTCTTTCTTTACTAAAAACAGCAAAAGAATAATTTTGTTTTTTTAAAGTATCTTGTTGAGCTTTTTCTAATCTCTGTAGAAAATAACGAGTTCTTCCTGCTGCTCCTGCATCAGGGGCAACAACCACTAAATTATCTAAATCCTCAAGATGATATCTCCTAAGAGATCTAACAACTTCTGGGAAACTATAAAGATTATCAACTGGAACATTTTCTGGATAAAATCCCTGGATTTGACCTGCATGTAAATCCAAAGTAATTATTTTTTTTAATCCAGGAGAAATGCTCTTTGCTAAAGCTCTTGCAGAAATAGGAACATGAGGTCTATTCTTTCTATCTTGCCTAGAATAAAGCATATTTGGAATAACAAAAGTTACACTCTCTGCAGAACTATTTAAAAGAAGGTCTTTAATTAATAATAGTTCAACCCACCAATCTTGAGGATATTTTGTTGAGTCTTGAATAAAATAAACATCTTTTCCCCTCATATTTTCTGGTATGTACATCTCTACCTCACCATTTCTAAATTTAGTAATACTCACTTCGTGCAGAGGAATCAAAAATTCTTTAGTTTCTAAAACATAAGTTTGAATTTTTTTTGCAAAATTCCATGCTTTAGAATTTTTATCTGCAAGAAAAACTGTATTATTCATTGATTCAAAAAACACTAATTTATTTATATGGATTATTATAATAAAATTCAATATTAATTTAGCATAAACATTTAAGTATTATGGGAAAACGATAATAATATGTTGAAGAAAATGTAAAAAATTATTTTCTAGGAATAATTAGGATTTAATTGTTTTCCATAAAAAATTGAAATATTTTCTATAATTATCTGCTAAAGTTTTGTGTTTTACCACAAATGCTAAGGGCTTCTCCAACCATAGTATATTTGCTACAAAATCTCCGTAAATATAAATTACATATAATCCCTTTGGTAATGGAACAATTAACTTCAAAACACAGATCCAAAAATAGTTGTTGATTTTGTAGAGAAAAAATTCCAGACTATTTCAGGATTAAATTATTATTTTAAGGCTAGGCATCAAGTCCATTCGAAAAAAAGGAAGAAAAACATAGAATTGATTTATCTAAGAGATGAATTACCCTAATGGTACAGGATAAAATATTAAGGACCTCTTGCGATAATCATACAACCATAATATGGAATTTACCAGCAAAATCATAAAAAACCTAACTCAAAAAAGTTATATTTCAAAATTGTTATGAAAAGTAATGAATATTGTCATTAATTTCTAAAAATTATTTAACTAAGTTTCAACATTAATTTTTCCTATTTCTTCTTTAAGTTTTGGCAAATCAAATTCAATTATATTCCAAACCCTATCTAAGTTAATTCCAAAATAAGCATGGCTTAATATATCTCTAAATCCTGCTATATTTTTCCAGGGTATTTTTGGATATTTTTTTCTAAAGGAATCTGGAATATTTTTCACAGCCTCTCCAATTATCTCTAATTGTCTCACAATTGCACTCTGTCTTAAATTATCTTTAAAAAACTTTTCTTTATCTAAATTTTTTGAAAATTCTTTTATATTTTTTATACTGCTTAATATATCCTCAATGAACAATCCAGTATCTCTTTTCATATTATTCTTATTTCCTCTTTTAGTATTCTTTCTTTTATTCTTGGTTTTATAGCTTTATATTCTACTAGGTCCACTTTTCGCTTTAATATTTCTTCTAAAAGTCTCATTAATCCAATAAACCCTAGCAAGCTCATCTTTTTATCTTCTATATTAACCACTATATCAACATCACTGTCTTTTCTTTGTTCGCCTCTTGAGTAACTTCCAAAAATTCCTGCTTTTGTTACTTTGTTCTTTCTCAAAACAGGCACTATTTTAGACTTAATCTTCTCAATTTCTTTGTTTGGCTTTTTTATCTTATTAAACAATAGTTTAGTGTCTGCAATTTTTTCTTTTTCTAGAATATCAAAATTTGATAAGTCATGTCCTAAATATACTCTCTTTTTTGAAATTTTTTTGTCTTTTCTTATAGAAATAACTCTATAATAATACTTTTTTCCTTTAATATTTCTAACTTCGGTATAAGTCATATTATTCTTATGTCTACATTACTTATAAATCTTTCTACGTAGACACAAAAGAATATGTAAAAGCCGGGATTTTGAAAAAGCAAATTTGTTATGAAAAGTAATAAATATTATTATCAAATCAAGAAAAATATTTAAATATTTTGTCAAAACGATGATAATATATTACAAAAAATGTGATGTTTAATTTTAATCAATTTCTCTTTCGCATATTCTTTTTTTAGTATATCTTGGTTTACCATTCTCATGCCCTACTTCAATATAATCTTTACATTTACACTTTTTATCTGTTTTTGGGTCACAGGTTACTTTTCTTTTTATTTTTTCAATTGTTTCTTTCATTTAAGCCTCTAACTCCTTTAATCCTTTCAAAATATCTTCTTCAAGTTTGATTATTCTTTTTTTAAGAACTTCAGGTTTTTCATACTCAATTTCTTCATACTCAATTTCCCTATATTTTGAGATACTTAAATCCCAATCCTTCTCTTTAATTTCTTTAATTGGAACTAAGAAATATTTCTTTTTTCTATCAGTTGGTTTTTCCTTTTCTCTATTGTCAAAATGTTCTAATATATCTGAAATATCACCCTTACCATCTATGAATGTTCTTTTATCATCTAGACTAAACCCATCAGATTCCATTTTATAAAACCAAACATTCTGTGTAGGTTCACCCTTTGTAAAAAATAAAACAGCAGTTGAAACTCCCGCATAGGGTTTTACTCTGAATTTATCTCTATAAAGCTTTATTCCCCCATATTCTTCCAACATTAAATTAATTTTTCTTAAGTCTTTTTTTAGTATATCAATTCCAATACCCTTTTTCCAAGAGGTTGCAGTTTTATAGTAGAAATATAAATCAAAAGACACATCTCCACATGAAAGAGGATGCTCTATCATTTTAGTTCTTTCTTTAACTAATTTTTTCTTTTTATGAAAAACAAATTACAATAATAAATAAATAGGATATTAGATTATTTAATATATGAAAAAAAGAAATGAAAAAATATTACTTCTCTTTTTAATATTCTTATTAATAGCTATTAATTATCCTTTTCTTGATAATGCTCTTGAAATTTTTTTAACAAATTATGAAACTGGGATTGTTGAAAGAGTAATAGATGGAGATACAGCTATTATTAATAATGAAAGTGTTAGGTTGTTAGGAATAAATTCACCTGAAAAAGGAGAATTATATTATAATGAAGCAAAAGAATATCTAGAAATTTTAATTCTAAATACAACTGTCAAACTAAAAAAAGAAAAACAAGATACAGATCTATATCAAAGAAAACTAAGATATATTATTATTGGATTTACTAATATAAATAGGGAGATAGTAAAAGAAGGTCTTGCAAATTATTATTTTCCTTCTGGAAAAGACCAATATTATAATGAATTTAAACAAGCATGGGAAGAATGTATTGAAAGTAATAAAAACCTGTGTGAAAAATCACAAGATGTTTGTTCTAATTGTATTGAACTTAAAAAACTTGATTATAAAGATCAAGAAGCCATATTATATAATAGGTGTGGTTTTGAATGTAATCTAAAAGATTGGTCAATTAAAGATGAAGGAAGAAAAAAATTTATTTTTTCAAAAATAAATCTAGAACCTAAAACAGAATTATTAATTAAAGTTGGGGAAGGAACCAATACAAAAAATGTTTTATTTTGGCGAGGTGAAGATTATGTTTGGACAGAAACAGGAGACAGTTTATTTCTTAGGGACGAAGAAGGGAAACTAGTTTTGTGGAAGAGTTACTAAACCACTTCTATCTAAATATATTCAAAAAACCACAATAATCTTTAAATAGTATTTATTTGTTGATTTGTGATGCAATTATTAAAAGACAAAAGAGCGGTTGTGAAATTCTCTTTTCTCATCGTCGGATTAATTGCTGTTTTAGGTATTGTTCTTTTTGCTAATGGAGTCTCAGCAAATACACATACAAGTTCAGTTGAGTTAACACCAGAATGGTCTCCAGCTGATTCTGACGTAGATTATACTGTAACTTTTTGCAAATTAACAGGGGATACTATTAATGAAGTTAGAATCTATAAAAATTACGAGGGTTCAATAGATTATACTGATTTTAGTTGTGAAGAAAAAGCAGGTTGGGAATTATTATATATCTCAAGTTATCCTGCATGTTTTTATGTTGCTGATGAAACTTCAGAGGATTATAATCCATTAAATGAAAATGGAGAATGTGCTGATTTTTATTTTTCTGCTCACACTCCTGAACAAGATCCACAAGATCCAAAATGTGCTTTAGATTGGAGGTTTGAAACAAGAGATGATAATGATTATTGGACTTATTTATATGATACAACAAGTGTAGATATGCTTTCTCCAATTATAACAAAAGATATAATTGGTCCACAACAAGGGGATTGCCCTCCAACACCTGGAACAGATGAAGAATGTTGGATAATGGACCATGAAACTGAGATAATTGTATCAGTAGAAGACCAGGGATTATGTGACCCTCCAAGTGGAATAGATTATTGTTACTATTCAATTGATCTTGATGGACAACAAATATTTACACATACATTTGATCCAGAACCAATAGAAGATCCTACTGAAATAATTTCTTGGAAAGTTATTTTTGAAGAAGATTCTGTTCATACATTATATATTAAATGTGTAGATCTTGCAGGAAATGAAGTTGAAGATACTGAGGTATTTAGAGTAGATTCAACACCTCCTACAACAGAAAAAGAATTAGGAGAGCCAAAAGTAGTTGATGGATTTATAGAGTGGATTTCAACATCAACACCAATAACATTATATCCTGAAGATGGTGGAGAAATTTGTGCAATTGGAGTAGATAAAACATGGTATGTTAATGATGTTTATGAAGGAGCATATCAGTATTGTTGGGAACCTGAAAAATATTGTAATAGTCAATATTTTGATACAGAAACTCCATATGATATGGAAATTGAAGAAGGATGTATAAACGAAATTCAGGAAAGTTGTACTTATGATTTTGAGGAGAACACAGAAAATTGGTATGATTGTGTAGAACAAGGAGCATATAATGTGTGTGGTGTTGAATATTGGAAGCTTTATAGAGGAGAACCTATAACAAAAGATGAAGAATCATGTCATATTCTTAGATACTTTAGTATTGATGATTTAGGAAATATAGAAGATGTTAAGTATAATTGTTTCTTTGTAGATGATACAACCCCCATCATTAAAAAAAATAATGATGAGAGATCTATAAGAGATATAGATCCTGATATGTTTCCTGAAACAGATGGAGTATTTCACTGGGTAACACCAGAACATAAGATTGATTTTTATTGTGAAGATCAAGGAGAACACCCCTCACATGGTGAAGAATTATTATTTAAAATTTCTTATGATTTAGATTCTGATGGTTATGTTACTGAAAAATATTGTGAAAAATATAATGGAGAAATGGAAGAAGATTGGTGTGTTGTACCAATAGATCCTAGTGTAAATAATCACTTTGGATTTAATTTTAATGAAGATGAAGATTCAATTCATGATCTAGAATACTTTTGTAGAGATGGTGTTGGTAAAGTAAGTGGAGAACCACATATCCAATATTATAAAGTAGATTCAACACCTCCAACAATTACTCCTGAAATTTATTCAGGCCCAACATACGGAACTTGTGATTTAAATAATCCTGAAGCAGATTGTTGGATTCAAGATACAATTGGACACGAAGGAACTTATATTCACACAAATGCTATAGATGGTGGAGAAATTTGTGCAGTAGATGAAATTTATTGTGAATGGAGTTATTGGCTTGATGGTGAATTCCATGGATCTGGATTCCAATGTGAAGGAGAAGATTGTTATATTAGTTTTGAAGATGAAACAGAACATGAATTAATTGTAGAGTGTTGGGATAAATTAGAAAACAAAGCAGAATACACTAAGAATCTTTATGTTGATTCAAGTGGACCTGAAGTTGAAAAAATAATTAGTGATCCAAAATATATTATTGAAGGAGATTATGGATTAATTGAGTGGATTGATAGTGCTACAACAATTAGTTTAGAAGCAACAGACTATCCTGATGCTCCTTGTGCAGTTGGACAAGAAGAAATTTATTATGTTATAACTCCAATGGAAGATGAAGCTTGTTGGGAACCTGAAAATTATTGTTATAATGCTCAATATGAAGAAGGAGCTTTTACATTATATACTGAACCAATAGGGGATATACCTGAATCTTGCCATAGAATAGAATTTTATGGTATTGATGCTCTTGGAAACATAGGACCTATGGGAAAGAATTGCTTTTTTGTTGATAAAACACCTCCTATAACAACTAAAACATATAAACCAGTTGCATATATTGATCCAACAACTGGTTATGAATATATTGATACTATACACCAAATTATTTTAAGATCTGTAGATTATCCTGAAGCACATCCTTCTGGTGTAAAAGATACTTTCTATACTGTTACACTTATGGATGATAATTCTGCATGTGAAAATGTTGAATTATGTATACCTATGCACACTTGGGAAGATGATGTATGGAATACTTATGAAGAACCTTTTGGAATAGATGAAGAATCATGCCATATGATTGAATATTATTCAATAGATAATGTTGATAAAAAAGAACCTGTTAAACCACAATGTGTTTTTGTTGATAAACAAGGACCTACAATAGAAAAAACATATAATGGTCCACAATATCCAGACCCAATTGAAGCAGATACTCCTTATCCTCATTATATTAATTCAGAAACTCTGGTAAATATAAATGCTTATGATAATGGTCCACATCCTTCTGGAGTTGAGAGTGTTGAATATAGAGTAACTTTATTGCAAGGAAATGAAGCTTGTGAAAGTGAACCAAGATGTCAAGAAGTACAAGTTGGAGAAGAAAGTTGGACACCTTATGTAGAACCATTTACTATTGATGAAGACTCATGCCACCTAATTGAAATAATCGCAACTGATAATGTAGGTAAATTTTCAACACACAAGCAATGTGTTTTTGTAGATAATAAAGAACCAATAATTCAAAAAACAATTACTGGACCTGAAGTAGATGGTCAAACACCAATCCATAAATATCTTACAGATGAATCTACAATTAGATTAGAATGTGCTGATCAAGACCCACATCCTGTTGGAAATGAAATTATTAACTGGGAAATGTATTGGAAATATGATAATTGTGAAGTAGATGAAGATTGGGTTTTAATAGAAGAAGGACAAGATTCTGAATTTAAAGAATTTACTGGATTAAAGGATTCATGTCATAAGTTTGTTTATTGGTGTAAAGATGCTCTTGGAAATACTCAAGTAGAACCAGAAGTTGAAATTGATATTGTTGATAATCAAGCACCAATTCCAAATAAAACAGTTGGTGAAGTTAAAATAATTTGGGATGGATTAGATGCTGTATTTTATGACTTAGAAGAATTTTGTTCAGAACCAGGAAAATGTTGGAAAGTTACCATGGACACTCCAATAACTTTAGATTGTGTTGACCCTCAACCACATCCAGTTGATAATGAAAAAACTTGCTTTAAAGTTGAACTAGATGCAGAAGATGCAACCCCAGAATATTGTGAAACATATGGAGTAAGGAATGATGAAGGATGGTGTTGTACAAACGAAATTATAGAAGATTTCCATTTCTTAGAAGAATCAGAACACAACTTAGCATATTACTGTGTTGATGAATTAGGAAATGGTGGTCCTGAAGATCAAAACTGGGTAGTTGATGATGAAAAGTTCAAAGTATATGGAAGAATGTTTGAAATACAATTAAATAAAAAATGGAATTTAATTTCTGTACCATTTAATCCTCTTGATAAAGATCCTGAAGTTGTGTTCAGTGAAGTAAAAGATAATGTAGAAGCTGTATATACTTATAATGGTGAAACAGATCATTGGTATATGTACAGACCAGATGAATCATCAAATGATTTAGAAAAAATAGAAACAGGAAATGGTTATTGGGTTATGGCAACTGACGATGATATGCTTGTTGTTGGAGGAAGTTTATATCAACCAGGCCCTACCACACCTCCAAGTAAAAAATTAATAGAAGGATGGAACTTAATAGGTTATTATGGAACAGAGGGCGAAGAAGGATATTATGGACCTGATAACAATGGAAATAGTGCTTATTGCACACTATACTCTTTGAGGAACCTTGATGGAGGGCTCTTCAAACCAACAAACTGGAATAGTCTTTTAACTTACTGGGAACTTGATAATCCAGATCAGTGGTATGAATATGGTCTTTGTGACGAAATGGATCCAGGAGCAGGATATTGGATAGCAATGGATACAGAAGATACTTACAATCCAGAAACAGTTTGTGAAAATAGTATTTTAGGGGAAATCTGTGATATCTTTTAAATATTAAATTTTTTATTATAAATTAAAGCATATATATCTACAATAACAATAATGTTTTTAAATAAAATTTATATGGGGTTTGTATGACTAAGATACTTTTACGATTAGAAGAGGATATTAAAAAAGCCTCTGGTTTTATAATTAACAATATTTATAAATCTGTTACTTTAACAAACTTACATTTAGGAGAAAGAATAAAGGCAATAGATTATATTGAACATAATTTTCCAATGATTTATACAGAAAGTCAGCTTGAAATAAATGTTGGAAAAAAATCCAAAATCAAAGAGCATTATAATCTTGAATTAAGTCTTAAGGAAAATGAAAACTAAACTCTTTTTATTATATATAGAAGTATATCTACAATAACAATAATGTTTTTAAATAAAATTTATATGGGGTTAATATGGCTGAATTAGACAGTAAAATTAGA
The DNA here is from genome assembly GCA_018815925.1 of Nanobdellota archaeon. GTDB lineage: Archaea > Nanobdellota > Nanobdellia > Pacearchaeales > GW2011-AR1 > JAHIWS01. The sequence continues at coordinate 4,479 of JAHIWS010000016.1, read as the reverse complement.
TTTAACATTAATCAATCTAATATTTTCTTATCAAAAAATACTACTGAATATTCTACTTTAAAAGGTTTAGATATAAAAACATGTAAAAATGTAATAAAATACATTGATCAAAATTTTCCATTAATTTGTGGAAAAATAAATATGGAAATAGATGCTAATGCGAATCCTATTTCTAATGATTTTATTAAAACATTCTTTGATGATCCAAGATTGAGTTATAATGTTGAAATAAGAAGGAGACAAAGATGAAAAATAAATTATTTACATTAACAATTGCTTTGCTTTTCCTACTACCAATCATATCTGCTGCTCCTGGAATGCCTCATTGGTTTTATGGAGATGTAACAGTGAATGGGGCGTCTGCTCCTGACAATAATATTATTACTGCTAGTATTGATGGAGATGAATATATAACAGTTACAAAAAATGGAAATTATGGTTCTGTTCCAAATAGATTTTATGTTGAAGATCCAGAAGATGATAGAATAGGGGATACAATAACTTTTTATGTTGGAGGAATGCAAGCAGAAACTTTTATTTTTGAAAATGCAGGTTATACTAATTTAGATTTTGAATTAACAACAACTTGTGGAGATGGATATTGCTTGGGAGATGAAACTTGCTCAAGTTGTTCTAATGACTGCGGAATTTGCACAGATCCTCCTATAATCACAATTGTTTCACCTGTAAATCAAGTTTATGATATAACTTCAATTGATTTAGATGTTCTTTCTGATCAAAATATTTTAATTTGGATGTATGCTTTAAATTCTGCAGATCCAATTACATTTAATCCAAATATAACTCTAACCTTAGATGAAGGATATCATGATATTACTGTGATTGGAATTAATTCAAATTATCAGAGTGGTAGCAGTACAGTATTATTCACAATAGATATTCCAGAACCATTTTGCGGTGATGGTACCTGTGATGCTGATGAAAGTTGTTCTTTATGCCCTACTGATTGTGGATCTTGTTCAGGTGGTTCCTCTGGGGGAGGCTCTAGTGGAGGAGGCAGTGGTGGAAGCTCATCTGGAAGTGGAACAACTCCTATCAACAATGAAATAACTACTTTAAGTTTTGAACAAGAACCAAAACAAACAACAGAAACTGAAAAAACATTGCCTGAAGAAATTTCAGAAGAAAAAAGTTTATTTTCTAAAATTACAGGAGCTGTTGTTGGAGTAGGAAATCAACTTGGAAAATCTACAATGGTGATTGGTTTTCTTGCTTTAATTTTTATTGCTGTTTTAATTATTTCTTTTGTTAAAAAGAGAAAAGTTAAAGCTGAGTAATTTTTAATGGTTCTCATTCTAAAGAAAAATTATTAAAGTCGATAAATAGCAAAATATATTCTTTAAAACACAATAATGTTTAAATACTAATCATTCATGAATTTTTCATGAGCTTAAAAAGAGGATTATTTTTGTTTAGTTTGTTTTTATTATTAATTGGTAGTTTTAATTTTGTTAGTGCTGCTGAACCTGTATGTTCTGATTTTGGTTATGATTATGGGTTAGTTGGAGAACCATGCATAGATGGAGACCAAGAATATGATTTATCTGGATGTTATAATGAAGACCAAACTTGTACAGATAATGATGATGGTTTAGATTACTTTACTGCTTCAAATATTATTCTATCTTTTTCAACAATATATGGGCCTTCTTGTGAAGGAAGTGGTGGAGGCGGAGGAGGAACAGGAGTATATAATGACGAATGTAATGGGAATATTTTAACAGAATATACTTGTGATGGAAATCAAGAAACAAGTATGGATTATGAATGTTTAAATGAATGTGTTGAAGGAGCTTGTGTAGAAGAGACACAACCAGAATGTTCTGTTGATTTTTTACAACATAAATATAATGAAAATGAGTATTTTTTCTCAGATTCTATTTATATTAATGAAAATGGATTTTTTTATGTATATGGGAAAGCATCAGATACAGAATCAAATATTATAAATGTTCAATATAATAGAGAGAGTCCAGATACATATCATATTTTTTCTGGAGCAGATTCTGTTGACGGAGCATTTAATGAATTGGTTGAAGAGTGGAGATCAGATAAAGATGATTTGGCTTATATTGATGGGTGGCACGAAATTTGCTGTAGAGCAACAGACCAATTAAATAATGTTGGAGAAGGAACTTGTCAAGAATTTTGCATTGATACAGAAGAGCCTGGACAAGTTATAAATATTATTCATTCAAATCCAAGTGAATGTGTAGCTAATTATGTTAATGAAGCTCCTAGTTTTTCTTGGGATGTTCTAGAAGATGAAGGATGTGCTGGAATTGATTATTATGAAGTTGAAGTTTATTATTCTGATGGAACTCTTTATTACACTACAACAACAAAAGAAAATTCAATAATAATTAATGCGCCTGAAAATGGCCAAGATTATTATATAAGAGTAAAAGCTTGGGATATGGCTGGAAATTCAGGAGATTGGAGTGAATATTCTGAACATGTTTATTATGATAACAATGAACCAACAATAACAATAACAGGAGAGCCATGGGATGAATGGTATAATGATGATTTTTATGTTTATGAGACTGATGAAGATGCAGAAGGGAATTTATGGAAGTGTGAGATAGCTATTACAGGAGATGAATCAAGTCCAGAAGATTATACAGAAATAGAATGTAATGCAGAACTTGGAGATTTAATTGATATTTCTGAAGTTTGTCCTGATGACGGAGAAAATATTTGCTGGGTTAGAAAAAGAGTTACAGACAAAGCTTGTAATCAAAATATGAAAGGGCATCAATGGGATTTAGACAGAGAAGCTCCTTTAACTGAAAAAATTATTTCAGAACCAAAATATCCTGGATTTGAATGGATGCAATGGTTTATTGATTGGTTTATTACTGATAATACAGAAATTGAATTAAGTTGTAGTGATAGTGATTCTGGATGTGATATAACCTATTATAGAGTAAATAATGGTAACTGGATAGAATATGAAGGTGTTATTAGTTTTGATATTGATGGGGTTTATGAATTAGAATATTTTTCAGTAGATAATGTTGGTAATTCAGAAGATGTTCAATATGAAATAGATAAAGTAGACACAATGTCTCCTGTGACAATAAAAGAAATAGGAGAACCAACATATAATGATGGTGAAAAATTATGGGTTAATTGTAAAACAGAGTTTACTTTAACTTGCACTGATACTGAAGTTGGATGTGCTGAAACTTATTATGTTGCTGAATGTGCTGATGAAGAAATACAATATGAACCTATTTTATATGAAAATCCATTTAATTTAGAAGGTTTAGAAGATTGTTCATGGACAGAACTAAACTGGCAGAGTTTTGATTTATTAAATAATGAAGAAGAATGGAATTCTCAAATAGATTGGATAGATTGTGAAGGTCCTGAAATAACAATTCATAATCCTTTACCATGGGAAACAGAAATAAAAAGATGTTCACAATCAATTGTAGCTACAATTATTGATGAAAAAACAGGCATTAAAGAAGTTTGGGCTGAATTATTAAATGATCAAGAAGAAAAAGTTAGAGAAGTTGGATTAACCCAATCAATTTACGGAACATGGGAAGCATTAATGAATAAAGAACTTCCTGTTGGAGATTATTTATTAAGAGTTTGTGCTACAGATAACCTAGACAATGAGAATTGTGAAGAAATTGAAGAAGAGCTTGTAGAAACAGTATTTGTAGAATATATTAGTCCTGCTTTATGTAATATTGATCCAGAATCAGGAGGAGAATGTGATTTTACATTCCATGTATGTATGAGAGGAGAAAACAGTGTTCAATTTTGGATGAATAAATTAGGAAACATAATAACACCTGCTATGATGAATACAGTTATCACAAATAATGAAGATGAAGCTTTTGTTGGTTTAAAACATTGTGAAGAATATGATGAAGATGAATGTATTAGCTGGTTTGAAACTGAAGCAGGAGTTCTTCAGTTAGATTGTGAGGAAATAAATCAACAAACACAATTTAACTTGCATTTAGAATTAGATTCAGAAGTTGTTACACAAATAGGTCCTGGAGTTCATGATTTAGAATATTGGATTGAATCTTTATGGCAAGAATGTGAAGAACCAATAGTTTATGATTGTGAAGAAGGGGAAACTAGAACATGTTATACAGGTCCAACAGGAACAGGAGAAATTGGAGAGTGTAGTGCTGGAATAGAATCCTGCGAATATGGGTTCTGGAGTGGAATCTGTGAAGATGAGGTTCTTCCTACAATTGAAATATGTGATGATGAATTAGATAATGATTGTGATGGGTATATTGATTTTGAGGACTTTGATGATTGTTATCCAGATTAATTATTTTTAAAATGAATAACCCCGCGCTAAAGCGCGAGGTATCGAGGATTAAAAAATGTTAAAACTAACAAACCCAAGGTTGAGAAGATCGAATGTAGTGATCAACAGCTTCCATAGTTGTATTTCCAACACTTCTAAAGAATTTTCCA
>JAHIWS010000015.1 GCA_018815925.1 Nanobdellota archaeon | reverse complement strand
CATATGCAAACTAATTTTAATCGCCAAGATTGGATAAATTATTTTCAAGGGATGGTCGTAAGATGATTAAAAACAAAAAAGCAAATATATTTGCAAATAAGAACTTCCTCTTACTCATAGGCATCTTCCTTATTTTAGCCTTTTATATGGGTTGGTTTCAACTTGGAATGTTCGGCGCAGGACAAGTTGAATGGGATTCATTAAGTTATTCAGATTCAGGAAATACTTACACTTACACTCTCGTTGTTGATTATTCTCAACCAGAAAGTTATGAGTTTGGAGGTTGGGATGAATATCTTTTGGCATTTAATGTTGGATATTCAGGGGGGTTTTCACCACCACCTGCACTTCCTTCTGATATTCAAAAAAATACTTATTTTCCTGTTCAATCTGCAAATTGGCAATTAATTGCAAGTCCTGCTGATAACACTTTAAAATATGGTTTGGGGACAATTAAAATTACAGAAAAAGAAAATAATGTTGAATGTAAAGTAGTTGATAGTGGTTCTTTGGAATGTAGAGGGGGTGTGCTTTATTCTTTTTCTCCAACTGCTCACTCTATGCAAAGAAATGATTTAAAGATAGTTGTAAAAATAGATAAAATATCTCAAGAATCACCACAAGAAACAATAACTACAACAGAAGATGATGGTTTTGTTGGTGAACCAATAACTCAACAACAAACACAAACAATTTCATTTGTTGATAAAATAAATAACTTTATTCAAGGAATTATAAATTGGATAACAGGATTATTCAAATGAAAAGTTTAATACAAAATAAAAAAGCACAAACACAACTTGTTTTACTAATTACAATTATGGCATCTATGTTTACACTTCTTCATTTCGCAGGGGTTATTAATGTTGCAAGTATAGTTGGATATGATTCAGTTTATAAAGCAAATTATGGAAGTTATTGTTGTTTTAAAACAGGAGTTTATTCTCCAGATTATAAAGATACTGAAAAATATTTAGATGATTATGGAGGAACAACTAAAACTTGCAATTATAATACAGATTTATGCAATGTTAAAATAGTTTGTGATCAAAATTCAATTCAAACTTGTTCAGGGGGTTATATAATTGACGGGATAAGTTATACTTATTCTTTGCCAAGAAATGAGGAAAAAGTATTTGATTTAAGTGCAGGTAAAACAGCAAATTTTAAAACAGGAATTTTTGTAATTAATGAAGAACACACAGTGATTTCTTTAAGAACTCAACCATATTCTTTAATTCAAAGAGAGAATGGGAAACCAATACTTTATAATACTTGTATTTTAAATTCAGATTTAAAAAGAAAAACAACAACTGATGGTGTTAGCAATGTTCCATTTGGACAATGTCAAAGTTACTTTTTAGATTTTATAAGTGTAGCAACAAAAACATATTCTTATAATAATAAAGAAGTTATATGTCAATTAAGAAAACTTTATTCAATAGATAATGTTAAATTTTTAGATGGTTCAACAAAAAAGATTCAGGGTAATGAAATAAAATCAGTTGAATGTTGCCCTTCTGAACCAAATTGTAATGAAAATACATTTGTTTTTGTTGAAGATAATGTAAGGGAATGTGATTATGATGTGCAATGTGCAAATGGTGGAGACCCTTATGGTGTTGGGCAGACAACAGCAAGGGAATTTTATTGCGACGCAGGAACTTGTAAATCAAAAGATATGCAGGTTGAATGCACAAGCACTTCTGTTTGTATAGCAAGATACGGAGAGGGATATGTTTGTGATTTATCAATTAATAACTTTGGGAAGTGCACTCAATCATCTGCCCCTTATGTATGTGGAGATGGTTATTGTGATATAGGAGAAACAAAAGTAAACTGCCCTTCAGATTGTGAACTTGAATGTTTGGAAGGGGAACAATTAGTAATTACTGAAAAGAAAGTTAATTGTATGATAGGTTATCCGATTAATTTTGCTTGTGATACTACAACAATAAAAGAATGTAAATCTTCAACTACAAATTATACCTTATGGATAATTATCGCTTTAGTTGTTGTTTCATTATTCTTTTTTAAAGGACAAATATTTGCTATCACAGGAACATTATTAAGAAAGGTAGGCATAAGAGTATGAAAAATAAAAAAGCACAATTTTTTGGAATACAGGCAATGATTATTTTAGGTTTGACTATAATGGCTTTAATTCTTTTAATATGGTTTGGTTTTAGAATTTCAGCAGGAATAGTTTCTGTTTTTGATTTCCTTAAAACTTATTGGCTTTACATAACCCTTGTTATTTTTGGTTTATTATGGCATAAGCAAATTGGAGCAGTAGTAAATAAAATTTTAGGACATTTTGGGGTGAAAGTTTAAAATGGTTTTTAAAAGATTAACAATAATATCAAAAAGGATTCCAATTATTATATTGTGGTTATTGGCTGTTTATGGGGTTGTTATGGTCGGAAATATAGGTAAATTTCATTTATTTAGTTATCATATAGATTATGGTTCAATAATAAGTTCAATATCAATTATTTTAATCACACTAAAATTATTAAATTAAAATGATACCTATAAAAATTTTAACAAAAGCAGTAGGAATTTTACTTTTATCACTTGGGGCTTTCTTTATGTTTGATGGAATTAAAACCTTTGGTTTGAGTGTTGGTTTAATAAAACCTCTTATATATGCTATCCTTTCAATAATCGGAGGATTGATATTACAGAGGATATAAAATGAAAAATGACAGTGAGTTTAATACACCCAATAATCATTATAATTGATGATTTCTTCGTTTGGTTAGGAGGAAAAATGGGGGTATCTGCTTGGGTAGTTTTAACATTATCTTTAATTATTTTT
>JAHIWS010000014.1 GCA_018815925.1 Nanobdellota archaeon | reverse complement strand
TAACCTTTCTCTTATTTTTTCTCTATTATCATTAAAGTATTTTCTATTCATCTTTCTTCTATATTCTTTATTCTCATCCCTCCACTTCTTTTTTAATTCCAAATCTCTTGCTCTATTTTTCTTTCTCCATTCTCTTAATTTTATTTTATAATACTCTTTCTTTTCTTCTTTTGTCATATCTTTTATCTTTTTCATGTTTATTTATGGCGTGGATGTTTGATTACCGACTTCGAAGAGTCTGCGATTACAGGGACATCCATCGACTTTGAATTTAAAACTTGATTAATACATCTATCACAAACATCTCTTTCTTCTGATATTTCTCTTTTGCAGATGTAACATTTTTCCATCTTAATCATTAACCTCTTTTAATTCTTCTTTAGCCAACTTATCATTTAAACAATCATCACAAATATCAATAAATTCTTTATCTTCTTTATGACTGTGTTCTCCATCACAATCCCAACCACAATATCTACAATCACCTTTTTCTAACTTTATCAAATTATCTAACATCTTAATTTTTAACCTCTTTTAAAATATTATTTAAAAAATCACTTAATTTATTTAAATTTCTTTTCTCTTCTGCTGTGATTGGTTTTGGAATAGTCACCTTTCTTTTAAATGGTATTAATTTTCCTTTTATTATATTCTCATAATTCTTATATAACTTCTTATTATCTTTCCTATGTTCCATCAACTCTTTTTTAGTTTTAAATGTTGGAGATTTTATTAATAATGGATATTTCTCTATAACTAAAAACCATCTCATTTCTTTTTGTTCTTTTGATTTCATCTTAATTATTAACCTTTTCTTTTTTTGAATATTTTTATTTATCATTTTGACTATAAAAGGACAGAGGAGTGGATACTCCCCTGCTCAACTTAATGAGTGTTATGCTGTTTCCACATAATCTTTATATCCAATAGTTTGTTCTATCGGAGCAGAGCCATTCAACATTCTTACCAAATATTCTCTGTATTCTTTTTCCATTTTTTGTTTCTCCATATTTAATTTCTCTAAAGAGGTATCCTCTTTATTTTGAGTATTTGTTTCTTTCATCTTAATTATTAACCTCTTTTTATTATATGAGAGTGAGGTTTATTTATCTCCCGTTTTTTTAATCTTGTAATCATAATAATATTAATAATATTAATAATAAATACTATATAAACCTTTTGTTTTTAAAATATTTCAATTCACCACTATTAAATAACATACTTTTCTAATTCCTTAATTAATTTGTTTAAGTCCGTCGGTAAATCCTTTAAAGGAACTATTATCAAATCAGAAGAGAGAGTGCTATATTTTTTAGTTACTTCCTTAACCCATTTTTTACTTAGTTCTTTCTGGATTTCAAAAAAATAAATTCTATCCTTTTTAACCATGCAAATATCAGGGTATGATTCATTAGGATTGATTGGATTATATTCTGTATATATTGGAGTGTTTTTATTTTTCTTTTTAAGAAGATGAACTAAAATTAATTTTATTAAATCGTGTTTTAAGCACTCTATATTTCTTACCCTTACTTGAAATGCTTTTGAGTAGTTTATCATTTTAAAAATCACTAATCTTCTTTTGTCCTAATACTTTAATTTTCCCTCTTCTTGAATAATGTATGTCTTGTCTAAATTCTAAATAGTTTAATATTTCAACCAATAAGATATGCTGTTTTCTTGTGCTGAATACTTGCTTCCAACCTTTTGAGTAGACTAATTCTGCTATCTGGCTTGTTTCAATCATTTCTTTTTCTTTATCTTTATCTTCATTGAGTTTATTGATAGACCATATAACTCTGTTAATTTCTTCTTTTAATAGGTTTAGAGATACTTTTTTAGGTTCTCCACCAATATCACTCCTTCGGTATCTTTCTGCTACTACATAGTCTGGATAAGTCAAATAAGACACTCCTGATTTTCCACGCCATTGTTTTGCCTTGAATTTTTCAGAAGTTTGAAATGTTTGATATTTTTTATGAATTTCTTCAATGAATTGTGCTGTTAGAAAATTTTTATCTTTTCTTGCATTTTGATAAGAACTAACTAACCAACCCCCAAATGTTTTACTGCTTCCTTTCTTTTTTAGAAGAGTTCTGTCTAATTTTGGTTCTTCTGTTTGAATTGGTTGTTTAGTGTAGATTATTGTTGGTTTCATTTCTTCCCCTCAATTAATCTATTTAAATTATCCTTCAAATTTACTTTAGTAAACTTTTCTAATTCTTTTATTAGATTATTAATTTTAAATTCTGATGGTTCTGGGAAACTATAATCTTTCTTCTTATTTGAATCTG
>JAHIWS010000013.1 GCA_018815925.1 Nanobdellota archaeon | reverse complement strand
TGGAAAATTCTTTAGAAGTGTTGGAAATACAACTATGGAAGCTGTTGATCACTACATTCGATCTTCTCAACCTTGGGTTTGTTAGTTTTAACATTTTTTAATCCTCGATACCTCGCGCTTTAGCGCGGGGTTATTCATTTTTGGTTTATTATCCAAAGTGTGATTTTCTTTGTTTTCTTGGTTTGATGTGTAATTTAGTTCTTCTCCAACTTCTTCTGTGTTTTGTAATAGTAGAAGGGTGTATTCTTTTTCCCATCCCAAATTTTTTAAGAACAATCCAGACAGGAGCCCATTTAGTTCTACGAGCCTTTTTTGCTAATTTTGATTTTTTTTGAGAATTTTTTATAGGCATTTTAATTTATTCCCTCCAAAAACTTTTTCCCGTTCTCAGTCAATTGTCTTCCTGGTTTTTTACTTCTAACCCCTCTAACAGTTTTAGCTATTTCAGTAAATCCTGCTTTATCAGATTGTTGCAAAATTGTTCTTATTATTTTACCAGAAGATTTTTTAAATTTTTCAGGAGTATACCCTCTATTTTTTTTACTCCCATATTTTGTTCTAAGCCTGTTAACTCCAACAATTTCTTTTTTGTATATTTGTCTTAATATAGAAGCAGCTCTTTTATACCAAAAATTAAGATCATCTATTGGTCTTTCTTTTGCAGGTCCAGATTTAACAAATTCAACCCATTCTGGAGCTTTAAATTCTGGAATTTGTTTTAAAGCTTCTGCTAATTTTTTATTATATTCATGAGTATCTAATTCATATACTGGATTTGTTTTTTCCATTTTAAGTGACCACATCTTACGATGTTAGATAGCATTATTAGCCCTAAGCCTAAATTAAAGGAAGGGTTGATAAGGGAAACCTTGGTTTCCTTTATGCTATTTAGTCTAAAATAATTGAAGAAAATTAGTTTATAAAACTATCTAACAACTTTTCTTAACTTTTTTAACTTAACAGTATACCCAATTATTTTATAAGAATAATTACCTCCTAATCTTTCTATCATTTTATCAGCAAGTTCTTTTAAATATAATCTTTCCCTACAACATGATTTAAGCACAGATATTTTAATATTTCTATGATGTTTAAAGGAATTTTGTAAAGTTTCTATAAAACCTTCAGTCAATCCTTTTTTACCAAGTTGGAATTGTGCTACTGTAACCAATTTTCAATTACCTCTTTTTTTATTTTGATTATTTTGAATTTTTTTATTCCAAATGTTCCTATTTTCATGCCTTTTTCCTTGTAAATATCTTTTCCTTTGAACCTATGAACAATTACATCCTTTTTATTTTTTTTCCAGTCTCTACTGAATCTTGCACAAAAAATAGCAGCTTCTTTAAGATCTCCTCTTTCTGCTTTACCTTTAATATTTACAAAAGGGCTTCCTGCAGCAGCAGTATGAAAAACATCTTCGTTTCTTTCTACCTGGGTTATGAGTTCTTCATTGTTTTTTGCATTTTTTCCTGCTAAAAGTTTTACACCATTCCTTGTTGTTATTTCTCTAAATTTTAACATATTAAGTAATAGGAAATATGCTTTTTATTATTTCTGTTTATTAGAGAAAAGTTTTTAAATAGGATTTATATATATTTAGATAATGAAAGAGGTTTTACCTATAAATTGACAGAAACACTTTCTTTAAGGGAAAAATACAAAAAAGAAAATGCATGGGGGCTTCTTTCGAGTATAGACCTTTATGATTGTGACGCTGATTTAATAAGGAATTCTGAATCAATAAAAAAATTTGTAATTGAACTTTGTGAGTTAATTAAAATGAAAAGGTTTGGAGAGTGCCAGATAGTTAATTTCGGGGAAGATGAAAGAGTAGCAGGTTTTTCAATGACACAATTAATCGAAACTTCTTTAATTTCAGCACATTTTGCAAATCAAACTAAGAGGGTATTTTTAGATGTTTTTTCTTGTAAATATTACGAACCAAAAACAGCGGCAGAATTTGCTAAAAAGTTTTTTAAAGCTAAAAATTATAATTTAAATATCCATTTAAGGAAGTGAGATTTATGAAAAATGACCCAGAATCAAAACCAAGAAAAAAATGTAGAATACAAATCTCCCCTAGTTGGGCAAGAGATATCCTGTGTATTCAATGGAGTTGCTGAAGAATTTTTTAATGGGTTAAAATTAAAATCTTTATTAGAAAATGTTTTGGTTGAAGAAAATTTTTCTATTCTTGAAAAAAATTCCCATAATTTTTTACCTAAGGGGTTTACTTGTTTTTATTTACTAGGAGAATCTCATGCAGCAATTCACACATATCCAGAACATAATTCTATTTATTTTTCTATTTATAGTTGTAGAGGTCCGAAAGATGCAGAGCCTGTTTTTAAAAAATTTAAATCAAAAATTAAGCATAAATCTTTATCTTATTATAAAAATAATAAAGTTAGAGTTAAAGAAAAAGATTAATTCTTAAAATATTTTTTATAATTTTTTTGATTATATTTTTGAGCATTAATAATTTCTTTAGGAGTATTTATTTTTCTTTCTAAAGAAGAGAGATTAGATTCGTTGTTGTTTTTATTTCTTTCTCTTTGGTCTTTTTTAGCATTTCTTACTATCTCATAGAGTCCTGAAAAAAAAAGAACCCCTAAGCCAACCCAAAAATATGTGTACCATGTCCAAAAGAATGTGCTACTTGTTCTAGTTCGTTCATATTCTTTCTTAGTTCTTTTGATTTAAATTCTTTTAGGTAAACCCCATTTATTCAAAGCAGTTTTTAATTCTTTATGATTTTTTGAATAATCTTTTAAGTTTTTATTTTTCATTACAGCATCAACTGCTTGGCGCATTGCAGTTGCTCCTGCTCTTGTTCCATCTGGGTGGCCATGCACTCCTCCACCTGCTTGAATAATTAAATCATTTCCAAGATGTTTAATTAAGAAAGGAATATATCCTGGATGTAATCCTCCAGAAGAAACAGGCATTACAGGCTTAATTTTTTCCCATTTTTGAGCAAGTCTTTTTTTTGTTGCTTTAACTTGTTTAATTGACATCTCTTCAGATAATTCTTCAATATCCTCAATATTTCCTTCAAGTTTTCCAATCCCTGTGCCGATATGTATTTGGTCAACTCCCGCAATTCTTGCAAAATCAGCTAAAACCATCATACTAATGCCATGATCAGGATTTCTATCAAAAGCAGCATGCATTGCCCTATGAGCATGAATTGCCATTTTAAATCCTGCTTCTCTAAGAGTCTGAACTGCAGCCCACCCAGCAGTAATAATATCCACCATAACATACTTACCCCCAAGATCCTCAACAATTTGAGCTCTTTTTATCATTTCTTTTGTTTCAGCAGTTACATTTACTAAATAACCTTTTCTCTCTCCAGTTTCTTCTTCAACCTTATGTGCTTTTTCTAATGTTCTTGCAATTCTTTCTTCAAAAATATTAAATTTTTGACTGCTCAAATTTTCATCATCTTTTACTAAATCACATCCCCCTATCCAAGATTCATAAGCAGATTGTGCATGGTGTTTAGTATTTAGTCCTAGTTTGGGTTTAATTATTGTTCCAACCAGAGGTCTTTTTTTTATTTTTAAAATATTTCTAACACCTTTTATTCCATATTTTGGACCTTTATAGTTTTTTAATATTTTTTTAGGAAAACTAATATCTTCTAATCTTATTGATTTAACAGCTTTCATACCCATTATATTTCCAGCAATCGATGACAAGATATTTGGTATATTATCATATTCAAATAATTCTTGAGGATAAGCTATTTTAATCCAATTTCCTTTTATTGAAAATACTTGAGCTTTAAGTTTTTCAACATAATCTTTTACCTTAACCTCTGTCCAAGTTCCAACACTACTCTCCAAGGCAACAGTGTCTACAGCTCTTCTCATACTAATTCCTTTTGCTGGTTTTACCTTAAACAAACAAATCAAATCATTATGTGGTTTGTATTTTAGGTTTATGAATTTGAAATTATTTACCATCTTTTATTAATATAAAGAATTAAAATGAGTTTTTATTGTTTGTGATAATTTTTAAGAATTATCTTTAATTAACTTTGCAAGATTTTTATAACTTGCTTTATCTAAAACAGCATGAAGCTGCACTCCTTGAACCAATTTTTTTTCTTCAATAACTGATTCAAAGTGCTTAAATTTTCCAGATTTATCTAAAACAGCTTTTTCTAAAAAATAAACATCCCCATAATGCTTTCCTGGAGAATGTTGCAATACATAAATTTTTCCTTCTCCTTTAAAATATTGAAAATAAATTGGATTTTCCTTCCACCCAAAAATCTCTTTATTAATTTTGTCAATATCTGGACAAGGAGATTCAACACTTTGTGGATGAGAATAAATAATCCTACTTTCTAAATATATTTTAGCAAATTCTTTACCTCGATCAACAAATTTATACAAAGCTTCTCTTGTTAGAAAATCAAAAAATCTCATTAAATTAAACTTAGAATTTCTTTTTTAAATATTGTTATACTATTCTATAATTAATTAAATTTCCTAACAACACTCCCTTTTTCAGTATCATCAACAAGATAACCTAACTTATTAATTTTATTTCTAATTTCATCTGCAAGGTTCCAGTCTTTGTTTTTTCTTGCAGCTTCTCTTTCACCCACTAATTTTTTAATCTTGTTAGGAATTTTTACTTTTTCTTTTTTTAATAAATCTAATCCTAAAACTTCATCTATTTTTTTTATGGTGTTAATTTTTCCTTTTGCTTTTTCATCCCTGGCAAGTTTCCATAAAACTTGGAGTGCTTTTGGAATATTTAAATCATCATTAATAGCTTCTTGAAATTTATCAAGATATATTTTATTTATTTTATTGTCATTATTTATTTCAGAAATTATATTTTTTAATCTTGAGTAAGATTCTTGAGCTTTTTTTAAATTTTTTAAATTAAAATGTAAAGGTTTCCTATAGTGTGTTCCAAGAACTAAATATCTAAGTTCAAGAGGAGTATATCCTTGTTTTTGTAGTTCATCTAAAGTATAAAGTCCACCTTTACTCTTACTGACTTTTTTCCCTTTAAATAAAACCCAGGCTCCATGAAGCCAATATTTCACCCAAGGTTTTTTTCCAAATGCAGTTTCACTCTGAGCAATTTCATTTGTATGGTGAACTGCAATATGTTCTGGTCCCCCAGTATGAATATCAAATTGTTTCCCTAAGTATTTTGAAGACATTGCTGAACACTCAAGGTGCCAACCAGGAAATCCAATACCCCAAGGTGACTTCCATTCTTGTTGTCTTTTTCCTGGGATTTCTGAAAATTTCCATAATGCAAAATCTGTTTTATGTTTTTTCTCCCCAATATCAATTCTTTTTCCTGCTTTTAGATTTTCTTTTTTTAATCTAGCTAATTTTCCATAATCTTTTAATTTAGAAGTATCAAAATAAATTCCATCATTAGTTTTGTAAGTAAAATCTTTTTTTTCTAAAACTTTAATTAATTCAATCTGTTCTTTAATATGCTCACTTGCTTTTGGCCAAACATCTGGTTCAATTATATTTAATTTTTTAATATCTTGTTTAAATACATCAAAATAATAATTTGAAATTTCTTTAGCTGATTTTCTCTCTTTTTTTGCAGCCTTTTCTATTTTATCTTCACCTGTATCTGCATCACTTGTTAGATGCCCCACATCAGTCACATTAATTACATGCTTTACATTATAACCCCCATATTTTAGAACTCTCTTTAAAATATCCCAAGAAAGATACATCTTTAAATTTCCAATATGTTGATACCAATAAACAGTAGGTCCACAACTATATAGTCCAACTTGTTTTGGTTTTAAAGATTTAAAATTCTCTTTTTTACGAGTTAATGTGTTGTATAATTTTATCATAAATCATTAAAGAATAAATCATATTTAATTGTTTTGAAACCAAAGGATTATTATTTTTATCTAAATTTTTGGTTTAATAGCCTTTTTGAAAGGTTCATTTTATTGTTGCAAAAACCTGAGCACCAGTATAAGAAGCTCCTGTTTTTTGGATATCTAAATTATATATAATTGTGCAAGGGGGGGCTGACTCGGGAACATTAAATTTAACTAATCTTGGTAAATCCATAGAATTTCCAGGGCCTAATGAAAAACTTCCAGAACCCCCCAGTAAATAATTATTAGCAATATCTTCAGAAAAACTACTGCCACATTTAGAAACATCATCTGCTTCAATAGTGTATGTAAAATCAGCACTTTCAACATCATTGTTTTTTACAGAAAATGCAAAACCTTTTGGATCATCACCTTTTTTTAAAATAAGATCCCTTGAAGTTGGATAAATTGCTAATTTTTTCCCTTCTTCAGCAAAAAGTTTGTTTATTTCATTTTGAACTTGGTTGTCAATATTATCTATTGCATTTGAACTGCTCTTAAAAACTTTTTGAACTAAAAAAATTCCAAGAATTAAAACACTCATAAGCAAAACTATAGTAACAATTGTCCCAACACTCATCTCCATTGCAGCATGCTTATTTTTCATTTTGATTTTATTGAGCTGGAAAACTTTCCAATGTACTTTCAAGTAAAGGTTTTAAATATGTTAGAGCTAAAATTATAAGAATAATTGCTAAAACAAATCCAATAATGTTTAAAATAATCCCTATCTTTCCAAATTTTGTAGGGTTTTTCTTTTGTTGAATATAACAAAATATAAAACCAAGTATTGCAAAAAGAACCCCATTATTAGAAACAAGAATAATACTTATAATTCCAAATATAAATCCAATTAGGCCGAGTTCATCTCCTCTTTTTTTTAGTTTTTTATCAACCATCTTTTACACTTAGATAAAGTGTTTTGTTTTTATAAATGTTTTTAAAAATGGGGATGCGGGGAGTCGAACCCCGGACACCATGATCTTCAGTCATGTGCTCTCCCGCTGAGCTACATCCCCAGTAGAATTAATTAACCAATATTGCTTTTAAACCTTATTAATTTCTTAATATACAAACAATTATAAAAAGTATTTTTTTCTTTTGATTTATGGAACCTTATTACTTTGTAAGGACTTATACAATCCACCCAGAATGTAGAGAACATGGTTTTATTTATGTGTCAGAAACATCAATAGAAAGAGCAAGGCATATAATGGATAAAGGAAATTCAACTTCTCGTCCCTGGGTTAGTTCTGCTTTAGAAGAAGGTTGCTCTGTAGAAGATCAAATTTCCACCCCCTCAACTATTAAAAATAGTTGGGCTCTAAGGCTAAAATCCAGGACAGAAGAGAATTTAGAAAAAATAACTCAAACACTTAAATTGCCTATTAAAGATCCTTATTTTAATGAGAGGTATTTTACTTATTTTGGAGAGTGCACTGATTTAACTGATTATATTGTTGTATCCAAAAAAGCTATTTTAAGAGCAAAAAATGAGATTCTTCCTGAAAAAACAAAACCAATAAAAATACATGGGCCTCATTGTTTTGATTATTTTTATAAAAATTGTTTTACTAAAACTCAAATCTCAGATAGTTTAAATCATAAATATTGGTCTGTAAAAATTGAGTATGAAAATGAAAAAGATTTTAAAGAACTAACAAAAATCCTGGAATTTCCTGTTAAGAATAAAAAGATAAAACAAAGAGAGATAGAACATATTCCTAGAAAGATTCCTAAAAAAAATGCCTTTACTCTTTAGAGTTGTAAGTAATGAATAAGTCCGTGTTTTGCCCAATTTTGGACAAATTAGGTTGAACGTCAATATAGTTGTGAGGCTCCTCTATAAGAAGCTTGTAAAATTAATGTAAGAAGGGAATAGGCCAGCTTCTGTCTTTCCCTGTTTGCCCTTCGAAAGGGTACACCATTTTGGTGCCAGACGGAAAGTGTTAACATTTGACTAAGCACCTTATAGGCTTGCACCAGTCAAGATGGCTGTTTCATCAAATCCCTTGTATCTTAACTCCTCGCATGATTCACAGTTCAACAAGGGCTGTGGCATTTCTGTTCCAGAGCTATGCCTCACGACATCAATGCTTTCGCAAAGTGACTTGTAATTGGTGGCCGGACCTTCCTGAGAATTCAATATTGATATATCACAATATTTGTCTAATTAAAGACTGAATCCCAAAGTTAACTACCCTACTTACAAAAATATAGGGAAAAAAGGGTTTTTAAGTATTACTATCTTATTTCTTTTATGAATTATCGCACAAAAGAGGTTAAAAATATTAAAGAACCGCAAACTTCAGGAAAAGGATTAAATGAAGCTGAGGCAAAAAAAAGGTTGAGAAAATATGGTAAAAATGAATTAAAAAAAAGTAAAAAAACAAGTTCTGTAAGGCTTTTTATTTCTCAGTTTTCTTCCCCCTTGATAATAATTCTTATTTTAGCATCTCTTGCTTCTTGGGCAATTGGATTTTTGCCAGAACAAGAGCCCCATCTGATAGATACTATTTTAATATTAATTATTGTTCTTGTTTCTGGTATTTCTGGATTTGTTCAAGATTATAAAGCTGAAAAAACTATTGAGGCTCTGCAAAAAATAGCAACACCTAAAACAAAAGTAATAAGAGGAGGTAAAGAACTTAGTATCCTTATCACGCAGATTGTACCAGGAGATGTTGTTTTATTAAATGAAGGTGATGTGATTCCTGCAGATTGTAAGATTATTGATTCTTTTGATTTACAAATTGATGAATCTATTTTAACAGGTGAATCTGATGCAATAATAAAAAAAACAAATCAAGAAATTTTTAAAGGGACTTTTGTAAATTCAGGTCATGCCCAGGCTCTGGTTTTAAAAATAGGTATGCAAACTAATATAGGCAATATTGCTGAAAAACTCCAGGAAATGGAAGATGATGAAACGCCTTTTCAAAGAGAAATTTCAAGTTTTAGTAAAAAAATTTTATTTTCTGTTGGGGCTATAATTTTGATTATATTCTTTGTAAGTTTGATGAAGTATACTTTGTACGAATCATTGTTGTTGGCTATTTCTTTAGCTGTTGCAGCTATTCCCGAAGGCCTGCCTGCTATATTAACCCTTGTTTTATCAATTGGGGCAAAAGTTATGGCAAAAAAACATTCCCTAATAAGAAAATTAAATGTTGTGGAATCAATCGGTGCAGTAGATGTTATTTGTGCTGATAAAACAGGAACCCTAACAAAAAATGAAATGAGTGTTACAAAATTATTCCTTAACAATAGAGTTTTTGATTCAGATTTTATTAAAATTAAGGATATCGAAGAATTTAGACTCCTTCTTACTTGCGGAGGATTATGCAACAATTCAAGAATAAGTTACCAAAATTATAAGAAAGTTTATTTAGGAGATCAGACAGAAATAGCATTAAAAAAAATTTATGACAGATTCTTAAAAGAAAAAAAATATGCAAAATTAAAAGAAATTTCTTTTACCTCTGAGAGAAAAATAATGAGTTCTATTTATAAAAAAGACAACAAAAAAATAGTCTTTTCTAAAGGTGCTCCTGAGATTTTAATAAAAAGATGTACTAGTATTTTAATTAATGGGAAAATCATGGAATTAACTAAAGAGCTGGTTAGAGATATTTTAAATAAAAATAATGAGTTTGCTTCCCAAGAATTAAGAGTTTTAGGATTTGCATATAAGGAAACTAGTGAAAAGAATTTTGAAAAAACTGCAGAAAAAAATTTGATATGGCTTGGATTACAGGCAATGATAGATCCACCAAGAAAAGAAGTTAAACAAGCTATAAAAGAATGTTATACTGCAGGTATAAGAGTTATAGTTTTAACAGGAGACAACCCTGCAACTGCGAAAGCTATTGCTAATGGAGTTGGATTAAAAAACAAAGGGATAATGACGGGATTAGAATTAGATAAATTAAATGATAATCAACTTGAAAAAAAATTAGATTTAGGTATTAATATCTTTGCACGAATTTCTCCATTTCATAAATTACGTATTTTAAATATTTTGAAAAAGAAGTATAGGGTTGCTATGACTGGGGATGGTGTAAATGATGCTTTAGCTTTGAAAAAGGCAGACGTTGGAATTTCTGTAGGAAGTGGGCAAGAAGTGGCAAAAGAAGCAAGCGATATAATTTTATTAGATGATAATTTTGCTTCAATTGTTTCAGCAGTTAAAGAGGGTAGGAGGTCTTTTGATAATATCAGAAAATTTATTAATTATTTATTTGTTTGTAATTTGGCTGAAATAGGAGTTTTATTTTTTGCTACATTATTTTTAACTTTAAAAGAGCCACTACTTTTACCAGTGCAAATTTTATGGATAAATCTTTTAACAGATGGTATGCCTGCATTAGCATTAGGATTAGATCCTGCAAGACCAAATATAATGAAAGATCCTCCAAGAAAAAAAAATGAATCTATCATAAACAGAAAATTAGCATGGATAATAGGAACTATTGGATTTAAAAAAATGATTATTTTATTTGCAACTTTTATAATTGTTAATTATTTTTTTGGTATAGAACAAGCAAGAACTGCTCTTTTTACAGGTTTTATTTTATATGAATTTGTAAGAATTGGTACTATAAGATCTCAGGAAAAATTAACATGGTTTTCAAATAAATGGCTTCTTGGGGCTTTAATTGGTTCCCTAGCATTACAATGTTTAATTGTTTATACTCCAATTAGCAGTTTTTTCCATATAGCTCCCTTAAATATTTATTCTTGGATTGTTCTTTTAATAGGGGTTATTGTTGCATATGTTTTGGCTATAAGAATAACTAAAATTATTGACAAATTCATTAAAGATTAAGAGTTTTATTTTTGAATTTAAAAATAAAAAATACAAGATGCCTAATTTTTTGAACTACTTATCACTCTTAAGTAACTACAAAATAGAAAGGTTTATAAATGCAAAATATGTTGGGAAATTAAGGAAAATGAACACAAAAATTATATTCAGTATGCTAATATCCTTATTAGCTCTTACTAGCTTAATTAGTGCTACTGAATCAACCTCCTTTGAGTTTGATGATGATGTTCTCTATAATAATGATGATTCAGGAACAAATATAGAATCAAGTCCATATGATATTAGTGATGAAGTTATTATTAATTATGAGGGCATTGGAATAGAGCCAGTAATTGTATGTAGTGTTTTAGATTCTAATGCTTGCAGAGGAGATGTTAATCAAGATAATAAAATAAGTAAACAAGATGTTGAATTTTTAATTGCTTTTTTATATGAAAATGGGGAAAAACCATATCCTTTTGAATCAGCAGATGTAAATAATGATACAATTGTTAATATTTTTGATATAACTTATTTAATTTCTTATTTATATAAAAATGGCTCAGCACCAGTTCCTTTTCAAATAAACACAGCTGATAATTATTTAAGAGGAGATGTAAATAAAGATGGAATAGTGGGAGATTTAGATGTAGACTTTTTAATTAATTATTTGTATAAAGAAGGGAACGCACCAAATCCATTATATTTAGCAGATGTTAATAATGATGCAATTGTTAATATTTTTGATATAACCTATTTAATTTCTTATTTACATAAGCAAGGTCCAGAACCAGTTGCCTTAGATATAACAATTCCCATAATTAGATTACTTGACCCTAAAAACGATTACACTAAAAAAACAAATGATGCTTCATATGAAATTGATTTTGAATATAGTGTAAGTGATGCTTCTGATATTTTATATTGTGAATTAATAATTGATAATGATGTTGGAAAAACAGACAATAATGTAGAAAAAGATACAAAAAATAAATTTATAGTCAATCTTGATAGGGGAAGTTATGGTTGGAAAATTAAATGTGTAGATTTATATGGAAATGAAGCAGTTTCTGAGGAAAGAGATTTAGAAATCAGAAAAAGAACAAGTTCTTCAATTTCAACAACTAAAAAAACATCTGAAAACCTTATTGCTCAAGATATTTCAAATTATCAAACAATAGAGCAAATAAATTTAAATAAAATTAAAGATAGTTCTTTTATTGAAAAAATTAATTGGTTTATTGTTCTTTTAGTACTTTTAATATTAGGAGTCTTTGTATTGTTTATTTTAATTTTTAGAATTAATGCAAGAGGAAGTTTGTTTTAGAAAATGGAAAGAGATACAAAAGTAAAATCAGAATTACAAAAAAAATTAGAAAATCAAGGGTGGAAATTTTTAACTAATGATGATCCTTATAGGGGTGAGAGACATGGATTTAATCCATCCTTTTTTAGACTAAAAACCGATTTAGATTTAGAACAGAAATATTTGGATGGGGGTTTCAAAGAGGTTTACATAACTGATGCTTTTGATATAAACGGCAATCCTATCCCTTCTTACAGAGCAATTTATGTTAAGAAATAATAATTTATCTAAATTCTCTAAATCAAATTTATAACCCAAGCAACCATTAAGCTTATTCCTGCCCCAAACATACAACCAGTCATTTTACCTAGGGAAGATGACAACATTCTTCTTTCACTTTTGAATTTTGTAAGTGCTGTTTGTCTTTCTGACACATATCCTTCAAAAAAACCTCCAAGACCATCTGTTATTGTATTGCCTGCCACCCCTCCTATGATTGCTCCTGTAATTCCTCCAAATGACCCTCCTATAATAGCAGCAAAAACCATAACACCATTATCAACAAATCCAAATGTAAGGTCAGGATAAATAAATTTTAATTTTATGCCTAATAGTTTCATAAATAAAATATTTAAGATCCCTAATCCAAGAAAAACAAAACCTATCCATCTACTTTTGAAAATAAAATAACTTGAAACAGCAATAATAACTATTGATATTCCGATGAGACTCAATAATGCTTTAAAAAAAGGCTGGGATCCTTCTATTTTTAAAGAAAAACGTGGAGATTTTTTAGTTCCCTTAATTTCTTTTTTAATTGAAATTTTAGAAGTGTTTTTTGTCCTCTTTTTCATACCTAGAAGACATATTCAGGATTTAAAAATTATTTGTTAGGGTGGTTCTTGTTCCATTTTGGTTTTTTTATGTTTTTGAATATTAAAGCAAGGTTCTTTTGTCTAAGAGATTTTTGAATAAAATTCAGCCATCATAGTTTAGACAATCTCAAAATGACTTGGGAATTATAGAACCTTGCCTTAAATTGAGGGGATTTTAGAAATTTTTGTTTTGAAATATGATTCAAAGATATATTATTAACCTCCTTTTCCATAATTTAATTAGAAAAAGATTATTTATAAAACGTCAGAAGTCAACATAATTAAGAAAAGTATAGAGAAAACCTCTATTATTCTTATCTATACAAATCTTTAAATAAACAAAATAGGTTCCAATTTTATGGATTTTTATACTTGGATAATAACAAATAAAGAATTATTTAAAATCTTTTATGCACTAATAATTTTAATTATTTGCATAGTAATTGTTCTTAAAACTAATAGACTCTTTAAACTAAGTCTTCATCCTGGAATAAGGTATTTTAGAAATGCTTTTTTCTTTTATGGAATAGGTTTTTTAATAAGATACTTCATAGGGACACCTTTTGTTTATGAAAATATTTTGCCAAATTCACATGCTTTTATAAATTTAGCATTTGAGTTCTTTCTTGTAATGGGTGGTTTCTTTTTACTTTATAGTCTTTTATGGAAAAGATTTGAAACAGATGTGCCTTCTTTTAGTTCTTTGTTTAATTCAAGAATTTTAATACTTTATGCTATAACTATTATAGCTGTTATTTTAGATTCTTTATGGAAAATGAATTATATTATGTTTGTATCACAGATAATTATTTTTATTTTTGCTTCAGTAATAAGTTACTCAAATCTAATAAAAAGTAAAAATAAACATATGTTTCTTAAATATTATTTTACAGCGATGTCCTTATCTTTAATTGCTTGGATACTTAATGCTCTTGCAGCTCTTTATTTTGAGTGGAATAACATTATTTTAGTAAACATTTATGTTTTGAATATGATTGTTTTCTTATTATTTTTATATGGGGTAATAAAAGTAACAAAAACTTAAAATTAAAATGGCTAGAAAACGTGAAAGATTAGATGTTATAAAAGATATACTTAAATCAATTAGAGTGAACCGTCAGATAAAACCAACCAGACTTTTATATGCCTCTAATTTATCACCACAGATGTTTAAAGAATACATAAATGAGTTAATAAGTAAAGGTTTTATAAAAATAGATATTGATAAAAAAGAAAAAAAGACATTCTCCTTAACCATAAAAGGAAATGAATTTTTAGAAGAATATAAAGTCATCGAGAATTTTATTGAAAATTTTGGGTTGTGAACTCGGCGTAGCACTATTTTTAGAAAGATTTATATAGTAGTTATAGTTACTATATAGCATGGAAAAAACAACTATACAAGTAAACATGAACACTCTTGATAGATTAAAATCTGTAAAAAGACATACAAGAGAATCTTATGATGAAGTTCTTAATTTTCTTATAGATGAAGCTCAAGATGATGAATTAACTTCAGAAGAGATTGAGAATATAAAAATAGCATTAGACAATGTAAAGAAAGGAAAAGTAAAACCTATAGAACAAGTTGCAAAGAAGTTAGGAATAACTCTTAAGTAAAATGTATGATTTGCAAATTGAGGAAAATGCAGAAAAATTTCTTAGAAAAATTCAAAGAAAAGATGTTGAAATTATCTTGAAAAAATTAAATTCAATTAGGGACAATCCCTTTCTGCATTTAAAAAGATTAAAAGGAGAAAAACTTTGGAGATTAAGAATTATGAAATACAGAGTACTTCTTGATATCCTTATTTCTGGAAAAAAGATAACTGTTCTTAGAATTGGCTATAGAAAAAAAGTTTATGATTAATTTTTCACAAAAGTAGTCCACAATCCTTATAAATCAAAGAGATTCACACAATGATGAATAATAAAAATATAAATCTTTGAGGAAAATTACATCACACCTCGATGCCAAGATGGGTATAGAAACAATTTTATATACAAAAATATTGGTTTTTTAATGGAATACAATCTGACAAAAAAAGAAATAAGACTTGATAGGAAAATAAATGAACTTGATAGATTTGTCCTTGATTTTTGCAGGCTTCTTGATGAATACGTTCTAGTTTCAGGATATGTCTCTATTATATTTGGGAGATCAAGAGCAACAGAAGATGTTGATTTGCTTATTCCTAAAATGGACATTGAAGAATTCTCAAAACGCTGGGAGAAAATCCAAAATTCTGGATTTGAATGTATTAACACTACAGAAATAAATGAAGCCCTTGCAATATTAAATGAAGGCTCAAATATTAGATTTTCAAGGAAAGGAAAATCAATCCCCAACATGGAATTCAAATTTATACAGAATGATATCCATAAGTACTCTTTTGGAAACAAAATTAAAGTGATTATGAAAGACGAAACTTTGTATATCTCTTCTTTGGAAATGCAAATTGCTTATAAATTAATGTTGGGAAAAGAAGGAAACAGGAAAGACTTAGAGGATGCAAAACATATTTATGAGCTGTTCAAGGAAAAACTTAATAATGAAGAATTGCTTAAGTTAATTAGAGAATTAAACTCTGAAAAAGAATTTGAATTGATAAAATGAACATTAACTTTGAGGAAATAAATAGAGAAGTAGAAAAGAATTTCAAGGAAAGACTGAATTTTATAAAAATCTGGGCAGAATATGTAAAAACCCATTCGGATGAGGATTGGAGTGAACAGCAGAATATTTTAATTAATTCCCAATTTAATCAATAATTTAAACCCATCCACAACACTTATAAAGTCAAGCCATCAACAACATATTGAATAATAAAAACATCAAACTTTGAGGAAAATTACATTACACCTCGATACCAAGATAGATAGTTTTACGGCGTGGGCGTAATACATTATAAAAACATATAAAAACCCTTTTTAATTATTTTAATTATTGAAAAGAGGAATAAAAAATGACATGTGAATGGTGCACACAGTTTCTTGAATCAAAAGCTTTTGATTCAGAATTAATATCTAATGCTTTTGTAGGAGGACTTACAGGAGCACTTACAGCAATAGGGATTCTTTTTTTAATAGTTTTTTTAGCAGCAATTTATGTTTATTCTTCTTATGCTTGGATGATAATTGCTAGGAAATTAAAATATAAAAAAGCTTGGTTAGCTTGGATACCAATAGCTAATGGAGCTATGATTCTACAATTAGGGGGCTTTCACTGGGCTTGGATTTTTTTAATCTTAATTCCTATTTTAGGTTGGATTGCTCTTTTTGTTCTGGCAATTATTGCTACATGGAGAATTTTTGAAAAAAGGAAATATCCTGGATGGTTTAGTCTTTCAATGATAGTTCCAAGAGCAGGTGGAATTCTTTACCTTATTGCAATTGGTTTTGTTGCTTTTCAAGACAAGATTAGGAAAAGAAAAAGATAAGTAGCAATAGAATGGGAAAAATTAAAAAAATATTTTTTAGAATATTTAGAAAAAATAAAAAAGGAGCTGTATTAGTAAATAATAAAATAAATAATATTTTAAAAAGTCATGGTTTACAAACTTGTGAGGAAAAATGGATAAAAAACAATCTTAAAGAGGATAATAGGAAAAAAATATACAAAATATTCAGAGATTAAATGAAAAAATAAAAATAAAAAGTATTAAAAACAAAGTTTTCTTATCTATTTCATGGTAGATATGGCCCCCTATATTATCTTTGCAATAGCTCTTGTTCTTATTGTACTTGGAGTAGCTTTCGCTGTAATTAATTTCAAGCGTAAAAAGAAAACTCCTGTAGATTACTATGCTCTTTTTGTAATGGGAATAATCTGGCTTGTTTTAGGAATCTTATTTGATATGGCTGTTTTTTGGATTCTTGGATTAGTCTTTGCTATTTTTGGAATATTAAACAAGGCCAAATGGAAAAAAAACAGAAGAACATGGAAAGATATGGATAAATTTGAAAAGAAGGTGGTAATAACAATTATAATAATTTTGTTAATTTTAGTGGTTATAGGAGCATTATTTTTTATATTAAGAGATTATGGTTTAATGTAAGTAGTTCTAATTTTTTTTCTTCTTTTTTCTCCAGTTTCCACGTTTTTCTCTGGAAAAAATACTAATGAGTCTTTCATCAGGTTTAAGTCTTGAATATTTAGGACCTTTTCCACTAACACAACTTCTTCTTATTATGTCTTCTATTTGTTCTCTTACTGACAAAAGATTTTTCTTTGCTCTTTTTTCAAGAATTTTTAATTCATCAGAATCAACATTGATTGTTATTTTAGACATTTTAATTTAATATGCTTAGAAGATCTCTTTTTGTTTGGTCATTTAAATCCTTAAGAACTAATTCTTTTTCAGTGTTAAGTTTAACTCTTCCACCTGTGTTTAATTCATAGATAACATAATTATCTTCACGTTCTGTATTACAGCTGCGTTCTTCTAAAAACCTAACAACATCATAATATTTTTGGTTTGTTAGTTGTATTTGCATTTGGTGTAATCTCTTTTAATTCTTCTTTTTTCTTCAAGTTTTTTGTTAGAGCTCCCATTAAAACTCCTAATCCAAAAAAGATTATTATCCAGAAAATTGAAGCAATTATTATTAAAAATATATTTGCATCAGCTATATTAGATATAAATATTTTTAAAGGATACAGAAATACAATCAAATTAATAATTACAACACTTCCAAGAAAATTTTTAAATCCAACACATTCACCTAAAGGAGTTCCTATTGCTACACAGTCCCTAGTTAAGAAAAAAATGTTTAGTAAAATAATGGCTATTATTGCTAAAGCAATGACCCCAAAAATACCATTTTTTATTATTTCTTTCATTTTTTCTTTACATAAACTTTACTTACATTAAAACTTTTATAAATTCCTTCGAGTATGTCTGTTCCAGCATAGCCTGCTAATAGACTTAAACGAGGATCAAAATTAAAAATAATTCCTACAAAAACCCCAATGATAAATGCAACAGCTACGGTTATTGCATAATAACCCCAAATAATTTTTCTTCTAAGAGATAAAGCTTTTAATAAACCAACAACCCCTCTAGTTAAACCTCCAATTCCCCCTAAAAGTCCTGCAAATACAATTGGTTCCATTTTCACCTTTTTTATTAATTAAATATAGAAAAATAGTTTTTTATATGTTTTGATTTAGAAATAAAAACTACTATATCCTACAACACTAGTTTTATCTCCTGTGATATTTCCTGAATTTTTATATTCTATAAGAGTGGGTTTGTATTTTTTTAATTTACAAAGTTCAATTGCAATAAAAAGAGTAGATCTTCCACAGGCATCTATTTTTTCAATGTTTTTAGAATCAAGATTTTCAATAATATTAATAGTTTGTTTATCAATCTTTACGGCTAGTTCATAATCTAAAAAATGACTTAAATCAGTAGAAAAAATAAAAACAACCTTTTTTTCTTTTGAAAGTTGTTTTGCTATTTTTTTTGCTTCTTCTTGGTTTATTTGCCCTATTACTAATGGCAAAATTTCTTTAAAACCTAATTTTTGTAAAAATGGAATTTGATTATCAATAGAATGTTCATAATCAAGTTTAGGATAATTATTTTCTGAAATTTTTACTTTTCCTAATGGGGTTTCAATTTTTTCTAAACTTCTTATTCCTCTAAATCCAACATAATGATTTGGACCAAGAACAATTGCTTTTTGATTCTTAGGCAAAAGAGCAAAGGCTTTTCCAACAATTGCTCCTGAAAATTCATATCCGGCATGCGGAACAATTATTCCATGAATTTTATCTGTTTTTAGTTTAGGTTTTTTTAGAAAAAGATTCACTACTTTTTCTAATTCTTCTTTATTTTGTGGATACCACATAAAGTATTTAACTTCTTGATGCTTAATAATTTTATGGAAATTCAAGAAAAAGAAGTTAAGCTCTACAAAAAAGAAGGAAAAGATTTAAGATGTTTAGCATGCGCTCATAAATGTTTAATTTCAGAAGGAAAAACAGGGATTTGTGGGGTGCGCCAGAATATTAAGAACAAGCTTTATCTTCTTGTTTACGGGAGAATAGCTGCTAGACATATAGATCCAATTGAAAAAAAACCTTTACATCATTTTCTTCAAAACACAAGCACTTTTTCAATAGGAACTGTCGGATGTAATTTTAAATGTAATTTTTGTCAAAATCATGATATTTCACAATTTCAAGAATTTTATGGAGACAAGATTCTTGGAGAAAGATTGAGCCCTAGCCAGATAGTTAGACAAGCTGTAAGATCTTCATGCAAAAGTATATCTTATACTTATAATGAACCCACAATCCTTATCGAATTTGTAAAAGATACATCAAGACTTGCTAGAAGAAAAAAACTCAAGAACATAATGGTTACAAATGGTTATTTGAGTCTGGAGTCTTTTAATTTTATTAAAAATTATATAGATGCTATGAATATAGATTTAAAATCTTTCACAGAAGAATTTTATAGAGAAAGATGCAAGGCTTCTTTAAAACCTGTTCTTGAAACAATAAAAAGAGTATATAAAAAGGGAATTCATTTAGAAATAACTACTTTAATAATTCCAGGAGAAAATGATGGAATTGAAGAATTAAAAAATATTGCAAAATTTATAGCTAGCATAGATAAAAATATTCCTTGGCATATTTCAAGATTTTTTCCTCATCATAAATTAATGTATAGGCCAATGACTTCGATAAATATTTTACAGAAAACCCAGGAAATTGGGAAAAAATATTTAAATAATGTTTATATTGGGAATATTTGAAAATGTATTATATTGTTCCCTTTAAAAAAAGACCGGTGGAGATTGGGCAGGGATTCAATAGTTCTGCAAGCCATAGGGACTGGCCAGAGGATTCAGAAGATATGACATACTCTCTTGATTTTTTGCTCCCAGAAGGAACAGAACTAATAGCTTCAAGAAGTGGAAAAGTTGTTAATGTTAAAGATTCTGGAAAAAAGAATTATTCTGGAAAAGATAGTCAAAGGGGAGATGATGCCTACAAAAATCAGATGAATCATATTGAAATAAAACACCATGATGGAACTTATGCTTCTTATTCCCATCTTAAATATAAAGGATCATTAGTTAAAGTTGGAGATAAAGTGAAACAGGGACAATTAATAGGGTATAGTGGAAATACAGGATGGAGTTCTGCACCACACTTAGATTTTAATATCTTTAGAAAAAATTACAAAGGAAGAAAAATTAAAACAATTAGATTTAAGTTTAAGGATTATAAAATATGAAACTAACAGAAATAGCTAGAAAAACAATTGAAGGATATATTGTTAATAAAGAATTTCAATTAGATGAACAAGTGAAATCTAAATATTCCCAACATCAAGCATGTTTTGTGACACTAACAAAAGATAATAATCTTAGAGGTTGCATTGGAAGTCTTGAAGCTCACCAACCTCTTTGGAAAGATGTTCAGTCAAATTCAATTCATGCTGCATTTAATGATATAAGATTCTTGCCATTGTCCAAAGAAGAACTAAAGCAAATTAAAATTGAAGTTTCTGTCTTAAGTGTTCCTAGAAAATTAGAATATAAAAATCCTCTTGATTTATTAAACAAAATAAATTCTGATATGGGGCTCATATTGACTTATGATAATAGTTCAGCCACGTTTCTTCCACAAGTATGGAAAGATCTTCCAGACAAAGTTCAGTTTCTTGAGCATCTTAGTAGGAAAGCAAGATTAAATAAAGATGCTTGGAAGACGGCTGAATTTCAGCATTATACTATAGATGCTGAGAAAGAATAATTATCTTTTTGCACCTAATATTTTTTTATCTAATTTTATTAAAAATTCTAATTCAACCCCTATATTTTTTTCAGGAATTTTGATGATTCTTTTTTTCTTATCTTTTAAAAAATTCTCTAAATTTTTTATTTCTGTTTTATCTAATTCTGGAATACTAGCACAAGACCATTTGTAAACATAAGAAAAAACATCTTTTGTTTTATTTTCTTCATCAGAAAATCTTTTGTAATTAGCATTAAAATATTCTTTTCCTTTTCCAACCTCAAAAATTCTAAAGTTTCCATCAAGGCTTCTACCAAACTCTGAATAAACAGATAAATCATACTTTTCAGAATAAAAGAAAAAATAATGAAAAATAGAATACTCTTCTGTTAAACAAGTAACTGTAATATTTTTTGACATCTTAGTTCTTATTAATTAACATATTTATACTTAATTGTGTTGGTTTTTAGTATATGAAAAAGTATTAATACTTAGTATTTTTTCTAGTTTTATGAAAAAGAGAAAAAATTGGAAGGTTTTAATTTTAACTTTATTAGTTGTTTACTTAGTTGCTTTTATTGGAAGCATCTTTACTTCTTCTAATACAAATACAGAATGGTATAATTCTATTAAACCATCTATAACACCCCCTAATTGGGTTTTTCCAATTGTTTGGAATGTTTTATTTTTCTTAATTGCTTTATCACTTTATTTTTCATGGATTGGTTCAAAAAAAGAAAATAGAACTAAAATTGCTTTGGTTTTTGGAATTAATTTGGTCTTAAATGTTTTGTGGAGTTTTTTATTTTTTAGTTTAAAAAACCCTCTTTTATCTTTTTTTGAAATAATTTTATTAGAGCTTTCTATTTTAAGTATGATTTTAATTACTTTTAAAATTAATAAAATTTCTTCTTATTTATTGTGGCCTTATTTATTATGGGTGTTTTTTGCAGGAATTTTAAATTTTTTAATGGCTTTTTAAAATGAAATCTCCAAAAGTTTTTATATTTTCAATTATTGCACTGGGATTTTTGGTTTTGACTTTTTTAGTTGATTGGCTTTTTATAATAGGTGCAGTAATTTTAATGATTTTAAATCAAAAAGAATTAATGAAAAAATAAACACAGAAGAATCCAGTTATATTCTAATACATAAAATTTGAAGCTTTTAGTAGTTCTATGCTGAAATTCTCGCCGAAGCTTGAATCTTACACAAGAACTCTATCAACGTCGTCTTTTTCGACGGCCTTAATTGTCTCGTTTTGCGAATGGCTTCGAGCTTAGATGCATTCAGCTCTTATCCATCTAGTGCGTAGCTATGCAGCCTGCCAAATGACAACTGCTCACCAGAGGCACCCAACCCTCGTTCCTCTCGTACTAGAAGGTTGTTCCACTCAGACAATAGCACACCTAGTAGATATCATACAAACTGTTTCACAACGTTCTTAACCCAGCTAACGATCCCTTTTAATACGTGAACTCCGGCACCCTTGCACGCTTCTGCACGCGCAGGATAGGAAGAGCCGACAGCGATGTACCAAACCGCCCCGTCAATACGGACTATCGGGGGCGACAAGCCTGTTATCCTTGGGGTAACTTTTCTATCAGACACAGCTCCTATTAAATGAGCATGTGGGTTCACTAGGCCCGAGTTTCCTCTCTGTATTTCTTGCTTTTCAAAATGCAGTCAGACAAGCTTTTGCCCTCGCACTCAACTCCAGATTTCCAAGCTGGATGAGCTTGTCTTTGGGTCCTATCGATATCTTTTCGACAGGGCACCGCCCCAGTCAAACTGCCCGCCTGCTGCTGTTCTCTAAAAGAGTAAGCAATCTTAAGAAAAATGGGTAGTATTACAAGATCGCTCCACTGCCACCGAAATGACAGTCT
>JAHIWS010000012.1 GCA_018815925.1 Nanobdellota archaeon | reverse complement strand
GGGGGAGATGGTACCGCAAGATTTACTTTAACAGAACAACACATAGGAGGGGCAGGAAATAGTCCGTCGATAACAACTTATGCTCCATATAATGTGACAGTTACTTATTTTGGACAAGAACAATCCCAAACAGCTACCCTTACTCAATCAGAAACTTTGGATTTTTATTTTAATGGTGGAAATTCAGCAGATGTTAATTTTGATGGTAGGGTGAATGTAATGGATTTAGCTTTGGTTGTATATTGGCAAGGACATGCTTTACCTGATGCTGATTATACTCATCTTGATGTTGATGGTTTAGGTTCAATAGATTGGCTAGATGTTCTGGAAGTTTTATTGAGGATATAAAATAAATTGCAAATAAGGTTTTTTAATTATATTTTTGATAATCTAAAAGTTTTTATATGGTGTTTTCTTATAATTTTTAATTAAATAGTATGGAGGATTTAAATGAAAATACTTATTGGATTGCTTTTATTAGCACTAGTTTTTGGTTTTGCAGCTGTTCTTGAAGCACCTATTATTAGTGCTTTACAGTTTGCTACTGATTGTGATAGTAATGGTAAAGGTTTTGATCCTGAATGTGGTTTTCCTTGGTTAACATATACACAAATGAGAACTGCTATGATGTATCTAGAATTTTATTCTTTTTAATTCTTTTTAATTTTTTTCTTTTTTATTTTCTTATAAAATCTTCAATAGTTGCTATGTTAACTGGGTTTCCATCTTTATTAAATACAAATGCTTTAAGTGTGTAATTTTTAGGAGTTGTTTTGTTTGAAACTTTAAAATCAGTTGGAATTTCAATTTGAACAATCCCTCCTGAATTAGTAAAAGGAATTGTTTTAATAAAAATATCTTTTTTAGGATTCATTTTTCCTACATAAATTGAATCTTCTGAATTAGAAAAAATTACATCCCCTATTGTTACATTTGGATCTTTATTTTTTGTTATCTTAGAAGAATAATATATATCTATTTCTCCTGATTTTGCTTGAACAGGAATCATTATTTTAGCAGTTTTTCCTTTTGGTTTTTGGTTGTGTGCAAGATTTGCAATATTAAATTTTGATTGATTATCATCTTGAAATTTATCACATAATTTAGCAGAATAAATTGGAATATTCCTAGCGTTAAATAATGTGTGTGCATTGACTGATCTTGCAGTTTGTTTTGTTTTTATGTTTTGGAATTCACAACCAAAAAAAATTTCTGTTGAGTCTGTTTGATTAGGGTCTAGCTCATATATTTTAGTATCAAATCCAATATGAAACGTATTTTTTTTAGAAGTTTTGTCTTTAGAAGAATATACTATTTTAGGTATTGTTACTTTAGAAAGAGTTTTATTATGATCTGATAATGCAACAGTTATAGAACAATTAGTACTATCTTCTTTATTTAGTATTTTTTCTAAGTCTCCATAAATATCACAGCGTATTGCCCAGGTGGTTGGTCCTAAAGGAGTTGCCCAAGAAACTATATCAACATTTTCTAAAGCTTGTGTTGAGTCTGGAATAAAAACTTTATCTGTGATAAGTTTCATTTCTTCTTTTACAAATTCATTAGAATTGTATATTGGCATGTCTTCATCAATAGGTGCTCCTGATTCATATGCTCCTGTTGTAGGGTTACGTGTAAAACAAATTCTTCCTCTGGCTTTTGTGTGTGATAGTCTATCAAAGGTAAATTCTTTCCAATCTCCTCCTATTCCGCTAAGTGTAATTTCAGAACTGTCTGGATTTTGTGAATATCCTCCGACTAAATAACCATATCTTGCTAAATCTCCTATTCCTAGTCTAAGAGTTTCATGTATTGAATGAAAGTCTCTATTTTCTAATCCAAATTGAATATTTTTTTCCAAACTTTTTCTAAATTGACTAGGTTGTTCAATATTTGTGGATAAAGAAGCAAAAAGACAATCATAGATTTGATTTATTCTTGTAGTATCTTTAACATTGCTTTTTAACAGTTCTTGAAAAAGTCTTATTTGTTCTTGATTTGGTTTGTTTGGAGAAAGCATATTTTTTAATCCTCTGTAAGCTGTATCTAGTGCTGCAAGATGATATGCTCTTTCAGGGTTTTGAAAATCTTCACCCCATGTTTTTTTTATACTATCCACATAAGGGTTATTATGTAAATCTTTTATATTTAAGCCAAATTGATCTGAATATTTTGGTTCTTTGAAATATCTATGGTTTTGTATTTTTTCTTTAGGGGGAACTCCACAACCTGTATTTAGAAGGGGGGTTAAAAGTGTAAGAAGTGCAGAACCATATAATACTGTTTCTTTAACATTCTTTGGTAAATAGTTTTTTACTTCTTTTAAAGTGTCTACTAATGTTTTTTTATTGGTTGTAATTATCATGGTTTTTCTAGTATTTTTACTTAAATATTTGGACATTTTCTGCTTTTTAAATAAGTTGTTTTTATTTATAACAATTTATATGGTTTATTTGGTAAGAAAAAGGTTTAAAAAGTCAAATTATTTCAGTTTCTTATCCGATGAACGAAATTTAATTCGGGATGGATGTTTCGTTCTGGTTAAAATACATAAAATACATAAAATAAAAATGGATATATATAAGATAATTGAGAAAGCAAGAAGAACAGGGAAAATAGAAAAAGGTACAAATGAAGTTACAAAAGCAATAGAACGAGGAACTGCTAAGCTGGTAGTTTATGCTGCTGATGTAGAACCTAAGGAAATTGTTCAACATCTTCCAATTTTATGCAAGGAAAAAAACATTAAGTGTCAAGAAGTTGATAGTAAGCAAAAATTAGGAATTGCTGTTGGGATTTCTGTTCTAGCATCTTCAGTTGCAGTAATTGAGCCTGGAGAAGCTGATAAAGATATTGCTGGATTAAAATAAATTGTGGAGTTAAAATGGAAGAATTAGAAAAGATAATTATAACCAAAAAAGAAGAAATAGAGCTTTTTAGTGAAGTAATGCCTTTGATTAGCAAAAATGTTAAATTTCAAATATGCCCTAAATATGATGGTTGTGTTTATTTAAGTAGTTTAATTTTTGCAGACGATGTTAATCTAAATGAGTATAATTATGAAATGGATATTTGTAGAAAATTTCCTTGTGCTTGTGCAAAATATAAACAAAATAATTAAAATGGCAAAAACTCAAAAACAACCTAAACCTCAAAAGCAACAGCAGAAAAAACAAGCAGGATCAAAAGGATCTGATAAGATTTTAGGAGAAATTGTTCCAGCTGTTGTAGAGGAACTTATTGGAAGAACAGGATTTAGAGGAGAGGTTACTCAGGTGAGGTGTCTTGTTCAAGAAGGAAGAGATAAAGGAAGATCAATGAGGAGAAATGTTAGAGGTCCTGTTAGAATAGGTGATATTTTAATGTTAAGAGAAACAGAAATTGAAGCTAGGAGAATTAAATCTAAAGTATCGAAGGGAGCGTATACTTAATATGGGTATAGGATTTAGTTTAGAAGATGTTAAGTCTGAAAAATTTAAGGAGATTTTAGACAGAGCATTGAATTCTGGAAAGTCAGTAGGATTTAAAATTAGGCCAAGCGAGCAAGATGATATTATTAAATATATAAGTTCAAAGATTGATAAAAAACATAGTATAGATTCTGGTTTACAGATACTTGGAGAAAGTGTTGATGAAGCTATTTTGTTAAGTCAATATTATATAACAATATATGATTCATCAAGGAGGGATAAAAAATAAAATGCCTTTACTAGTTGATGATGCTTTTGTAACTAATGCAAGAATTATGGGGATATCAAAAGCACCCCACTTAATTTTTAGAGCTATGGAAAATAGGGGTTATTGTTCTGTAAGAATTCCTCAAGGAATGCCCTCACTATCTAGAAATGCATATATTGGAGCTATACAAACTACAATGAGGGAAGAAGGTTTTGGTGTTACTCATTTAATAAGATATAGTCGAACTTTAGGTGGAGAGGATAAGTGTTTTTTTGAATTAAATAAGAGGGAGGATAAAAAATGAGTTTTGAAGAAGATTTAATTCCAAATGGAGAAATTGAAGCATTAATAGAGCTTAAAGTTAGTGATTCAGTTGATAGTGAGAGTTCTTTTAGAGGTTATTATAAGGGGTTAGTAGATAGGGGTTATAAAATTCTTGCTTCACAAAGAGATTTTAATAAATATTTTTTTAGAATAATTAGGGGAATTAAAAATGAATTATGAATTAGAAAAGATAGGAGAGTTAAGAATACATGAAGATAATATTATTAAAAATATTAGTAAAATGTATAAAGATAGAGGTATAAATCTAGATTTAGACGAATTACTTTATATTTTGCCTATGGACGATATTGCTAATGTTCATTTTCCTACATATGCTCTTGCTGTTGAAGATATTTTAGATAGACTAAAAAAAGAAGGTGTAAAAATACCTAAAAAGATTGAAGCTTTGGTTTTTGGTAAGGGGGAGTTGGAAAATGCCTAAGTGTGTTTATTGTAAAAAACAATATGAGATTCCTAGGGGACTTACCTTGGTTGGAAAAGATGGGAGTATTAATTATCTTTGTTCTTCGAAATGTAGAAAGAATATGAAAATGAAGCGTAGAAAAGTTAGGTGGGTTAGTAAGGAAAAAAAGATTAAAGTAAGCACTCTTGAGAAAAAGTAGTTTTAATTATTTGTTTCTGTAGCGAAATGTATATATAGTGAATTTTGTATAAATTTTACTATGAAAAATTTGGTGTTCATGTTTTTTATGATGTTTCTGTTCATAGGGTTTGTTAGTGGAGCAGAAAATAATTCTATTTTTATAAGTCCTTCAATTTCTTTAGTTAATTCTGGGGAAAATATTTTAATTGAAATTAGGGGAGATGTTAGTAATGAAACTGATATTTATTCTATTCAATTTGATGTTGAGTATGATTCTAGTTTATTAGGTTTTAATTCTATTGTAGAAGGAAACATTCTTAATAGTGATGGTGCAGTGACTATTTTTGATTATAGTTTAGGTTCTGGATTAGTTGATAATGTTATTATTTTGAGAAATGTTACAAGTGGAAATCCAAATATAGGAATTAGTGATTTTGAGGGAGTTTTAGCAACTATTAGTTTTACAGGAAATTCTGCTGGAACAGCATATGTAAATATTAATAATGTTATTTGGGTAAATTCTACAATAACAAATGATTCTGCAGTAGAAGTTAGTGGAGTTGTTCTTGATAATGGGGTAATTACTATTAATACTTTTTCAGATGGTGGAAGTTCTGGAGGTAGTTCTAGTGGAGGAGGCGGAAGTTCATCTGGATTAGGAACTACAACAACCGAAAACAATGTAACAGATAATCAAAGTGGTTTAGTTGATTTCGAAGTAAATGAAGACCAAAATGAAACTGAAGAAACTGGTTTAAATAAAGAAAATGTTAATCAAGAGAATTTTCCATCTTTAACCGGAAGAATTATTGAAAATATTACTAGTGGTAAAATATTTACTTCTTGGATTTTTTATTTTATAATAGGAATTATTGTTATTTTTGTTGGTGTTGTATTTTTTAGAAAGTATTATAATAAGAAATTTAAAAATAAAGTTCTTAAAAAATCTTGGATTTCGAATTAAGAATATAAAAGTTATTAAATAAAGATTTCTTAAATTATTTAATGAAAAGAGGAATAATATTACTAATATTTATTGTTTTATTGGTTAGTTTAGTTAGTGTGAGTGCTGTTCAGTATACTGGGTGTGGAGATCCTAGTTTAGATACTACTGGTTATTCAAGTTGTGTTGAAATAAGACAAAGTGATTGTAATGGATTACCTGATAGATGTCAGATTTTATCTTCATCAAATACTTATTATCTTTTGATGAGCGATATTGATGTTCCAAGAAGAGCATTTGATATTAGTAATAACAACATTGCTTTAGATCTTAATGAATATATCATTACTTATGAAAATAGTGTAGAGGTTATTGTTCCTAATCATAATTTTGAAACAGGTGATTTTTCAAATTGGGATAGTTCAGGCGCTTCTAGTGCAAGTGTTACTTCAAGTTTTCCTGCTCCAAGGGGTCATTGGCATATTGATGAGATTGGAAATTATGTTGTTCATTTTAATAATCCTAGTGCTGGAGAGCAGATTATTTCAGATCCTATTAATTTAGAACTTGGAAGGCCATATACGATTTCTTTTATGGTTCATGTAAATAATTATTTAGATGGAAGAAATATTGTTGCCACACTTGATACGCCTCTTGTTGATGGTCTTTCTGGATGTGCAGGTACTGTTGAGGGAAGTAATGGTTTTTCTGCTTATTATCCTGAAGCAGGAGCAGGGGGTGTTTGGGGTGCTGCAGGTGGAGAAAGATATGTTCAAGGAGAACTTTATTATAGGTGTGTTTTTACAGTAAATGAAGCAAATCCTAGAGTAATTTTAAGAACAATAGGTGCTATTTCTGGAGATGTTTATGTTGATTCTGTTGAGATAAAGCCAGCAGAAGAAATAGGAATATATTCTTCTTCAGCAGATGCAAGAGTTTTTAATGGAAATATTTTTCAAGGTAAGGCAAAAGGATATTATGCAAAGGCTTTAGATGTTAGGGGAACTAATTCTGAGGTTTTTGATTTAAATGTAAGTGTTTATGGCCCTGATGCTTGGGGGATGACTTTTGGAGGATCTAATCAAGATATTCATGATAATGAAATTAATCATAATGTAAAAAGGACCCATCATGCTCATGATTCATGGTATTCAAATGCAATTTCTTTAGGTTTTGGACCCGCAAGTGTAGATAGTAGAGTTTATAATAATATAATTCCCATATCTTCAGCAGGGATAGTTGTTTTAAATTCAAATAATCTTTCTGTTTATAATAATTCTATTGATGTTGTTTCAAATTCAATTCATGGATATGCAATTCAATCAAATGGAGCAACATATTCTTATTTTTATGATAATTTTATTAACACCACTCTTGGAAGTGGTATTTTTGCAGAAGGAGGAACAAGATATAATTCATTTTATAATAATTATGTAGAAGTTAGAGATGGGCCTCAAGAAGAAAGATATTGGACTGCAAAGGCTTTGTGGATGAGATATAGTGCTGGAGGAAATTCTTTTTATAATAATACTTTTATTGGTTATGGTGGAAGGGATATGCCAAGAGTTGGAGAAGATACAAGTTTATCAACAGTTAGGCTTGGAGCGTATAGTGATGTTTATGGGCCAATAAGATTTTATGATAATTATGTTGAAGCAAGAATGAATGACGCTGATGCAAATTTTCCCTCTTGTTATGATTCTCTTAATTTTCGTCTTACAGGAATTGCCCTTGATTTAGGATCAGATGGAAGTCCAGGAATTACCAAATATATTCAAAATAATACTTTTAAGAGTGATCATCATGTTGTAACTTTTGGAGGTAGATATTGGGTACCGAGCCTTCATAGTTATTTAACTTCAAATATTCTTGTTAGAGGGGATAATGCTCTTCCAGAATATTCTACTATTTCTCATTTTTATGCTTCTAATGGGGGGAGTGCAGATAATTTGCTTTTAGATACAACTGGATTAAATGGGGCTGATGTACATGATATTTTTATTTGTAATACAGCTTCAACAGCGTTAGATACAACAATTGCTTGGTATCTTGATGTTAATGTTTTTAATGCTGGGAGTCCAGTAGATGCAAATGTTTATGTGGAGAGTTTACAACAACCTTCTACAAATTTTAATGATAATACTGGGGGAGATGGTACCGCAAGATTTACTTTAACAGAACAACACATAGGAGGGGCAGGAAATAGTCCGTCGATAACAACTTATGCTCCATATAATGTGACAGTTACTTATTTTGGACAAGAACAATCCCAAACAG
>JAHIWS010000011.1 GCA_018815925.1 Nanobdellota archaeon | reverse complement strand
AGAAGTATTTTTCTACATTGATTTTGAGAATGCCTTTTAATTCTCAGTTTAAAATATTCTTTTCTTATATCCTCTTTTTTCATGCAAAACCGATAGAATCAAACGAGAACTAATTTTCGGTTTTGCCTAGTGACATATGTCAGTAGCTTCTACACCTAGTTGTTTATAGAAAAGTTTATATATATATAATTTTAGAGGTCCATGCATCCAGAAGAAAGAGCAAGAATTGTTGCAATGAGAGCATATGGAAGAGGAACTGGACGTTCTATAAATTTTAAAAAAAGAATGGTAGGAGTTTTTATTTTGGGTATGGGTTTACTGATTATTTATGGGGCTATTTCTGAATGGGTTAAAACTGATGTAAACCAAATTTGGTTTATTATCGGAGGGATAGTAATAAGTTTGATTGGACTTTGGAGATTATTCAAAAAATATCCAAGAGATTATGGGATAGGTTACTGATAATTTTATATTTATCTTTATTTCCAAGAAATAAACAATCTAATGATTTTTTACTCAAAAGAATCATCCTTGTGTGGAGAATAATTAGGAGCTTCTTGAGTCATTTCAACATCATGAGGATGAGCCTCTTGTACTGAAGCAAGAGTTGGCCTAATAAATTTTGCTTTATTATGAAGTTCTTCTATATTTGCTGCCCCAACATAACCCATTCCAGACTTTAATCCTCCTTTAAGATGTTTAAGGATGTATTCTACATTCCCTTTAACAGAAACTCTTCCTTCTATTCCTTCTGGAACTGATTTTTCTCTATCTTGATTTTGATATCTTTCTCCTCCAAAAAGCCTCAATGCTCCTTCTGAACCCATACCCCTATAAGATTTATATCTCTGACCTTTGAAAATAAATACTTCTCCAGGAGATTCTTCTGCAGCTGCAAATAAACTCCCAATCATCACACTATGAGCTCCTGCACCTAAAGCTTTAGTAACATCTCCAGAATACCTTATTCCCCCATCAGCAATAATAGGAATAGATAGTTTATTATGCTCTTTTGCATATTTTCTTGAAGCTAAAACAGAATCATAAATTGCTGTCATTTGAGAAACTCCTGCCCCTGTGATAATCCTAGTTGTGCAGATTGATCCAGGACCAAGACCAACCTTAACAGCATCTGCACCTGCCTCAATTAAAGCCAAAGTTCCATCATAAGTTGCAACATTACCAGCAACGACATCAAATTCAAAATCTTTTTTAAGCCCATTAAGATATTTTATAGTATCAATTACATTTCTAGAATGACCATGAGCAGTTCCAACAAGTAAAATATCACAATTCTTTTTCAAAAGTTTATAAATTCTCTCATCAAATTCTTCACGATTATTTTTAGTACAGACTCCAATATTTGCTCCTACTCTTAGTTGACCATTATCATCCCTATTAAAAGGCTCGTCTCCTTCAACTATAGATTGAAGATCATTAAAACAATACAAACCTTTGAGAGTATTATCATGTTTGACTAAAACAACTTTGCTCTCTTTTTGTTTAATCATAAAATCATAGGTTCCATTTACACCAAGATCTTTTTCTAATTTCAAGGGATTCTTAATCATAAAATTACTAACAAGATCATCAAGTTTAGCATACTTAGCCTTATCTCTCTTAACTAAACCAAGAACCTTATTATTATCATCTACTACAACAAGAGTTGAAAACCTCCTATCATATTTAGGTAAAATATTTAAATAATCTTGTTTTGTCTTATCTGGACTAATAGTTACAGGTTGATCAATCAAAGCATTAAGAGCATACTTTACATTCATTACCCATTTTTCTTGATCATCTATAGGAGCTTTCCATAAAAAACCAATTCCTCCTTGTCTTGCAATTGCTTCAGCCATTTTTGGTCCTGTCACACTATCCATATCTGCACTAATAAAAGGAAGATTCATTGAAAGATTCCTAGTAAGTTTTGTCTCAAGATTAATGTCTCTAGGAACAACTTCGCTCATACCAGGAGAAAGTGAAACATCATCAAAAGTCAATCCAATTCCTTGTTCCATTGCTTGACCAATAACATCTTTTGGTAACATAGATATGGATAGAAGAATGGTTTATATTTTTTATTGTGATAAAATAGTTAAGAAACCTCACTATATTTGTAAGCAGTACAAAAACCATTTAAATAACCTCCTCGACGCATTTATAAAGCAAATCAAAGCCTTTATAAAGCCCTTTCGACACAATTTTATTAAGATATATAATAAAAATGGCTGAAAAATCATCTTCTAATTACAAAATTCAAAATATTGTTGCAACAACTTCTTTAGAAAAACCTATTCCTTTAACAAAACTAGCTAGAACACAACCTAATACAGAATATAATCCAGAAACTTTTCCTGGCTTAGTCTTAAGGGTAAAAGAACCAAAATCAGCTGTTTTAGTATTTAGCTCAGGAAATCTTGTCTGTACAGGAACAAAATCTATTGCACAAGTTAAACAAGTAATTCAAGCAGTAATAAAACAACTTAAAAAAATCAATGTGAAAATAACAGCAAAACCTAAAATAACAGTTCAAAACATAGTAGCCTCAGGAACAATTAACCTCAAGCTTAATCTTAATTTCTTAGCTTTAGAAATGGAAAACACAGAATATGAACCAGAACAATTTCCTGGTTTAGTATACAAATTAATAGAACCTAATGCAACATTCTTATTATTCAGCAATGGAAAACTTGTTTGTACAGGAACAAAAAATAAACCTCAACTAGAATTCAGCATGAAACAACTTTTAAAAAATGTAAAAGTTGCCTTAAAAACTTATAAGAAATAACTTTCACCCCTTAAAATTAACAACTTCCTTCTAAACTCTTCTTCAGGGTATATAAATCTATAAAAATAACAAACATATTTTAATTTAATGGTAAAAGAAATTGAAAAACCTAAAACAGAAGAACTAATAATTGAGGCAAAAAACTTTTTTGATTATCACAAAAAAGAAATAGGAAGTTCTTTAAGAAAAGGTCAGAGTGTAATTTATTTGGATTTTATGCAACTCACTGAATTTTCAAATGTTTTATCTGATGAGATTCTTTTAAATCCTGAAGAAACAATAAGACTTATTGAAACAGCAATTGAAGAATCAGGATTAATAAGCAATGTAAGAGTCAGACTTTTTAATCTTCCAAAAACTCAAGAATTAAAAATAAGAAATATTCGTTCAAAACATTTGAACGAAATGATTGTAGTGGAAGGAATTATAAGACAAGCATCAGATGTAAGACCGCAGGTAGTAAATGCAAAATTTGAATGTCCAAGCTGTGGAACAGTTATTTCTGTTTTACAAATAGAAAAAAAATTTAGAGAGCCATCAAGATGTTCTTGTGGAAGAAGAGGTGGTTTTAAATTAATTAGTAAAGAAATGGTAGACACCCAAAGGATTGTGATTGAAGAAGCACCAGAATCTTTATCAGGAGGAGAACAACCAAAAAGAATAAATGCATTTGTAAAAGAAGATCTTGTTGAGCCAAAAATGGAAGAAAAAACAACTCCTGGTTCAAGAATAAAAATAATTGGAATTCTAAAAGAAGTTCCTGTCCCATTAAGTACAGGAGGACTTTCAACAAGATTTGAATTAGCCTTAGAAGTAAATAATCTTATTCAATTAGAAGAAACTTTTGAAGAATTTGATATTTCTGATGATGATGAAAGAGAAATACTTGAACTCTCCCAAGAC
Organism: Nanobdellota archaeon; assembly: GCA_018815925.1. Taxonomy (GTDB): domain Archaea; phylum Nanobdellota; class Nanobdellia; order Pacearchaeales; family GW2011-AR1; genus JAHIWS01. The sequence goes on along the minus strand of JAHIWS010000011.1, from coordinate 116,923 downwards.
CCAAAAATATTCAACCATTTATCAAAGAGTATTGCTCCAAGTATTTGGGGGTATGAAGAAATAAAAAAATCACTTGTTTTACAATTATTTGGAGGTGTCCAAAAAACACTCACAGATGGACAAAAAAACAGAGGAGATATACATCTTTTATTAATAGGAGACCCCGGAGTAGCTAAATCAGCAACTTTAACCTTTATGTCGGAAATCTCTCCTAAAGGAAGATATGTAGTTGGTAAAAGCACCAGTGGAGCAGGGTTAACTGCAACAGTAGTAAGAGATGAATATCTAAGGGGTTGGTCCTTAGAAGCAGGTGCAATGGTTTTAGCAAATAAAGGACTTGTTTGCATAGATGAATTAGAAAAAATGGATCCACAAGATAGAAGTGCTATGCATGAAGCGATGGAACAACAAACTATAACAATAAGTAAAGCAAATGTTCAAGCAAGACTCAGAGCAGAAACCTCTGTATTAGCAGCAGCAAATCCAAAATTCGGAAGATTTGATCCTTACCAGTCAATTGCACAACAAATTGATCTTCCTCCAACACTAATAAACAGATTTGATGTTATTTTTACTCTAAGAGATATACCTAATAAAGAAAAAGATCAAAAAATAGCAACTCATGTTTTACAGGAACATCTAAATGAAGGAAAGGACATGCTCATTCCAAGAGAACTTTTTAGAAAATATGTTGCATATGCAAAACAAAAAATATTTCCAAAACTAAGTGCAGAAGCAGTTGAAGAAATAAAAAACTTTTATGTTGATTTAAGAAATCGTCCAGTAGCCTCTGAAAGTGCGATGAGGCCCATTCCAATTTCTGCAAGACAATTACAAGCCCTAATAAGAATGGCAGAAGCTTCAGCAAAAATAAGATTAAGTCAAACAGTTTCAATTGAAGATGCAAGAAATGCTATAGAAATAATGAAGTATTATTTAATGCAAGTAGGTTATGATTATGAATCAAAAACAATTGATATAGACAGAATAGGAAGCAAATTTTCCTCTTCTCAAAGAAATAAAATATTTACTGTAAAAGATACAATAATACATCTTGAAAGTAGAATAGGAAAACTAATTCCAATAGAAGAAATAGAAAAAGAATTAGAAAATAAATTAGATAAAGAAGAAATTGAAGAAGCAATAAACAAATTAGTAATAAATAGTGAGATATTCAAACCAAGAAGAGGGTATGTCCAAAGGATGTGATAAAAAACTCATAAAAACTTATAAAGCTCTTCTAATTTTATTTTCAATCAGGCTTGACCCCTAATTCAAAGGAAAGTTTGATAAAGAAAACCAGGAGGTTGCCTTTATAATGACTCCAGATGAACAACAATACAAACGTCATATTGCATATAAATTAAGAATAGGTGATATTTTAATAGGAAAACCAATATTAGATGGGGAAAGATTTTCTTTTGTAGAATTAGGAAATAAAAAAATAATAAGAGTTAATATTATAGGAAACATAGTAGATAAATTTGAAAGTGAAGGAGATAAAAAATACTCTTTTTTTATGCTTGATGATGGGTCAGGACAAATAAGATTAAAAGTATTTGGTGATGATGTAGATAAATTCAAATACATAACTCAAGGATTAACAGTGGTTGTTATAGGTGTTTTAAGATACTGGAATAATGAATTATATATAAATCCAGAGATAGTAAAAGAACAAGATACAAAATATCTTCTTATAAGAAAATTAGAAATTGAAAAAGAAAAAGAAAAAAATTCAGACCCCTTAGGAAAAGACCAGATAATTGCTGTCAAAGACAAACTTCTAGGAACAATAAAAAATGCTGAAGAAGCAGGAGGAATTGAAATAGAAAAAATAATCATGAATTTAAGAGAAATCTCCCCAACAATAATCAATCAAGAAATTCAAAAACTCCTTGAAGAAGGCATAATCTTCGAACCTCGACCTGGTAAGGTGAGATATTTGGGCTGATTTAACTTCTTCTTAAGAATTAATCTAAATAACCACTAATTGCTGCAAACTTCCTTTTTTCAAAATCTTCTACATGATTTCTTCTAGCTTGTTCTGCATCTTGTTTAAAATCATAACTCTTTTGCTCTTCCTCTTTCAAAACTTTACCCAAAATTTTAATTTTCCTTCTTAATCCTATATTACTCTCTAACTCATCTTTAGCAATTTTTGCTGTCAAATTTAAAATTTCTTGTGTTATAAAAAGCTCCTGAAAAACACATTTATTAGAAACATCAGTACAACAAACTTTTTCTTTATAATCTTCATCAACTTTTATCTCTGGAAAATAATTTGGTTTTTTGGTATAAAGAATACATTCTTTCTATTACATTCTGTTATTAAAAACAATGCCAAAATTACTTTTTAAAAATTATTATACTAAACCCGATTACTTCTTCCTCTTCTTCCCAAATCCTCTCTTATTAAAATAATATACCAAGCATATCAAAACTACTAAACCAACTAAAGAAATCAAAAATCTAGCCCAGTTTTTTGTATAAGGCCAAAATGCTCCAGAACCATATACAAGTGTTCCAACTCCTCCCCCCATAATTCCAACTCCAATAGCCTCAAGACCAAAAGCAAACATCCCTAATAAAATTATTATAATTCCAAGAGGCAAAGCAATAAAAAACACATACTTTGATCTTATTTCATTTGCTTCTTCTAAATCTTGTCTGCAAGTATAATCTCTGTCACAATAACCAGTCAATGCCATCTCACCTTCAATAACAGGCCTAGGGACTTCATAAGAACCCCATTTTCCACCTAATTCTTCACACCTAACTTGTGTATCAATTATTTCAGCAGTCTTAAACTCCTCACAAAAATCCTCATATTGGAATTTAGGGAAAATAGTGTTTATTCCATAAAAAGTCACAAATATTGTTAAAATAATTATTGCGATGGCTAAAACAATATCTTTTAAGTTCATAAATATACTAAAGATAAAACATTTATAAACCCTTTCAAATTTTCTTTTTCGTGACATACGAAACCCTCTTAGATTCAGCATATGAAAAAGTAAAACAAATTGATTCTTCTAATAGTAGATTTGAAATTCCCCAGATAAAGGGTCATTTTGAAGGTAAAAAAACAATTCTCACTAATTTTTTTCAAATAGTATCTCATATAAGAAGAAAACCAGAACACCTTCAAAAATTCCTAAATAGAGAACTAGCTACATCTGGTCATGTTGAAGGAGATAGATTAGTTCTAAATAATAAAATTCCTAGTTCAAAAATAAATGAAAAAATAATTGCTTATGTTAAAGAATTTGTTTTGTGTAAAGAGTGTGGAAAACCCGACACAGAACTAAAAAAACAAGATAGATTATTGTTTATTCATTGTTTAGCTTGTGGGGCAAAGCACTCAGTAAGAAGCAAGATATAGCAACACGAGTTTTTGCGGAATTTAGTTCCTTAAAATTTCAGCTTAGCTTGTGGGGCAAAGCATCCAATAAGATCAAAAATTTAGTCTGGGTACTTCTCAGATATCTTTATAAAACAAAAAATCCTTAAGGATTTATCTAATTAAATAAGGAGACAAAAAAATGGTGAAAGGATATTGTGTAAAGTGTAAGAAAAAAGGACAAGAAATGAAAGACGCAACAATAGGCCAAACTGCAAGGGGTGGATACATGGCAAAAGGAGCATGTAAATCATGCGGAACAAAGATGTGTGCTATGATGTCAAAAGATAATGCAGAAAAAGCAATAAAAGCTGGCGAAGCAAAGAAAAACTTCTAATTAAATTTTTATTTTTTATTAATTTTATAGTTATTAAATTATACTTATTAGCAGGCAAATTTTTATAAACAAAGCATATCTTTAATTTTTATGTATATAAAAATCCACAAAACCTATAGAGATGTCATTGCTATTTGTGATGTTGAATTATTGGGTCAAAAATTTGAAGAAGGAAAATTTCAGCTTGATTTAAAAGAAAATTTTTATGGTGGAAATAAACAAACACAAGAAGAAGCCATAAAAATTATGAAAGAATTTAATGCAGAAGATGCTACTTTTAATATAGTTGGAGAAAAATCAATTCAAACAGCTCTTCAAGCAGGAATAATAACAGAAAATTCAATAGGAAAAATCGCAGGAATACCCTTTACATTAATTTTAGTGTGAATAATTTTATAAACACTCTATTTCTACAATAAATATGGCAGAAGAATTTAAAGACATAAATGCGGAAAAACCTCAAGAACAAGAAAACAAGCCAATAAGAGTAAGACTTCCAAGAGGAAAAGAAGTAATAGGAATTATTGAACAAAGATATGGGGGGAATAAAATGAGTGTGAATTGCCTAGATAAAAAAAATAGAAATTGCAGAGTTCCTGGAAGATTAAAAAGAAAATTATGGTTAAGACCAAATGATATAGTCATAATCCAACCTTGGGAACTTGATAATAACAAAGGAGATGTTCTATTTAAATACCGTCCAAATCAAATTGAATGGCTTAAAAACAAAGGTTACCTAAAAACAGAAAAAACCGATTTTTGAAATGAAAATTAAAGAATTCATCAAACCAACAATTGCAAAAATTATAATAACTATAATTTTATTATTTATTCCTTTTTATAAACAAACAATCTGTCCATTTAGCCCACCCTGTTTTAAGATGTGGTATTCTCTATACTCAATAATTATTGAAATAATAAAAACCCAAAATAATGGTAAAATTATATTAATCTTTTTAATATTCTTTATAATTACATATATTATTTCGTTAATTTTAATTCTTATATATAAAAAAATAAGAAAATGAAAACAATCTTATCAAAAAAACTTCCAAGAATTCTAAAAAATAAAAAAAGATTAGAAGAAGAACTAAAAATAAAAATAACTAATAGGGGAAAAGAAGTTCATATTTCTGGAAATCCTGAAGATGAATACATTGCAGAAAAAGTAATTGATGCCTTGAACCTTGGTTTTCCTTTTATAACTGCAATCCTAATTAAAAAAGAGGATCTTATATTTGAAATTATTAATATAAAAAATCACACAAAAAGACATGATCTTAAAAGAATAAGAGCAAGAATAATAGGAACAAAAGGGAAAACTCTGAAAACCCTCTGTAATCTCACAAGATGCTATTTCGAGTTAAAAGATAATGAAGTGGGAATAATAGGAAATCCTGAATATATAAAAAATGCTCAAGAAGCAATTATCTCTTTAATACAAGGAACAAAACAATCTAATATTTATTCCCGCTTAGAAAAACATCAACCCAAACCTATTATTGATTTGGGGTTGAAGGAATAATGTAGAAGCTACTGACATATGTCTATGGATTGCACAGTGTAGAAGCTACTGACATATGTCTATGGATTGCACAGGGTTGAAGGAATAACAAGCTTTAAATAACAATTTCTACTAAAAAAATTATGTCCCGATAGCTCAGTCCGGTTAGAGCGATCGGCTGTTAAGATTAAGAACTTTGGTTTACAAACTTACTATAGAATCTTTTGATTCTGCAGGAACCGATAGGTCGCTGGTTCAAATCCAGCTCGGGACGTTTCAAAAACATTTTTATAACCTTTCTACTTTGTTTTTCTATGGAATTAGATAAAGCAATTCAAAAAAGGCATAGCACCAGAAAATTCAAACAAAAAGCACCTGATTGGAAAGACATTATAGAATGTATTAACTCTGCTAGATTTGCTCCCATGGCAGGAAACAATTATTCTGTAAAGTTCATTCTGATTAAAGACAAAGAAACAATTCAAAAACTTGCAGACGCTGCCCAACAGCAATTTATTGCCCAAACTTCTTATGTTGTAGCAGTGTGCTCAAATACTACAAGAACTCTTAATCTCTATGGTGAAAGAGGAAAATCATATTTAAAACAACAAGCAGGGGCAGCAGTACAAAACTTTTTATTAAAAATTGAGGAAAAAGGCCTTGCAACATGTTGGATAGGATATTTTGTTGATTACTTGGTAAAAGAAGCCCTTAAAATACCTCCAGAAATAAATATTGAAGCCATATTTCCAGTTGGTTATAGTGCTGAAAAATTAAAACCAAAAAGAAAAATAGACTTAGACAATATTCTTTATTTTGACAAATATAATCAAAAAAAGATGAAACCTCCTAAAACATTAGAAGTTTAAATCATCAAGATCTATTTGGAAGAGTAGGAATAGTTATTTTTTTAACTTGTGAAATTTGTGGTTTTTGTATGTTTTGTTGTTGAAAAACTTGTCCTGTTTCTTCTAACTCAAGATCAAATCCTTTAATTATTTTTAAAATTAAATTTATTATCAGAGTAAAAATAAACCCTAACGCAAAAAATAAAATTGCATAAACAAAAGGAAACCATAATAAATTTGACCAACTAAAATAGTTTGGGAAAACAATATCTACTATAGAATCACCAGTAATAAAAGAAGGTTGAGTATCTGCAGGAGGACCAGAAAGAGAAACAGAAGAGAACATAACAGAATAAATAATTCCTGTAACTAGAGTCATAAACAAACCTATAAAAAAACCCCACAAAGCCAAAAACAAAGCTGCTTTTAAAACGCCAAACCTCTTCAACTTATATTTCATAAAAATTTAAAGAAAATATAATTTATAAGTCTTTTTAAAAAAATAAAAACCCCAGAAAATAATTCTGGGGCAAACATAAAAAATTTATCTCCAAACCTCTATTCCCAAATCAGAAATTTCTCTAGAAGCTGGAAGAGCCTGTTCTTCAAGATCTCTTCCCAACACATAAGGACTCCTAACTCCAGTCATAATAGTAATGACTCTTACTTTTCCAACAAACTCTTTGCTAATTCTAGCCCCAATTATAACTTGTGCATCTGGACTAAGATTCTCTGACACAGATCTACCAATTACATCAAATTCCTCTAATTTTAAATCAGGTCCACAAGTTATATGTATTAAAGCTCCAGTAGCACCTTGATAATCCACATCAAGTAGAGGATGAGTAAGGGCTTGCTTAACAGCTTCTAAAACACGATCTTGTGTATCTGCTTCTCCAATACCTATAACAGCAACTCCCCCATTTTTCATTATTGCTGAAACATCTGCATAATCCAAATTAATCAAACTTGGAAGAGTAATTGTTTCAACAATCCCTTTTACCATTGTACTTACTAACTCATTTGCAACAGCAAAAGCCTGTTCAATAGGAAGTTGTCCAGCAATATCAACAAGCCTATTATTATCCAAAACAATACAAGTATCAGTTACTTCTCTTAATTCTTGTAATCCAAATTCAGCTTTGTCAATTCTCGCTCTTTCTGCTTCAAAGGGCATTGTTACCACACCAATAACCACTGCACCAGATTCTTTAGCAATTTGAGCAACTACAGGAGCTCCTCCTGTTCCGGTTCCTCCACCCATACCGGCTAAAACAAAAACCATATCAGCACCACTAACAGCTTTTTTAAGATCAACTAAAGCTTCTTTTGCTGCTTCTCTTCCTGTTTGAGGTCTTCCTCCTGCACCTAATCCTCTAGTAAGTTCCTTACCAATAAGGACTTTTTCATCTGCTTTAGTCACAGAAAGATGCAATGCATCAGTATTAGTAGCATAAACTGTAGCTCCATTAATTCCTTTATTAAAAAGCCAAGTAACCATATTACATCCACATCCACCAATACCAAGAACTTTTATATTAGCTTTTCCAGCTCTTAGTTCATCAAAATTAATACTATGGGTATCGCTATTTTCTATTGCCTCTTTTGCAAAATCTAACACCATTTTTTTTATATTCTACCTCCTTACATTTGTATCGCATGCGACACAACAATCAAAGATTGTCTGTCAGTTAGAAGTCTTTATCACTTATTGACATGGCGAAATATTTAAATACTCCACCCACTTCCAACTATTATTGTTAGAAACAAAAGAGGAAATCACCTCTTATTACATACAAAATAATATTAACTACCGCAAATAATTAATATTATAAAACAAATATGAGAGTATTCTATTTAAATAAATTTTGGTGATTTTTGAAAATTATAAAATAAACAAAACAACACCTATAACTAGAAAAATATCAAATAAAATCTCAAATTTATCTACTTTCTCTACAAAACCAAACTCCTTGATAATTAGCTTACCTTTGATTTTCAAGACATTCAAGTGTGCATAATCTAAAAATATATGGCTATAATATCCCAGACTCAAGATCCAAAATAAATTCTTATTAAAAAGGTACAAGAAAACAACAATCAAAGTTATTATCACAAAACCTATCCAGTGGTGTATAAAGCTTCTTCCACTAAAAACTCCTCTAGCCATTCTATTAAAAGCATCTTTTAGATTAAAATCTCCCTTACTAAAAACAAATTTAATATAATGATCAATATCAACAAACAACCCAATCAAACCTACAAACAAAGCTATTTTATAATTAAAAAACCCTAATTTAACAAATATCAAACCAACAAGCCATGAAAATAAAAAATGAGTTTGAGGATACATAATAAAAAAAAGAAAATATTGTTTATTAAATTAACTTCCCCAACATCTCAATCTTCAACCAGGTCTTTTTCAAATTTTCATTAGCTTTTTTAATTAAAATCTCTAAATAAGTACTATCAAAAAGTAATTTCCCTTTTTGAGCAAAAGGTAATTCTAATTTCTCTGTGCTTAATAACTCACAAACAAATTTTCCTTTACTAGAAATAACACCACTTCGTTTCCATCCAGCTAACTGAGCTTTCTTCAATAATTCTAAAGCATTTTCTAAGTCTCTACAAGCAACATGAAGAATACAAGGCTCCTGTTTGAATTTCAAATTCTCATCCTTATCTTCTAAAACTTTTTTCAACTCTTTAACTCCAACCAAATCATGACTAACAAAAACAAACACACCTTTCTCCTTCTTCTTTTTATCCTTAATAATAACAACCCTTCCACTACAAGAAGATGTTGTATAATAATTATCTTTTTTATTAATTTTCTCACATAATGTAATTATTTTCTTATCATAATGACCCTTAGATGACTTATCAACTTTAAAAAGAACAAATTCTTTTTGTTTTTGGAAAATTTCTTTAGACATTTTGAATCTTAGATGAAAATTCTCCAAAAGAAATAGATTCAATATCCAACCTCTTATTAATTTCCCTAGGTAATTCCCCACTAACTAAGTCTTTAATAATATAAACTTTTTTTGGCTTAAACCACTTAGCATATGCTATCTCTGCAAATACTCCTACAGAATAACCTACACATAACAAAACATCACACTCTTCATTTAATTTTTCTGGTTGGTTTCTCCAAGTTCCACAATTAATATTTTCTCCTAGAGAAACATTAAGCCAATCATAACCAAATTCTTTATCGTCTAAAGGAACAATCTCAAATACTTTTTTGCCTCCTTTATCTAAATAATTTTGAACAAATAATTCAGAAACAGAACCTTTATCAGGGGTTACAACAATTTCATATCCAAAATCCACAATAACCTTAGATAATTTATTAATTATATCATCAGCATAAGGATTTATCTCAATTAAAAATTCTATATTACTAGGTCCAATTATTCCAATTTTCATTTTACTCCTTCTCTAAAATTTCAGCATTTATGCCTGCTTCTTTACAACCTTCAACAAATTCTTTAGCATCCTCCTCACTTCCAACAATACTCCCCCAATGCATAGGTATTGCTAAAGAAGGTTTAATTTTTTTAACAGCTTCTATGGCTTCTTCTGCACTCATAGTATATCTTCCCCCAACAGGAAGTAAAGCAATAAATTTTTTTCCTGATTGTTTAAAACCAGTAAGTTTTTGCATTTCAGGAATAATATCGGTATCTCCTGCATGATAAATAATGACTTTATTCATTTTAACTAAATAACCAATCCATCCTTCTTCTTTAGGATGGAAAGACTTATCCAAATTATAAGAACTAACTGTTGAAATCTTAACATCCCCTAAATCAATTTCCTGATTAGCTTCTACAACCTCAATCTCAACAGGAACATTAAATCGAACAACTTTACTCTGTGCATCAGCTGTAACAAAAATTTTAGTTCCATTTTTAACTATTTTTCTAATATCTTCAAAACTGCAATGATCATAGTGGCCATGAGTAATAAGAATTATATCTGCTTTATCCTCTTGTTCTTTAATTAAATAAGGGTCAATATAAATTATTTTTGAATTCTTAATCACAAATCCAGCATGCCCTAACCATTTCAGCTCTACGTCTCCTATCTTCATTGTGTTTTTTGCTTGCAAAAAATTCAGCCAAAAATTGCTAACAATTTTTTGTCTTGATATCTCCTTTTTCAATTAAAAATTTAATATTTGGAGCAACATTATGCTTGCCTTCCTTAATCTCATTAATATCTAACCAAAGTATTTCCCTAATAGATTCAAGTGGTTTTAAATCTTCTTTATTAAGTAATTTTCCAAGATAATGAATCAAAACAATTGTCATCTCTTCATCAGTTTGAGGGTTTTTATAAATAACCATAGGGTTTAGAGGTCTAATAATCTCAACCTCTCCATTAACTTCTTCTTTAAACTCTCTTTTACAACTATCAACTAAACTATCTCCCACTTCAACAGTTCCACCAGGAATCTTATAAAAATCATCTTTATTATCCTTATCAACCAATAATTTTCCATCTTCAATAATTACTGGTCCAGACGCAACAATAAATTTTACCATTTTAAAACAAAAAGTACCTAGTTTTTAAAAATTCCTATCTGATTTAATATAAAACCACTTCTCTTTTCAAGAGAATCTTTTTCAATATCTGAAAAAAGAGGAACAAAAATAGGTTTAAATTCAAATTGATTATAAACCTTAATTATCTCCTCATGAATTATCCTTGCTTCTTCTTTAGATTCTTGCCTTAATTCATCTTGCTTATATTTTTTAGGATAATCTAAAATAAAAACCTTAGAAAACTCATTATTTCTAAAATAACCAATATGTTTTCTGTGTATTGGAATTTCATAAATTTTCATATAGGCCAAAGTATCTCCAAAACTTCTTTCTGAAAAAACAATATCAAAAGATAATTTATTTTTCATTATTTCTAAATCTCTTTTTTGGTGTTCAAAAACAGCAGGTTGAAAATAACTCATATTTATTTCTTTTATTGATTTTCCAACAAATCTTGGATCAGAACCAGCAACATTTCTAGCAGCTTCTTTTAAAATAAAATAATCTATTCCACCTATATAATCAAGATTTTTTTCTAATTCTCCAAGAAGTTTTGTTTTGCCTGTTCCAGGTCCACCAGAAATAACATAAAATTGCATTTAAAAAATAAGTCTGCTTATTTTTTAAGTATTTATTTATTTTACTTAACATTCAACTTGCTAAACCCTTCAATAGCTTTTTCTAAAAAACTATATTTTTCATTCTTCTCAATTTCTTTGTTGTTTTTCCTAAGGGTTATTTCATAAGTCCAACCCCTTATATAAACTTCAGAAACATCAGATTCCTCAACTAACCTAACAAGTTTCTCAATATAACTATATCTCATAAAATATAGATAAAAAAGATATTTTTAAAGAAGATTGTAATTAATCTTCATCATCTTCAAAGTCTTCATCTTCTTCGTCTTCAGACTCTTCATCTTCATCGTATTCGTCTTCAGGCATTTAAATTTCCTCCAATTTTAAATGAATTTATCTATATTTATAGTTTTTAAACCTATCTCCACACCAATTAGGGACAAAAACATAAAGAAAAACTTTTTAAAGAGAAAACAGATAAAGATAGGATTAAAATGGAAGATATTTTTAAACCAACAACATACTTAAAAGCATTAAAATCAAAACCTCTTAGAGATATAAAAATACATCATTCTGAAAGAAAACAAGCCCTAATAAATCAAGATAAAAGATGCATAAAATGTAAAAAAACATTAAGACCTTACCTATATAAATTTGTTAAAGACCCTCTAACAAAAAAATTCGCAGTAATTTGTTCTGATTGTGCAATACCTACTCCTAAAAAAAGACATTAAAATTCGCCTTACCTAAACACAAATAACAACATAATCTCCTCAGACTATAAATTAATAACAAATGATTTAAATAAAGAAATTAAAATACCTAAACTGATTACAAAATCATGGCTTCTTTAAACCCCTTAAAATGTTTATCTCCTGTTAAAACTTTTGCATTCTTAAGCATAGCAGTATGTAAAAGAACAACATCAACGATGCTAATTCCTCTAATATTTTTCTTAACTTTATTATACAATTTTCCAAAAGAAAAAATAAAATTTTCATTCATACCAATAATCTCTGAATTATGCTTAATATAATTCACTATTTCTCTAAAATTCCAATGCTCCTTGTCAGCCTTATAACTAAGCTCTAGAAAAACAATTAAGGGGGTTATAATTTCATTTTCACACAAAAAATCTTTAACAATTTTTCCTTTTTTTGTTCCTTCAAAAAACTCTATCCAAGCAAAAGTATCAAAAATTATTTTCATTCTAAAAATCCCTATTAGGATCTCCCCAAATCTCTTCCCTATCTTTTCTTGTAAAACCTTTTGTTTTTCCCTTTAAGATACCAAACATTTCTTCTATTTTTGGAACCTTCTCTTCTTTTACAATTAAATCAATTATCAACTTATCAAAAGATTTCATTTTATGTTTTTCTTTTAAATCCTTTATTAGATTAAATGTTCTATCTTTAAGTGCTATAGTTTTCATATAAAAAGTTATAATTTATAATTTATAAATTTTGTGGTAAGAGAATTCATATATCCAAAACAACATAATTCCCACAACACCCTGCATTAATTACTGTCGTCTTACCTATATTCTCCCTACCCTTTGCCTCATGAATATGCCCACACAAAACATATTTTGGTTGGTATTTTTTTATATAATCTAAAATTGTTTTACTCCCAGCATGGAGCCCAATCCATTTTTTAGGGGGATTATATTTTTTACCAACCTTATCTAAAATTCCATAAGGAGGTTGATGGCAAACAAGAATATCAACTTTTCCAAATCTCTTTAAAATTTTCTTTGCATTACTAGTTTCCTCCATTGCTCCCTTCATCTTTTTTCCATAATCTCCAGGACTAAAATCCCTTACCCAACTAGTATCAATAAAATACTCTAAAAAACCAATTCTTAAACCATCAATATTCCTAATAATATTTTTTGCTAAATGAAAATTTTTCATCTTATCAATCACCTCTCTTGTAATAGGAATTTTAAATCCATATTTTTTCTTATCTTCTTTTACTTGAGATATTGTAAGAATTTCAACATTCCCTTGAAGAGAATAAGTAGGAGCATATTTAGATAAAATCCTCACGACTTTCAATGTTGAATCATGAATTTCCATATGAACTTTCTTAATAAATTTTGAATCTTTTTCCAATTCTAGCAAACCTTTTTGTTTCCTTTTAATATTATCAAAATGCCATTTCCTAGCAACTGTTGCTACACCTAAATCTCCTGTAACCAGAATTAAATCCACATCTTTAAAAATAAATTTCTTATATCTATAAAAACCATGCGGATCTCCTATAACTAAGATTTTCATATAAGAATTAAATAAACCTAATTTAAAAAGTTAAGGAAAAACTACCTCTGAAATCTTTTCAATTTTTCCAATTTTTCTTTCAGGAGATTTTAAAGAATAATTTTTAATTTTTTTTACAGAACTATCAGTATCAAGATGTAATTCTGAAAAAGTTCCATAATCAAATTTCATATTAGTTTCTAACGAAGGAAAGTGTAACAATTCAAACCTTCCTAAATTTCCCGGATTTACTATAATTGTATTACTATATTTGGCTATGCTTTTTACCCCACTAGGATTGTTTCCATTAGGACCAGCTTCATGAATATGTCCACCGCAAACTAATTTTGGATTATTTTCCATAATATATTTAGTAGTTGCAGGAGTTCCAACATTTTGTCCATTAAACATATCATCACAAAATTGTTGAGGAGGATTATGAGTTAAAACAATTTGTGGTTTTTCTTTCTTAAGAAGTGTATAAAGTTCATTATGGTCAAAAGGAACTATTTCATTTATTTGGTTAAGTAATGCTATATGTTGAGGAAATGCATCTGCCCCACCATAACCAACTATTTTTGCGTCACCAAACATGGATGTTTTTTTATGTAAATCTCTCCCACCAAAAACACTCAAAATATCAGGATCATAATTTCCAGGAATAACCCTATACTCTAATCCAGAATTATCTAAAACACCTTTCATCTGTGCTAAAATTTCCAAATTAGTTTTTTCCTTAGCCTCTATAAATTTTCCAATATCTTTACTCTCTAAAACCTCCTCAAGAGCCTCAACTGTATAAGGTTTAAGACTAAAATCTCCTAAAACCCACATTCCATCAGCATGTTGAGCTTGAGCATAATCTGTAAACTTCACCAAGGCCTCTATATCATCATGAATATCTGAAGCAACAAATACTTTCTTTATCATAAAAAACTATATAAAAAAGGATTTATAAACCTTACCACCCTAACCACTTTAAAGAAGTAACAATCAAGGCCTACACCTACTCATTGTCCTAGGAAAACCAATTGCATCTTTAATTGTGTCAAGACCGCAAATCCACTTAATTAAACGTTCTGTTCCAAGACCATATCCTCCATGTGGAATTGGACCATAGCTATGTATATCAAAATAATATGAATAATCTTCTAGTTTCTCTCCTTTGGCTTTCAAACTCTTTTTTAATTCTTTAATATCAGTATCTCTTTCACTTCCTCCAATTAGTTCTCCATGAGCTTCAGGACCTAACATATCAAAACATCTAGCGGTCTTAGGACTATCCTTATCTCTTGGTTTATAAAAAGCCATAACTTCTTTAGGATAATGATGAACAAAAACAGGAGTATCATAGCTTTCCATTAATTTTTCTTCTTCTATTGTTCTCAAATCCTTACCCCAAACAACACTCATTTTTTTCTTTTGTTTTAAAATTTTAAGTGCTTCATCATAAGTAATTCTAGGAAATTTCTTTTTAGTAGAAGGAATTAACTTTTTCCAATCCCTTCCTAAAAACTCTAATTCTTTTTTATGTTCTTCAAGAACTTTTTTAACAACAAACCTAGTCATTTCTTCTGCATAATCCATTAATTTATCTAAATCAGCCCAAGCAACTTCCATTTCAGTATGCCAATATTCAGTTAAATGTCTAGAAGTTTTAGATTTCTCAGCTCTAAAACTAGGAGCAACACAATAAATTTTTTCTAGCCCATACATAGCAGCTTCTGCATATAATTGCCAAGTCTGACAAAGATACATTTTCTTTTTAAAATAATCAATTTCAAACATTGTTGGGCCTTCTTCTGCCCCACCAGGAATAATAATTGGAGACTGAAACTCATAAAATTTCTTACTTCTAAAATATTCATGTAAAGCCCCAATAACAGTACTCCTTATCTTCATAATAGAAACCATCTTCCTACTCCTTAACCATAAATGTCTTCTATCTCCAAGCAACTCTTCACTAAGATCTTTCTGAATAGGAAATTCATCACTAGTTCCAACTATAACAACTTTATCTGCATCAATTTCATAACCAGTTATAGCCCTTTTATCAGGTTTAATATCTCCTTCAATTTCAAGACTAGCCTCTACTTGCAATTTATCAATTTCATCCCACTGAGACCCAAACTTCTCTTTTTTAATAACAATCTGAATAATATCACTAACATCTCTAAGAATAATAAACCTCATTTTATTACTACCTCTTTCACGATGAATCCATCCTCGCACAGCTACTTTACCGCGACCTTTCTGCATTGCATCACTAATCGATATAAATTTTGTTTTCATGATATATAATTTCAAATTAAAAAAGAAACATGTATTTTTAATTATTGCTATTGCTAGAAAAATTGTTAATAGCTTTCATAATAAAAAAAAGAGTTTATTAGGATTTTTAAAAATCATTATCAAAAAATTTTATTTTTTAATTAATTCTAACCTAATAGCTAAAAACAAAATAACTGCGCAAGATAAAAAATTAAGCCCTGTAACAATTGCCAATAATAAATCTGAAATAACAATTAATGAATAAAGGAAAACAATAAGTGCGCAAGAAGTCCAAATTACATAAGAAGAAATATTAGCACTTTTCTTGCCCCTAATCAAATCCTTAATTGTAGGGAAATAACCAATAGTTGCCACAATTCCTGTTCCTGCATAAAGAAAAGATAAAAGAATCGTAACCCACATTTTAAGGACTCAACCTTTTCCTATCTCTAGGAAACAAAGTGCACTCTCTTATATTATCTAAACCAAGCATGGCTTGAGTTAATCTCTCTAAACCAATACTCCAACCAGAATGCATTGGTGCTCCATATCTAAAAGCATCAATATACCATTTAAAATCTTCTGGATTTAGTTTCTTCATCTTAAGCATCTTAATTAAAACATCAGGAATATGAACTCTTTGTCCTCCTGATGAAATCTCAACTCCTCCATAAAGAACATCAAATCCCCCTGAAATTCCATTCTTCTCATCTTTAGGCCAAATGTAAAATGGTTTAAGTTCGATAGGCCACTCATATGTAAAAACAATTGTATTTGGAAACATACTGCATAATTTTCTTTCTGCTTCTGGTTCAAAGTCATCACCATATTTTATTTTAAAACCTTTTTTAGAAAGTAAATCAATAGCTTCTCTATAAGTCAAATACTTAGCTTTGGGGGTCTTTAAATCTAATTTTAAAAGCTTTAATTCTTCTGAACACCCCTCAATAACTTTCCTAACTATAAATTTCACAACACTTTCTAAATGTTTCATAATATCAATATCATCTTCAAAAGCACACTCAATATCCATCTGCCTTATCTCATTAATATGTTTAGAAGTATCATGTTTTTCAGCTCTCCAAATAGTATTAGTAGAAAAAACTTTTTCCCAACTTATAGCTACAAGCTGTTTATATAATTGAGGACTTTGAGCAAGATAAGCTTTTTTATCAAAATACTTTACTTCAAATAAATCTGTTCCTCCTTCTGTTGAAGTAGCAATTATTCCAGGAGGTTGAATTTCCATAAACTTATTTTTATAAAAATACTCTCTAAAAGAATTAACAATCACTGATTGAACCTTAAATATAGCCTTAACACATGGTTTTCTAATATCAAGACACCTATTATCTAATCTAGAGGGTAATTCAGAACTAACAGCTTTTTCATTAACATGAATTGGAAGCTTTTCAGCCTTATTTAAAATCTTCAAATCACTAACTTCAACCTCAATGTCATGTCTAGCCAACCCAGCCTTAACATTAGCTTTTTTAACTTTACCTTTAATCTGAACAACACTTTCTAAACTTAAATTAGAAATCTGTCCAATTAATCCTTTATCTTTAACAATTCCTTGAACAATTCCAGTAGAATCCCTTAGTAACAAAAACTTGAGCTTAGATAAACCTCTAATTTCAAAAACCCAACATCTAAGCAAAATTTCTTTTCCTAATTCAAGATCTTTAATATAAGTTCGTTTCATAAAATATAAAATTAAATATACTTTTTAATTATTGTCATTACTTCTTTACCATCAACCTTTCCTTGAAATTCCTTCATAACTAAACCCATATACGCATTAGCACTTAATCCAGGCTTAGACTTAATTATATTATGGATTTTTTCTTCAATATCAGAAACATCAACTCTTTCAATTTTTATTGAATCTTCAAGAGATTTTCCATCAACTAAATTCTCAAAGACCTGTTTCATATCTTCTTCTTTAATTCTTTTCTTATTAACAAAATTAATTACCCCTAATATATATTCATCAATAATTTCAGAGACATCTTTCACATCTAACTTTTTTTTCTTAGCAAGGTCTTTTGGAAAAACCAAAAGTAAATTAGCAATTAAATTAGGTTTAGGTAAATTATAATATGCTTCTTTATACCCATTCACCTTATTTAATTTAAACAACAATTTAATATATTCTTCATTAAGACCTTGTTTTCTTAATTCTTTTTCTAATTCTTCTCTAAGTTTAGGAAGAGTTTTTTTAGCTTCATCAATCATTTGTTTTGAAATCTTTAACAAAGGTAAATCTGTTTCAGGATACATTCTTGCACTTCCTGGTAAGGGTCTTAAAAATGTAGTAGTATTATCAGGATTTGCTCCTCTTACTTCTGGTTTAGATTTTTTCTTATTCTGCAAATTCCCTGATTGTCTTTGAACTTCTTTTTCAACAACTTCAACAAAAACTTTAGGATCTTGAAAACCCTTAATCTCAGCTCTTTCATGCCCTTTTATAGAAATATTAATATCTTGCCTAATTGTTCCAATTCCTCTTTTTACTTTACAACTCCTTAATATCTCTCCAATCTTTAATGCTGTTTCTTTAGCATGTTCAGAATCAACAATATCAGGAGCAGTCACAACTTCAACCATTGGCCCACCTAATCTATCAAGTCTATAAATTTTTTTACTTCCCCCATCTTTAATAATTCTTGCAGCATCTTCTTCTAATAAAATAAAATTAATTCCAACTTTTCCATTACTAGTTTCAACATAACCATCTCTTGAAATCATAACAGTTCTCTGAAATCCAGAAGTATTACTTCCATCAATAACTGTTTTTCTCATAATCTGTGAAATAGGAATTATTTTACAATTAAGTAATAAAGAAATGTGAAGTGCAATTTTCAAAGCTTCTTGATTAATTAAATGAGGTGGCTCTTCATCAAGTTCAACTAAACAAGTTGTATCATATCCTTGATAAACAAACTCTTTATTCAAACTAGCCTCATGACTTGTAGCAACATCAATTTCTCCTTTTTCACCAGCAACAGCATGTAATCTTCTAGAAATTTCAAAATCAGGCTCATCTTGCCTTAACAAAAAAGGGCAATTACAAAAAAGTTTATGACTATCTAATTGTTGATGTATTTCTAAACCAGATTTAAAACCCAATTCTTTGTAATCTAACATAAAAAGAAAAAGAAGAAGGAGTTAATAAAATTTGCTTATTTTTTCTTAAACAATCTCTCATCACCTTTATAATTTTTTAAAAAAGTACTATTAGTAATAAAATATAATTTACTTAAATCATCTAATTCTCTTTTAGATAAAAGAGAGTTTACAGGCATAGATTTAAAAAAATGAGGGTTAGATGCATCAAGAACATTAATTTTACAGCATCCAGGAATACGTTCTCCAAAATCAAATAAATTGATTATTGTCCCTCTATCTATTTTTAAATTAATTTTTCCTAATCTTTTTTTAAGATTCTTTAAAGCTTTTCCATTTTCTAATTTACTCATTTGTCTAATAAGACTTGGCCTAATAGTTAAAATACCCTCATGCGCATCAACAAAACCACATCCAAAATCTATATATAAAACAAAAGGTTCCTTACCCTTAATATCAACTAAAGTATAATTATCTGGCCTGTCTGAAACATTACCTATATTTAATAAATCTCTATAAATCTTTTCATCAGCCATAACTCCTCTTAGTTTAGGATGATTTTCATCAATTATATGATCAATCAATCTTGATAAAAAATAAGAATGGTTATTAGAATTTAATTTTTTTACCTTTTGGTTTTTTTCTGGTTCATAAATAAAATTAACATGCTTTCCTTGTGGGTTTAAAATAACAGCATATTCTGGAACAACTAATCCTAACATTTTTGCCATTTCTAAAAACATTGCTTCATAAATAGGTTGTCTTTGGGATGAAAAAGAAAAAGAAGGGGGGGTTTGAGTTCTATTACAATATTTAATATAGCTTTCTTCAGAAACACGCTTTAGATGAGTTTTCACTAAACATCTTCCTCCAGGATTTGACCCTATATTTTCTGAAGTAACTACTATATCTAAACTCATAAAAAACACAATCTTTTCTCCCTTAAAAATCTTCCTATTTGTTACTTCTTTATAGTTACAATTCATCTCAAAAAAGATCAATAACCTTTATAATATTCTTTTAATTCTTTAAGAAATGAAAAAAGAGGTAAAAATTAAAAAAGAAATTGTGAAAAGGCCAAAATTTCAAATAAATCACCCTCTTTTTAAACTCAAGAAGGATGTAGGACAAAGAGCAGCAGATTGGATTACTAAATGGGCAGGTAGTTGGATATTTATAATAAGTTTTTTAATATTCATCTTTATATGGATGACTATCAACATATATGCCTGGATAAATACATGGGATCCTTATCCTTTTATATTACTAAATCTTTTATTATCATGTTTGGCTGCCTTACAAGCCCCAATTATTTTAATGAGTCAAAATAGACAAGCTCAAAGAGACAGACTTAAAGCAGAATATGATTATAGAATTAACAAAAAAGCAGAAAGAGAAATCCAAGAAATAAAAAAAATGTTACAAAAACATTTTAAGAAATAATTCCCAAAAGAAAACAATTAATCCTTAATTTTCACAACATCTCCATCTTTATCTAATTCAATAAAATTACTAACCTGTCCACTCCTATAATCCTCACACTGATTCTCAACTAAATCATCCTCCGCTATCCTAGGAATATGAACAATATCAATTGCATAATTATCAACAATTCCAAGACACTGACTATTAAATTCAGTACCTCTACTCTTTTTATCTTCATACAATTTTATAGCCTCATCAACAATTTTTTGCTGAATTAATACATAATAAGGTATATCAGAAGGAACGCCATGCTTTATCCAAACTCCTCTTTTATCTTTTATCCAAGAATCTTCACTTCCTCCAATAAAAAACCTAATAAATAAAACTAATATTATTAAAACAACAATGCTAATTAAAATTAAATAAGATTTTTTCATTTTTCCAACCTATCACTAAATTCCCTGCTTACATTCTCAAGCATTTTTTCTTTAACATTCCATTTAGGATGACCCAACACCCAACCTAATTTTACATAAGCTGTCTCAGCCAACATATCCCTTAAATAAATAATTCCTGTTTTCAAAAATTCCCTACCATCACTATAAACCATAGGATTAAGCCTACCGTATATTGTCTGAGCAGCAGCACAAACCACCAAACCCTTTTTCTGAACTTCTTTTAACTTATTTAGCCAAGACAATCTAGCTCCTTTACCTGCAATTTGACCTAATCCCAAAAATTCAATAACTATTCCTTTATATCCTTTTTTTATGTAATAATCTAAAATATCTGGATCTTGTCCAGGATAAAATTTAATTAAACCAACTTTCTCTTCAAAATTAAAATCACCTTTAACTTTTCCTTTACTTCTTAGATTATGTTTTTCAAGAATTTCAATTTTATCAGAATAAATTTTAGCAAAAGGTTTTGAATTTATAACTTTAAAAGCATCTCTTTTTGAACTATGTAATTTTCTAACTTTAGTTCCAGGCATTGCATAACAAAAATTATCATTTGAAGAAGCATGGCCCACCAGCATAACTTCTGCAATATTTGAAATAGCAGCTAAAGCAGCACACTGAAGATTAAGATTAGCATCACTACTCGCCCTATCAATACTTCTCTGAGAATAAGTTAAAACAACTGGTTTACTAACTTTACCTAAAAAGAAACTAAGAGCAGCAGAAGTATAATGTAAAGTATCTGTTCCATGTGTAATTATTATACCTTTAATATTTGAATCATTTAACAATTTCTCAGAAATCTTAGCTAATTTTTGCCAATCCTTAAAATCCATATCATTAGAAAACTTCATAAAAGGAACTTCCACTCTAGAAACATTAGCTATCTTAAATATTTCTGGATAAAACTTAAATAAATCCTCAGAAGAATTCAAAGGACTAACTCCCCCTTTTTTAGAATCAAATTTTGAAGCAATAGTGCCCCCAGTAATAATCATAGCAATATTTGGTTTATTCTTCTCAACTTTTATTTTAATCTCTTCTTTTTCTTCTTCACTTCTTTCTAAAAGTTTTATCTCACAAATATCTTTTTTATTAAAACCAATATTATAACCTGTTCCTAGTTTTAACAATACAATGGCTTTTTCATCTTCAGGACTTTCTAAAAGTGTTCCTTCATAAATGATTTTATCTAGATGAATTTCTACAAAATCTCCTGGAACTGCTTTATTCTTCATTTTCTTCTAAGCGACTCGCATCGAAAGTAGCACGATTTTACCTATGTCCTACAAAGACTGAAATCAAAGATTCCGTCAATGTGCGCGAATTAAAATTCACACCCATAGGCTCGGGGGGATTCGAACCCCCATCTATCGGGCCGAAACCGAAAATCCTATCCATTGAACGACGAGCCTTTTTGTTATAAGAATATAAAAACCAAATCATTTTTATATCTTGGTATTTTAAAATATATATTAAAAAAATGCGATTAAAAAAACACCATAAGTGGATAATTGGAAGCTTCAGTAGTATAGTAATTCTTTACATGATCACTAGTGGAATATTTATGTATTCAATGTTCATAAAACAAAATATTCAATACAATTCTTTAAATCAAAAAATAACAGACACACAAAGCAACATAAATACTCTAACTACAAATCTTATTCAAACTAAAACAACATTAGAAGAAACAGTAAATACCTTAGATTTAAAATTAGGTTCAATTGGCCATGAAATGGATACTTTAAAAGCCTCAGCAGGAGAAGATTTCTCAGGAATAATTGAAGAGGTAATCAAAGGTGTTGTAACAATAAGAACAGATGTTGGACAAGGAACAGGATTTTTAATTTCAGATGATGGATATATTGTAACAAATGCACACGTTTTAGTAGGGGGAAGACAAGTTCAAGCATTTACCTCTGAACAAAAAGTACACGACGCAACTTTTATTGGTTATGATGGAGACCTAGATATAGCTTTACTAAGAATATTTGGAGAAGATTATGATGAATTAAAATTAGGAAATTCAAACAATATTCAAATAGGAGAAAAAGTAATAGCAATAGGGAATCCATTAGGATTACAATTTTCAGTAACAGAAGGAATTGTCTCTGGGGTTCATAGACCAGGACCAAGTCAAATAGAAGCATATATTCAAACAGATGCTGCTTTAAATCCTGGAAATTCAGGAGGTCCTTTAATAGATAAACAAGGAAGAGTCATAGGAATTAATAATTTTAAAATAGGAACAGGTGAAAGTCTTGGATTTGCACTTGAAAGCAATTATATAAAAGAAAGTGTAAATAAAATTGCTTTAAATGTTTTAAACGAAACTTTAGTGTAAAAGTATATCCAAGATTATAAGTCTAAAAATTCTTCCATTACTAATTGAGAAACTTTAATAAGAATATTTTTATTATCAATAAATTCTATACAACAAAATCCACTAAGAGTGTTTCCCCATAAATAACCACAAGGCAATACGTGGTTAAACTTATTTTCTCCAGGAACATTTCTATCATAAACAGATTTTGGATAACAATCTCGATATAATATGTGTAAATTTCCTCCCAAAGACATATCATAAATATTTCTATTAGATATAACAAACTCTCCATTTTTCAATTTTTCCCTTACATATTTAACATCATCAAACTTAATCATCTTCCCCATAAAAATAAAAATATTTCTATCTTTATAAAAATTACTAAAACAGAGTTAATCTTAAATACCTTTTATTCTTTTACCAAACATGACAGAAAACAAGAAATCTAATGAAGGTCTCACAGCAAAAAAAGAAGAAAATTTTTCAGAGTGGTATCAACAATTAATATTAAAGGCAGAATTAGCAGGCTATACTTCTGTATCAGGGTGTATTGTATTTAGACCTACTGCATGGCAAATTTGGGAAAAAATAAGAGATGAAGTAGACAAAAGACTTAAAAAAATAAATGTAAAAAATGTTTATTTTCCATTATTTATCCCAGAATCTCTTCTTAAAAAAGAACAAGAGCATGTGAAAGGTTTTAGTCCTGAGGTTGCATGGGTTACTCAAGCAGGAAATACAAAACTTCAAGAAAGGTTAGCAATAAGACCAACTTCAGAAGCAATAATGTATGAATCTTATTCAAAATGGATTAGATCTTGGAGAGATCTTCCTTTAAAATACAATCAATGGAGTAATGTTGTAAGATGGGAATTCAAACACCCTATTCCATTTTTCAGAACAAGAGAATTTGTATTTAATGAAGGACATACAGCTTTTGCAACAAAACAAGAAGCAGAAAAAGAAGCTATACAAATCATAAATATATACAAAGAAATTCTAGAGGATTATTTAGCAATTCCAGGCATAATAGGTAAAAAAACAGATAAAGAAAAATTTGCAGGAGCAGAATACACTTTAACGATAGAAAGTTATTTGCCAAATGGAAAAGCAATACAAGGACCTGATTTTCATCATGATGGGCAAAACTTTGCAAAAGCCTATAATATTAAATTCAAAACAAAAGATGAAAAAGAAGAATATGTGTGGCAAAATACATGGGCAATTTCCACAAGAATGTTGGGAGTCATGTTTGCTCTTCATTCTGACAATAAAGGTGTTGTACTACCTCCTCAAGTAGCCCAAAATAAGATAGTAATTGTTCCAATTAGTTCTGAAAAAGACAAAAAAATTCTAGACCAATCAAAAAAAATATTTAAACAATTATCTAAATATGATCCTATTCTCGACGACAGATCAGAAGTTACCCCTGGTTTTAAATTTCATGAGTGGGAACTCAAAGGAATACCAATAAGAATTGAAATAGGTCCAAAAGACCTAAAAAGCAAACAAGCAGTAATAATAAGAAGAGATACTTCTGAAAAAAAGATTACCAAAATAACTAACTTACAAAAACAAATAGATTTAACTCTAAAAGAAATCCAAAATAATCTATTCAACAAGGCAAATAAATTACTAAAAAATGCCTTAGATAAATCAGATAATTTAAAAGATACTTTAAATAAATTACAAAAACAAAAATTAGTCTTAGTTCCTTTAAAAAATTCTACAAAAGCAGAAGAATTACTTCAGGAAAAATTCAAAGGAGCAAAAACACTTAACATGCCCTTAAAACAACCACCTATTAAAGGAAAAAAATGCATAACAACAAATCAGCCAGCTGATTATTGGGTATATGTCGGGAAAAGTTATTGATTTACTTTTTTTTCTAATAAAGATTTTCTAAAATTATTAATATTTTCACTACTAAAATAAAGGGGTTTATTCTTTCCAAAAAGATAATCTATTCCTTTCTCAGCAAAAACATAAACAACACCCATTGTAATACAAATCCCCCCGTATATTACCCCTTCAACAAATTCCATACATTAAAGAATAATTAAAACTTTAAAAATCCTACTAACCAAACTCCTCCTCAAACTTTTTTCTAAATTTTTCAAGATCTCCAAAACTCATTTGCCCACCAACAGCATCTTCATGACCTCCCCCTCTTGCACTCTCAATACTCTTGATAATTTTCAAATATTTTTCCCTTATTTTTTTACCCCTTATAGAAAGATTAACTTTATCTGGTTTAATATGAGCAACAACAATAATCTTATCTGGAAAATTATATCTCAACTCATTAGACAATTCTCCACTCATACTTAAATCACCTGCATATTTAAAAAATAAAATTTTTTCAGAAGACTCTGCTACTTTTTTTGCTTTCTCCAAAATATTCTGATATTTCTGTTCCACTTCGTTAAACCTTTTATGCATTAAATAATTTTGAGAAGTTTCTTCAAGAGCTTCATAAGGGTTTTTAACTTTCATTAAAAATTTCAACATCGCAATAACATTAGTTGTTTTATCTTTAAGTCCATTACCCATTATTTTTCCAAGCCTCCCTATTTCAGACTTATATAAAACATCGAAAGGTTTTTTAGCATCAACAGCTAAATCAGGATATTTTTCTTGAAAATCTTTATAAAAATCAGGTAAAAAAGCATCTGAAATACAACCAATAACAGCTAACCAAATATCTTTTTTTCTTTGAGTTATTTGGTAACAAAGAGCAGTAACAGGTTCATTAGTAGAAGGATTATTTAAAACAGGATCATAATAACTAACAAAATCAGGTGTTTCTCCTTGAATTCCATGGTGGTCAATCCAAACAACAGGTATATTTATTTTATGAATTTCTTCCCAAAACTCTTTTTCAATTACTGGTTTATCCAAGATAAAAACATAATCAGCATTCAATTCATTTATTTTTCTTATGTAATCTGCCTTTAATTCAGGAAAAGATTTAATTGGAAATCCTTTTCCCCTTTCAATATATCTTTGCAATAAAAGAAAACTACAAAGCCCATCAGGATCATTATCAAAAAGAAAAAGAGGATTCTGAGCTTTTTCAAGATGTAACTTAATTTCTTTAATTTGTTTATCAGTTAACATACAAAAGAAAAAACACAAGACTTTAAGAGCTTTTCTCAACAAAACATTTAGCAACAATTAAAGGAAACAAAATAGTAGCGTCTCCAAAAACTTTTATTGCTTCTCCTTTGCCTTTCATTTTCCCCCAAGAAACAGCTTCATCAGGTCTTGCATTTGAATCAGCACCATCCCATTCTTCTCCTGTATTTATATAAACAGCATAATCTGCTCCATTTCTCATTAAATTAGCATTACAAATATGGTGTTTCATAATTCCACTTCCCAAAAGAATCATTCCAGTTTTTTCTCTTGTAATACTATACTCATTAAGTTTATGTATATCAAAAACAATATCTATTTTAAAATCAGGGTGTTCATACATAAAAAAATGAATCATATCTCCAATACTCCCATCAGTAATTGCAGGACAATAAACATCAATATTATTTTTATAACACCAATATAGGATGCTCTCTTCATTATTTATCTCTTTTCCCAACAATTTAACAAATTCTGAAACAGAAATTATTTTTCCTGTTTGTTTTTGTTCTTGATAAATTCTTTTTAAAATAGGGTTTAAAAAAGCCTCATATTTTACATAACGTGAATTGGGAATTAAGATATTTCCTGTCCTATTAACCCCTTTTTCTCTTAATAATTCTCCAGAGTCAGAAAATTTTCCTAATTTAAAACTTCCCAAACATTTTATTATATCTTCTTCAATTCCCCCAGCTGTTGTAACAAAAACATCAATCTTCTTATGTTCAGCCAAATATTTTATAACATCTCTAATTCCTGAAGTTATAAGATTTGAACTACAACCTAAAAAAACTGTGACTTTTTCTTTAATCATCTTATTAATAACTTCGACTGCCTTTGCAAAATGACTAGCCTGAAAACCAGTAGACAAATAACTATCAAGAATTTTATTATAATCAACTCCCTTATTAAAATCATAACCTTTTATATTGATTCCAAAAATTTCTTCTGATTTTTTCAAACTAGCTTCTCTTGATATTTTCTCGGATTCTTTCATTAAAAAACATAAAAAACCCTGTTTTTAAACATTTTGTAATATACACTCAGGAACAAAAATCTTTTTAAATGAAAGAGAACAAAAAAGAATACAATGAACAAATGGGCTGAACTTTTATTGGGACTAATCCTCTTAATAGGAGCTATCCTAATTGCATGGTATTCCTCAATGTACTCATGGGTCCTCTTTGGAAAAAATTTTAATTTCCTAAGTGCAGCATGGACATTCCTAAAAGGAGGAATATTTTGGTTTGTAATTATGATTGGACTTCTGTTAATAATGCTAGGAATAAGTGATTTAAAAGATTAAAAGCTAAAAAATCTTACTAGAAAAATTATACAAATTAAAAAGATAAAATATAAAAAAATAAATTTAGGTTTATTTAGATACTAAAGCAACTATTGCTGCTACCACACCACCAATTACATCTAACCAGTAACCCATTACCCAGTGATTAAGCAAAGCTACAATACCTGCAACAACAATCACCCATTTTTGCCAAGCTTCCATTTCAACCTCCTTTTTATTTAAGATTATTTAAAAACCTTAACCAAGGCATAGATACCACAAAGTCCTACCAAATAGTAAATTATTGTAGCTAAAGTAATACTCCAACTTCCTATAAGAGCTCCAACTGCATTCCAACCTAATTCAGTAAGACCCCAATTAATAGCACCAATAGCGGCCAAAACTAAAGCTGTTTTTTCATACCACATCTTAACCTCCTTTTTTATTTAATTTGATGCTTTTAATAAGAAAAAAGAGTATATAAAATTAACTTATCCCACCAAAAAAATAAGAGTAGATTCAATAAAAGCTGCTAACCCTAATAAAGGTAAAATAACAAATAAAAAAACCCTTAAAGAATTAAAAAGATTATTTTTAAAAAAATATCTTTTCTTAGAACTAAATACAAAAAGTCCTAACCTCAAACCCAATCCAAGTGCAATAAAAACAGCAGGCAACTCAAAAATTCCATGAGGAAAAAGTCTCCACAAAATAAAAAATCCTTCTGAATTTACACCTATTGAAGAAACAAAACCTAATAAAAGTCCATTAAGAATAGCCAGAACAATAGAAAAAATTCCAAAAATAATTCCAAAAAAACTACTTTGCAAATTATTAAAAAAAATGAATTTAGTTAATTCTAAATAAGACATATCTTTGGTTTGATCTAAAATCTGTTTAAGAAAATCCAATATTTTTTCTCCAATAGCTTCTGGAACAGGAACAAAGAATCCAAACAAAGCAAAAAAAACAAAGACTCCTACAATAATATAAATAAAAATTCTAGATGATTTAATAAATTCCTTACTCTTAAAAAAAGGTCTTCCTAATTTCCAAAAATACACATAACTAGAAAATAAAATAATTAAAAACAACAAATATTCAAGGAACAAAGGAAAAAAATCAGACTTTATAAGATTTTGTGCTATAAAATTAATAAGCAACAAAATAAATGAAAATAAAAATAAACCAATCCAAATATTAAATCTAAAATTTTCTTGGTATTTCTTATTTATATTTTTTCTTTTAACTTTTTTATTATTCATTATTAACTAAAATGTTTTCCAATCATCCTTATTTTATTTTTATAATGACTTTTAAGATAAAGGCCATAAATTAAACCAATTACAAATCCACCAAGATGAGCAGTATTGCCAATTGAAATCCTTTGACCTCCAAAAACAACTGGAGCTTGAGAAATTAACCATAAAACAATTAAAATTCCAGGACCAGCATATTTCATTTTTATGGGAATTGGAATAAACATAAGATAAACAGGGAGATTAGGAGTTAAAAGTACTAATAAACCCACTAAACCAAATAAAGCTCCAGAAGCTCCAACAGCATAAGCCTCAAAATCCTCTGGAAAAATAACCCCTCCTAAAACAAAAAACAAAGCTGCAAACAAGCCTGCTATTAAATAAAAATACAAATACCTTTTAGGCCCCAAAATTCTCTGAACTAAACCTCCAATAAAAAATAAAGAGAACATATTTACAAAAAGATGTATTAATCCAGCATGCATAAACATACTTGTTAAAAAAGTCCAAAGAAATTTTCCTCCCAAAATATTAGAAGGTTTTATAGCAATAGAATCTATTGGAAGTATTTCTAAATAAAGCAAAAGAGAAAAAACAATATATGCAACAACATTAAGTAAAATAATATTTGTATTAACACTTAACCCTGATAAAAAATTCCTTCTTGATTTTGGATAAACTCTATAAATACCAGACATTTTCAAAATTATCCTCTTTTCTTTGATTTGGCTTTTAGACGAGTCAAACCAAATTTAGGAAAATCTTTTTTAGATTTAGATTTTTTAATAATTTTCTTTTTAGTTGGTTTTTTTATCTTCTTATGTTTAACATTTTTTTTAGGATTCTTTTTGACAATCTTCTTAACTATTTCTTCCCCTTTAGGCAATTTCTCCTTAGCAGATAATTTCTTCTCAAACTTAGTCTTTTTCCTTTTTGCAGCAGATTTTGACTTCTTTTCTTTTTCTTTTTTCCTAACTTCTTTTACTCTTTTTTTCTCGATTTGACTTTGTTCTACCTCAACTTCCAGTTCCACTAATTTTAGTTGATTCTTAAATTTAGATAAATTTCTCCTCAATTCTTTAAGTATTTTAGAATTATCTTTAACTACAAAAACACTACCACATTCATTACAAGTAAAATCATAAGCCAATGCATTTTCTTCATTAAATTCTATATTGCATCTTTCACAAATATAAAAAATCTTTGTCTCTCTACTCTTAATTTGATTATTTAACTGATCTATTCTTTTCATTAAAATATCCCTTAAAAATTCTAGAACTTTAATATTTTCAATCTTCCAAAAA
The DNA here is from genome assembly GCA_018815925.1 of Nanobdellota archaeon. Taxonomy (GTDB): domain Archaea; phylum Nanobdellota; class Nanobdellia; order Pacearchaeales; family GW2011-AR1; genus JAHIWS01. Next base: position 86,844 of record JAHIWS010000011.1, on the reverse strand, counting down.
TAAGTATACCAACCTTTTTTCTTATCTTTTTTTCTAATAGAAGAAACTAAACCATAATCTGCTATTTTATATAAAAGATTTCTAGTTTGATTTATAGTTATATCCAATTTTTTAGCAAGAATGAACTCATTAACATGTTTTTTGTTATTAAGTAAATCAGTTAATTCATCTGATTGTTTTCCGACGATAATAGATATTGACTCTCTAAGAAATTCTTTTAACATCCAAATATTAAAAAGAATGCAAATAAATACCTTTCGGTTAGAAATTATTCTTAATTCAAAAAAATAAACATTTTTAAACCTATATTGTGTTTTATATATATCCAAAGAGTTATAATAAAATGGGGTTATTTAATAAAAAGAAAAAAGAGGAAGAAAAAAGGATGAACTCTTTAGAATTACCTGAACTTCCAGAATTACCTGAACTTCCAGAATTACCTGATTTTGATAATGGACCTAAAAGAGATTTAACTAAATCACAATTTAAATTACCAAACATCCCACCTAGTTCTATTGGGAATAAATTTTCACAAAATACTATTAAAGAAGCTGTAACTGGGAAAAAAGAGGACGAAGAGGTTTTTGATGCAGATGAGTTTGATTCACTTGATGAAGAAGATTATGAAAACGAAGAACAAATGATGCAAAAACCTCTCCAAAAACCTTTCAGAGAAGAAATTCCAGAAAGAAGAGAATTACAACAAATAAGAAGATCACAAAGACCTGAACCTTTCTTTATAAGATTAGATAAGTTTGAAGAAGCCCTAAAAATTTTTGAAAAAACAAAAGGAAAAATTACAGAAATAGAAAGGATGCTTAGAGATATAAAAGGATTAAAAATAAAAGAAGAGGAAGAACTAGAACATTGGGAAAAAGAGATGCAATCAATAAAAAATCAAATTGAAAAAGTAGATCAAGAAATTTTTTCTAAAATAGAGTAAGAAAATGAAAAGTAAAAACCTTATTCATGTAAAATTCGAATATGATGAAGGAATGGATTCCAAAAAAGGGATGCTCTTTATAGAATTGGGTTTATTAAAAATAGCAAGAACAATAAAACAATATAAAGCCTATAGGTTAGAAGAATTAAATCTAAGAGCAAAATTACATAGAAAATTAAGTGAGATAAAAACAGGAGTGGTAAAACTAGAAGCAAATCTTCCAAAATTAAAGATAAGTGGGAAATTAAAAGAACATGAACAAGAAACTAAAACAAAAGTAGATATCAAAGAAAGTGAATATGATGAAGATCTTGAAAGGCAACTTCAAGATATCCAAAGCCAACTTAGTGAATTAAGCAGATAAATAAATCTCAAAACCCAACAATTTTTAAAATCTCTGTTCTTAAATTAAATTATGGTAACTCGTAATGAACTCATTGAAAAATATCTTAAATTTTTCAAATCAAAGAAACATAAAGAGATTCCAAATTCATCTCTAATTCCTGAAAATGATCCAACAGCATTATTTATTTCTGCAGGAATGCATCCTTTAGTGCCTTATCTTTTAGGACAACCACACCCCCAAGGAAAAAGACTTGTTAATATTCAAAAATGTATAAGGACAACAGACATAGAAGAGGTTGGTGATGAATATCATCATACTTTTTTTGAAATGGTTGGGAACTGGAGCCTTAATGATTACTGGAAAAAACAAGCTATTGAATACAGTATTGAATTTTTAACAAAAGTCCTTAAAATTTCAAAAAACAAGATTTCAATTACTTGTTTTAAAGGAAACAAAGATGCAAAAAAAGATACAGAATCTGCAAATATATGGGATTCCTTGGGAATAAAAAAAATAAAATTTCTAGGAAAAAAAGACAACTGGTGGGGTCCTACAGGAAAAACAGGACCTTGCGGACCTGACACAGAAATGTTTGTAAATAATGTTGAAATATGGAATGATGTTTTTATGGAATATAACAAAGATTCAAAAGGAAATTATATACCAGCAAAACAAAAAAATATAGATACAGGAATGGGAGTAGAAAGAACTCTAGCAATATTAAATGACTTTGAAGACAATTATTTAACAGAAATCTGGAAACCTTTAATAAATCAAATAGAAAAATTATCCAAAAAAACCTATGGAAAAGATAAAGAAATCACAAAATTTATGAGAATAATTGCAGACCATATTAAAGCCTCTGTATTTATTCTTGCAGAAAATATTCTTCCTTCTAATACAGAACAAGGATATGTTTTAAGAAGATTAATTAGAAGGGCTACAAGATATGGAAATAAACTTAAAATAAAAAATTTCACAAAACAAATAGCAGAACCAGTATTTTCAATATATTCGGATTATACAGAATTAAAAAACAAGAACAAAATATTACAAGAACTTGAAAAAGAAGAAGAAAAATTTCTTAGAACACTAGAAAAAGGGTTAAATAGATTTTCAAAATTAACTAAAAATAAAAAAAATCTTTCTGGAAAAGATTCTTTTTTGCTATATCAAAGCTTTGGATTTCCAATAGAGATGATTGAGGAAGAGTGTAAAAAAAATAAAATAAAATTCTCAAAAAAAGAATTTGAAAAAGAAGTTTCTAGACACCAAATTATTTCTAGAACTGCAACAGAAGGACGTTTTAAATCAGGATTAGCTGATGATTCTGAAAAAACAACAAGATTACATACAGCCACACATCTTTTAATAACTGCCCTAAGAAAAGTTCTAAAAAACAAAAATATAATTCAAAGAGGATCGAATATAACTGCAGAAAGATTAAGGCTTGATTTTTCTTTTCCAAGAAAAATAACTCAAGAAGAACTAAAAAAAATTGAAGATTTAGTCAACAATCAAATTAAAAAATCATGTAACATAATAAAAAAAGAAATGTCACCCCAAGAAGCTAAAAAACAAGGAGCATTGGGGATATTTGATAAAAAATACAAAGATAAAGTTTATGTTTATTGTATTGAAGATTTCTCAAAAGAAATATGTGCAGGGCCCCATGTAAAAAATACGTGTGAACTAGGAAAATTTAAAATTCTAAAAGAACAATCTTCATCTGAAGGAGTAAGAAGGATAAAAGCTGTGTTAACCTAAGGCACAATAAAACTTAAAAATAGATCTTCCTATTATAAAAAATGGAACAGAGTATTATGGGAAAAATAATAGAAAAAACAAAAGAAAACCCAAAAGTTTCGATTCGAAAAACAATAGAAGAAGATAAAACAAAATATAGCATTTCTATACATTATGGAGATAATAATTCAAAAACAATTATATACCTTCCTGGAAAATTAGAGTGGACAAGAAGAATTAGAAAAGAAAGACCTTATGAAACAGAACAAGAAGTTGCAGAAGCCATTAAAAAACAACTAGAAAGAGATAGAAAAGATTCTAAATTACCCAATTTAAATTATGACATAACAAATGTTATAATTACCTATATTAAAAAACAACTAGGATCTGAAAAAGAAACAATTTCTCTGAAAAAAAATATAGAAAAATATTTAGAGTAAAAACTAAAAAAATATAAAAAATAAAAATAAAAAATTACATAAAGAGTTCTTTAAGCCCCCATAACATTAAAATAAGCCATATCAAAATATATAGCCAATTCTTGCTCCAAACATCTTTCTTATTCCTAATCATTTTTTGAACAAAAGTCATGGTTTCTTTAGAATATCTAGCAAATTGTAAACCTATTAAAAGAGCTACAAATGCTGTGACTGCCAATATTTGGATAATTGTTAGTTCTTGTATTAGGTAATAAAACACAAGAGCTGCTAAAACAAAATAAATTATTCCCAAAGCAGAAGTTTTCCAAATTCCTTTAGCAAAATTCATCCAAGATTTAGGATTAAAAGCTAACACTAAAATCTTGACTATACCTACAATTATCAAAACAAAGGCAATAATTTCTAATGGTGTCATTTCTTATCAACCTCCTTTCATTTGGCTCATCAAAGACGAATGAATGAAAATCTTTGATTTACTTTTATTGAATAAAAGTAGTAAATAATCAAGGTTTTTAAGACTTTTTATTCTAAAACAATCATTGGTAATCATATGGATACATTCTTCCTAACTTTCTAGTATCTAATTCTTGATTAGTTAAAAAAAGTAATTCTAAAAAAAGATTTGCTGTTTTATTTAATGCATCTTCACCAATATATTTTGAATTATTTAACAACTGGGTTATAACTTCCCTTCCCCTAATCAAATCTTGAATATATGTTTCTGGATTAGACTTTAATATTTTTGTTAACAAAGAAAAATACAAAAAACTATCCTCCCTCATAAAATCCTTAAGATCAAATTTTCCTTTTTTTAAAGATTGTCCAAGAACAATTAAATTATCTAAAACTTTTCTTGAATTTCTTAACCTACCTTTATTTTTCTCATGAGAAAAATCTCTCATGAGAAAAATTCTTTTAACATTAGAACAAAGAAAACTATTCTTAAATAATATTGCCTCTTCATACATCCATTTTCCTCCATCACTCATATTTATATAACTATTTTCTTATTTAAATTAATTATGGTGTTTACTCTAAATAAATAGAAGGGCGATTGGGTTTTGTATTCTTAGATTTATTTGTTGGGTCGTACTTATTCTTATCACTAACAGCAAATACTTTTACAGGTTTTTGAATCCTAATACTAATTTCTGATTCATCATAAAGATTTTTTTCATTTGGAATTACATAAATATAAACCTTGGATTTTTTTTCTTTCCTAGCCTCAACAATTTTAATTATATTCAGGATATCATTAACAATTTTATCTTTAGCTAAATCTTCTTTTTCAAATCTTATATTTATTTTTTTTACATTAGCTTTAGGCCAATCACTTAAAGAAATAAAACCAGTATTTCCAAAATTACTCCAAAGCTCTTCTGTAATAAATGGGCAATAAATAGAAAGCATTTTCAAAAACTCTTGCGCAGTTTCTTTATCGATTCTTTTATCATAAAAATTTTGAAACAATTGTCTTATTTTAATTATAGCTAAATTATGTTTAAATTGTTCAACATCTTGTGTTACTTGTTGTATTGTTTGGTGTAATTTTGACTCAATTTTCGCATCTGTTTTTCCTAGTTTTAATTTTGTAAAGTATTCATAAACATTATTCAAAAAATTATAACTACTTTCAACTATTTTTTCATCCCAATTAGTATCTTTATCAGGATTTGCAAAAGAAACCAATGCAAGTCTTAAAGTATCTGCCCCATATTTTTTTATCATATCAAAAGGCTCAACAACATTTCCCTTTGATTTACTCATCTTATCTCCATCTTTACCATGAACAATTCCTTGGGTAAAATATCTTAAAGCAGGTTCATCAAATTTCAAAATTCCAAGATCTCTTAAAAATTTTGTATAAAATCTAAAATAAATTAAATGCCCTGTAACATGCTCTGGCCCACCAATATACTGGTCAACAGGACACCAATAACCCACTTTCCTAGGATCAAAAAGAACTTTCTCATTTTTAGGGTCTGTATATCTCAAATAATACCAAGAAGAATTTACAAAAGTATCCATTGTATCTGTTTCCCTCCTAGCCTTACACCTACATTTAGGACACTTAACATTAACCCACATTTTTGCTGTTTCTAAAGGATTTCCTTTTCCAAACTTAACTTTTTCAGGAAGTTTAATAGGTAAATCTTTTTCAGTCAAAGCAACTATTCCACATTTAGCACAATAAACAATAGGAATTGGAGTTCCCCAATACCTTTGCCTACTTATTAACCAATCCCTTAATTTAAACTGAACAACTTTTCTTCCAAGTTTTTGTTTTTTCAAATACTCTGTAATTTTTTCTTTTGCCTTCTGATTCTGCAACCCATCAAATTTACCAGAATTAATTAGCCTACCTTCACCAATATATGCACTCCGACTAATGTTTCCTCCAAAAACTACTTCTTTAATTTTTAATTTATACTTTTTAGCAAAATCATAATCTCTTTGATCATGTGCAGGAACAGCCATGACCATCCCGCTACCATAATCAGCTAAAACAAAATTTCCAACATAAATAGGAATTTGTTCTTTTGTTAATGGATTAATGGCATACGCTCCTGTAAAAACACCTTCTTTTTCTAAACCCTGTATTTCTTTTTCACTAACAGATTTTATTTTTTCCAAAAACTTTTCAACCATAGATTTTTGTTTCTCAGTCACAAGGTTAAAAAGCTTAGAATGTTGTGCAGAAACAACCATAAAGGTTACACCATAGATAGTATCTGGCCTAGTTGTAAATATTGGCCATTTTTCATTATTTACCTCAAACAAAATCTCTGTTCCATATGATTTTCCTATCCAATTTCTCTGTAATTTTTTTGATCTTTCAGGCCAGTCTAATTTATCTAATCCAGAAAGCAATTCATCTGCATAATCTGTTATCCTAAAATACCATTGCTCAAGATGTTTTATTTCAATCCTGGTATTTTCATGTCTCCAACATTTTCCATTAACAACTTGCTCATTAGCTAAAACAGTTTTACATTTTTTACACCAATTAACAGGAGCTTTTTTTCTATAAGCCAATCCTTTTTTTAGCATCTGTAAAAATATCCACTGATCCCACTTATAAAACTCAGAATCAGAAGTTTTGAGCATTCTAGCCCAATCATAACTCCACCCCATTGCTTTTTGTTGTTTTATAAAATTAGCAATAGAATTTTCAGTATATTTTAAAGGATGAGTTCCTACTTTTATTGCTGCATTTTCTGCAGGAAGACCTAAAGAATCATATCCAATAGGATAAAGAACATTAAAACCTTGAAGTCTTTTAAATCTAGCAAAAATATCACCTAGTGAAAAAGTAAAAGCATGCCCCATATGAAGACCTTCTCCAGAAGGATATGGAAACATATCTAAACAATAAAATTTCTTTTTACCTTTTACTTCTTTAGTTACAAAAGCTTTCTCATCTTCCCATTTCTTTTGCCATTTTTTTTCTATAACTTTATGAGGGTATTTCATATAATTAAGATAAAAACTATATTTATATTATTTGCTAAAACAAAAACTACAAAAATCTGACAAACTTATTTTTTGAGTTCACCAAAATATTTTTGGCTTTAATTGGTTTATCACTTAATTCAAAGCCCATTATAATTATTTCTTCTCCCTTTTTAATAAGATAAGAAGCTGCACCATTCATACAAATTAATCCAGATTTTTTCTCCCCAGTAATAATATAAGTTTCTAATCTAGCCCCAGATGTATTGCTTACAACTAAAACCTTTTCTCCTGGCAAAAATCCAGCCCTTTTTATTAAATCTTCATCAATTGTAATACTGCCTATATAACCTAAATTTGAATCTGTGACCCTGGCTCTATGTATTTTTGATCTTAAAATCCATCTCATCTTATTTTTATTACTTCCAAACTTTTAAATATTGCCTTCTCTTATCTAAATCATGGAAAAAATCCAAGCCCAGATTATGGGAGAAATTATCTCTAGCAATACTAGCGAAGCTCATGCTCTTTACAAAAAATCGTGTTTTGGAGAACCTAAAGAAGACAAAATAAACTATACACTATCAGAAGCTTTATTTTTAGTTGAAAAAAACAAAATGGAAATATTTTCTAGAAACAAAAAAACATCAAAACAAGAATTGATAAATAAAATTAAAAGAATTGACAAAAAAATACAAATAAAATATCCTGTTTTTAAAGACTTAAGAGAAAGAGGATATATTGTTAAAACAGCTTTAAAATTCGGAGCAGATTTTAGAGTATATAATAAGGGGCAAAGGCCAGGAAAAGTTCATGCAAAATGGGTTGTTTTTGTAGATCATGAAGCAAAAACAATAAAATGGAATGAATTCAGTGCAAAAAACAGAGTTGCACATTCAACCAAAAAGAAACTACTCCTAGCAATTGTTGATGAAGAAGAAGATGTTAGTTATTATGAAGTAGGTTGGATTAAACCATAAAAATATTTATAATACCTCTAATTCTAATTCTATTAATTAAAAAAGTTCACGATTTTCATCAGAGGCATTTGAAAAAATCGTCCTCTGCAACAAAAGGGAAAATCAAAAAAAACCGAGAGGTTGTTTTCATATGGTCCAACAAGATACTGCTAAACTAAAAGAAAAAATACTTTCAACAATAAAATTTAGAGGTCCAAGTCTTCCTGTCCATATTGCTAAAGAAACAGGACTAAGTATTCTATTTGCAGGTGCATTTTTATCAGAATTAGCAGCAGATAAAGATATTAAAATAAGCCATATGAAAGTAGGAGGATCACCATTATATTTCAATCCAGAACAAGAGCACAAACTAGAAAATTTTTCCCAACATCTAAAAAGTAAAGAAAAAGATGCTTTTCTTTTACTTAAAGAAAAAAAATTTCTTAAGGATAAAGACCAAGAACCAGCAATAAGAGTTGCTCTCAGATATCTTAAAGATTTTGCTGTTCCATTTGAAAAAGAATCTGAAGTCTACTGGAGATATTTTAAAATTCCTGAGATAGAATTTAAACCAGAACAAATAATTGAACAACCAAAAAAAGAAATTCCTGAAATTCCTGAAAAAATAGCAATAACAAGTCCGATTCAAATAAAACCAAATTCTTTAGATATTTTCGATAAAGAAGAACAAGAAGAAATTAAAGAAGAAAAATTACAAAAAGAAAAACCAACAAAGAAACAAATCAAAAGAAAAGTTGCACCTTCAAAAACAAACGACAAATTTTTTAACAAAGTAAAGGAAAATCTAAATTCTAAAAATATTGAAATAGCTGGAATAGAAGGTTTCAGCAAAAACGAACTTTTTCTAAAGATAAAAAAGAATAAAAAAGAATATTTGATAACAGCTTTTAATAAAAAAAGAATATCTGAATCAGACATCCTCAAATCTCACAAAAAATCTCAAGAAATTTCTCTCCCTTATATAATTATGAGCTTAGGGGAACCAGCAAAAAAAACTCAAAATTTAATAGATGCAATAAAAGATCTAGATAGTCTGGAAAAGATTGAATAAAAAAGATAGATTGCTCCAAAATAGAATTTGCCATATTTTTTAATATATAAAAAAAATGAACACTAATTAAAAAAGTTCCCTATTAATTATACCAACAAATACATTTCTAATAATAAAAAGAATCCCTATTACACCAATAGCAAACTTTAAAAATAAAACAATTAACCAATAATCATGGGAAAAATAAAATCAAAGATGATTAGAAGGGCTGCAAAAGAGCTAGGGCAAAAAGGAATAGAATTTAATGAAAACTTTGAAGAAAACAAAAAAATATTAGGAAACACTATGCCTTACAAAAAAATAAGAAATCAAATAGCAGGATATTTCGCAAAACAAAAAAAACTTGAAAAAAAGAAATAATTATTTTTTATACAATAAAACCTTAATTTCTTCTAAATTTTTATTTATCAACTCAATTTGTTTATTCTTTTTCCTATTAATTACCAAACTTATTACACCAAAAATAACATAAAGAATAATAACTCCTCCAAGAGCCTGAAGAATTGTAAGAAGAACAGAAACTTTTCCAACCAACTCTTGAGGAAGTGCATAAATTAAACTCTCATTTAAACCCATATTTCAAAAAAGAAAGAAGAGTTTTTAAATACTTTATATTTTGTAAAATAGTCTCTGTAGCTCAGGGTTTAGAGCGCAGCTCTCATGAGTTTGAACTTGCTCAAGCTCATCCACGAAATTTTCTTTATAGAAAATTTCAGTGTTGAGTTACTTGTTCATTCTGAGTTAGGCTGAGGTCGGGGGTTAAAATCCCCTCAGAGACATTTTCTAATAATAACCCCTTAAATCTAAATTTCTATCTAAAGGATATTTTGAATAATCATTATAAAAATTCAAAAAAAATTCCTGTTTCTTAATCTATAACTTGTAATCCAAATTTTAGTTTTGTTAATGATACTCTCAATTCTTGCAACAGATCTTTTCTTTCTAAAAAATACTGGTTTGTAAATCTTTCTTTAGCATTATTAAGAATATTAGAATTTGATATGAGGAGAATATCTAAGTCTTTAAGATAAATTTCAATTCTATTTAAAAAATCTAAAGATTTTTTATTGAATCTGGGTAATCTTTATTAAGAAGAATGCCTTTTTGTTTAGCCAACAAAAATTCCCTTAAATCTGATGAAATCTCTCCCATAAACAAACAACCTCCTGCTTCTTCAAAATTCTCTTCAATACCCATAAAATCTTAAAGAACATTCAGTTTTTAATTATTATTATTGTAAAAAACTAAATAATCCTAATATCACTTCTTCTTCTTCACAAAAATACTATAACCATCACCAGTCTTTCTAGGGAGAATATGAAAATGAATATGATTTACAATCTGACCAGCAGATGCAAAATTATTATTAATAACATTAAAACCATCAGCCTTATACTTGTCTATTAATTTCAAAGCTGTTTTTTTAATAGCATCCATAAGTTCAGGGCAAAGTGTGTTTGGTAAATCTAAACTATTTTTAAAATGCTTTTTACTAATAACTAATGCATGACCTTCTACTTGGGGGGCAGCATCAAAAACAGAAAAAAAATTTTCATTCTCATAAATTTTTTCAGAATTGATTTGTCCTGTTACCATCTTACAAAATATACAAGTTTCCATTTAAACAAATAAAAAATTTAAGTTTAAAAATCTTTTCAAATAAAGTAACAACTAATTAAAATAACACAAAAATTAAACTGAGCTTAATTATCTTTTCTTTTTCTTCTTTGCAGCTTTTTTCTTTGGTTTTTTCTTTGCAACAGCTTTTTTCCTTTGTTTTTCAAGTCTTGCTACTTGTTTTTTAAGAGATTTTATTTTCACTGCAAGCTGTTTTGGTGTTTTAGTTTTAGCCATTTTTCACCTCTCTTTTTTTAATTAATCTTATTACGAAAAGTTTATTTATAAACTTTTTGCAAAAATAAAAATTAATTTTTTAATTTTCCGACGAGAAAAATCAAATTTTCTTTCTTGTGTTGATTTTCTTTCCAAAATTAAGGATATCTTCTCCAGCTATTATTTTTTTTAAAACTTCTTTTAATTTATCTATCTTAATTCTAACCTGCTCCGTAGTATCTCTAATCCTCACAGTAACATCTTTTGTTTCTAAAGAACTTTCATCTATAGTTATGCAAAAAGGAGTTCCAATTTCATCGTTTCTTGCGTATCTTCTCCCTATACTTCCAGACCTATCATAAACAACATTATATTCTTTTCTTAAATCTGAGACAATATTTTCTGCAATTTTTTCAAATTTAGGTTTTTTCACAATTGGAAAAACAGCTGCTTTAATTGGAGCCAACTTAGGAGGAATTCTCAAAACAACATCCCCTTTAGAATTTTTTGAATAAGCTGATGTTAAAATAGCCAAAAAAACTCTTTCCATACCAAAAGTAGGTTCAATGACCCTAGGCAAAACTTTTTTTCCAGATTTCTCATCAAAAATTTCCATTGATTTTTTAGCTTCTGTCTGATGTTGGCCTAAATCATACTGACCTCTATTTGCAATTCCTGCGATTTCCTTGCTTCCAAAATTATAATTATAATCAATATCAAAAGTTGCAGAAGAATAAAAAGCCCTTTCATCTTCCATATGCTCCCTAACCTTAATATTCTCTAAACCAAGACTCTTAAACCAAAAAATCTGTTCTGCTAACCAATAAGCATGCCATTCTCCTAATCTTTTTTCTTCCAACATTTTTTTAATATTTGTTTCATTAAACTCTATTTTTCCACTTTTTTGCATTTCTGCATCTAAAAGTTTTATTTTTAAATCCAAATGTTTTTTCTTTAACAAATTACATTCTTTTTCTCCAGGAGAAATAAAAAACTCTAGCTCACCAATATTAAACTCCCTGCTCCTAAATAAAAAATCTCTTGGAGCAATCTCATTTCTAAAACATCTTCCAACCTGTGCAATACCAAAAGGCAATTGCATTCTTGAAGTTTGAGAAACCAATTTAAAATTCATAAACATTGCCTGAGCTGTCTCTCCCCTAAGATAAGCCTCTTCTGTATCTAAAGCTCCGACATTTGTCTTAAAAAGTAAATTAAATTCCCCTATTTTTTCATATTCCCCCCCACAATCACAGTTTATTTTTCCAAATTCACTAATCTCTAATTTTGTAGATTTCCCACACTTCTTACAAATAACAGCAACATCTTTAAAACTAGTAATATGACCTGAAGCTTTCCAAGCCATAGGTGAAGAAATAACACTTGCCTCAATTCCAACTACATTTTCTTTTTGATATACAAAAAAATCCCACCAATCTCTTTTTATATTCTTAAAAAGTTCTACACCCAAAGGACCAAAATCCCAAAAACCAGAAAATCCTCCATAAATATCAGAACTTCTAAACACAAATCCTTTTGCTTTACAAAAATTAGCCAACTCTTCAATAGATATCTTAACATATTTTGGTTTTTCTAAAGTTTCAGAACCCTTTTGTTCTTGTTTTTGTTTTTTCACATTTAAAATTTCTTTAGCTTTTTTCTCAGCCTGTTCTTTATCTTTTCCTAAATAAGCAATTGACTTACTCACAACTTTATTCCCAGATCTCACACTCTTTCTAAGATAATAGTAATCTTTCCCATGAACTTTTTGTTTAACAATATAAGCCATTTAAAACCTCAATTCATAATTACAAACTACAAAACTATATAAATCTTTTGATATACACTACAAAAATCCTTCTCAAAAGGATTACATATATGGTAAGTAACATTTATAAGGAAATATACATATATAATAAGTAATGGGAAGGGGTCAATTAGCAAAAGCCACAACAGTGGAACTACAAAAAAAAATAGCTTTCGCAGAAAAAAAGAAAAAAGAGTTAATTTCTTATTTTCAAAATCTTAATCAAAAATATACTCAAAGACAAATTCCTTATTCTAGATACATAGAAATTCTTCATAAAAAAACAAATGGAAAAACAATAAAGCAATGGGTAGACTTTTATAATTCTTACATAAAAAAGTGTAAACAACTCCTAAAAAAACAAAAAACAAAAATAATTCAAAACAAAATAACCACAATACTTTTTAGTTTTGTTTTACTTGGTTTATTTGTTTTAGCTCTTTATTATGTAGACTTAAAATATACAGGATTTATTGTTGAAGAAGAAGTAGCTGAAAAACAACCTGAAGCTCCTGTTGAACAACCTGAACCAAAACAGGAAGATCCACCAGAAGAAATTATTGAAGAAGAAATACCCGAAAATATTCAACTAGAATTAGAAGAAGAGGTTCCTATAGAACCAGAAGAAGACTTGACCCCTTCTCAAGAACCAGAAGAAATAGAGGAACCTCTTCCAGAGCCAGAAACAAATATCACTATTCCAGAAGAAAATATAACAAAGGAAATTGAGGAAGAGAAAGAAATTGAAATAAATATAACAGAGGAAGAACCAGAAATAAATATAACAATTCCTCCTGAGGAAAATATAACAAAACCAATTGAAAATATAACAATTCCTGAAACAAATATTACTATTCCAAGAAATAATACCACAATCAATGCAACAGAAATTGAAAATGCTTCTGTTGAAACAATCCAGTATCAAGCTGTTTTAGGCCAACCAGTTAAATGGACAAAAAAAATTTCTTTAGAAGATCCAAAAGCAATCAAAATCAAACTTCCAAAAAATGCTCAAAACATCAGTATAAAAAAATTAACAAAAATATATTCAGAACAAAACACAGGAGTTTCTTCAGCAGAAGAAGACTTGACCCCTTCTCCAGCTCAGCCAAGCCTAGATGAGCTCCCAAGCGAAGAGCTTGGTACAGAAGAAGCTCCTTCTTCTAAAATAACAGGAGAAAACATTTCAACAACAAATTCAGAAAAAATTGAAGAATTACAAAAGCAACTTGAAGAACTACAAGAACAACTAAGAGAAGTAAGTGAACAATTAGAAGAAGTTTCTACATTAATTAAAGAAACACAAGAAGAAGACATAACTTCCAGATCACTAATCACAGGAGCAGTTATAAGTTCTAGTAAAACCCAACCAACAGGAAATTTCATAACAAGATTTTTTAAAAGAATTTTGGGAGCCTTGACAGGAAGAGCAATTCTTACAGAAGAACAACCAGATGCAATAGAGATTACAATTGACGAAAATGCAACAGAATATGAAATAGAATATAAAACACCTGGACCAATATCATTTGAAGAAATAACTCCTAATGGAAAAATAATAACAATATCTGATCCAAATGAATTAGGCTATACAAATATTTTAGCTTCAACTCAACTATTAAAAGAAACTCCTAAACAAGCAATTCATCTTTACCACATAATCAATGGTTCAAAAGAGCCTGTACAAATACAAACATTTGATAATAATTCAAATGAATTAATTGATTATATTGAATGGATTGTTCCTCACTTATCTAATCAAACTTATGAACTAGAAATTATAATCTTAAATATACAATCTTATCCAACTGTTGGTGGAAACTGGACAGTTGAATTCACAACAATTGGACAAGCAGATCTAACAATCACTATTATTAATGGAACAACTTGGAGTAATGAAAATGAAGAAAATGAACTAAAATTCCTTGAAATAAAATGTGGTCCAGATAAATTAGATTATGAATGGATAAATAATTCTATATTTATTTCAAATTATTCTTGTGAAAACCAAATGGGATTTGAAATCTCAAAAGTCCTAACTCAAGGAAAACACCATTTAGAATTTGATTTTGGAGGGGTAAAAGCCTATGCACATAATGATGCTTATGTAATTCTTGGAGAAACAGGAGAAATAAACATTTCTAATTTTGAATGGCACTTAATAAAATTTAAAAATACTTATTCTTCCCCCCCAATAGTAATTGCAAGTCCTGTTACAGAAAATGAGGATGGTACTGGTGATGATGAAAATCAAATTATTCCTACAATAAGCATGATAAATACAACACATTTTAATATAACTCTTTGTCAAGATGCTGGTGCTGCTACTTGTGATCCCACATTTATTGAAGAAACAGTACATTATTTTGTTTTTGACAGAGATGCAGATTTGCCAAGTTGGATTGCAATAGGAAATGGTACTGTTGATTCAACAGATAATGCAGCTACTACTCTAACCTTTGGAAAAACATTTTCAAATGCTCCATTAGTATGGGTCCAGTCCCAAAGCTACACCCAAACAGAAAATAATATGGCTGTAAGAAATTGGGTATACAGTATTACCACCACTCAAGCAATTTTCAAATCTTGTTTTCATCAAGGAACAGGTGATGCATGTACCTCAGGGATGCCTAACGAAAATATTGGTTGGGTAGCAATTGATGTTGCTAATGTTAATTTTTCTGAACAAGTAAATTTCCAATCAGGGTCTGTATCTGTAAATGGACCCACATGGGGGGCAATTACTTGGACTGCAAGTTATACCACTCCAAGATTAATGGTGAGTATGAATGGTAATAGTGGAGGCCAGGACCCTAAATCTCCTTGGGCAAGAGATGTTAACACAGCTACTCCTGATGTAAGACAGTGTGAACAAGATGGAGCAAATGATTGTGATAGCCACAATAGCAACCCTGCAGCATGGTTTACAATGGAACAAGGAAACATTACCCTTGGAACAGGAATTGTAGAAGACATCACACCACCTGATTTATCAATTTTATATCCAGCTACAAATGCAACAAATTCAAGCAACAACCAACTAAATGTAAATTATACTACAAGTGATTCTGGAACTGGAATAGAATCTTGTTGGTGGTCTAATGATTCATATTCTGTAAATACAAGTCTAGCTAATTGTAGTACAAATATAACAGGAGTAACTTGGAGTGAAGGAATTCATAGTGTAACTATTTGGAGTAATGATACAGCAGGTAATGAAAATTCCAGTTCAATAACTTTTACAATAGACACAGTAGCTCCAAACATAACAATTACTTTTCCAACAAACAACACAAACTGGACAGATACACTATTAAACATAAACTATACTGCAGGAGCTGATTCTATTTCTTGTTGGTATAGTAATGATACTTATTTGATAAATAAAACAATTGCTTGCGGGACAAACATAACCACCCTAATATGGCCAGAAGGACGACACAATGTAACTATTTGGAATAATGACTCTGCTGGAAACATAAATGCAACTTCAGTGAAATTTATAATTGATCTAACAGCTCCTAGTCTGGCAATTGTATATCCTTTAAACAACACCCACTACACAAAAAACACAACAGATGTAAATTATACTATATCAGATAATTTAGGATTAGCACACTGCTGGTGGTCTAATGACACTTTCTTAAAAAACTTTTCAATAAATTGTGGCCAGAACATCACAACAATAATCTGGGCAAATGATCAACACAATTTCACACTCTGGGCAAATGATTCTGCAGGAAATGAAAAAAGAACAGCAATAAATTTCACAATAACAGGAGATTCTGCTCCAGAAATACAACAAGTCTACAACAACACAGAAGTGATGAAAACCCTAGCCACTACTTTTAATTCAGCACCATTAGCAACAACAGTAATTATTAATTTTTCAGTTTATGATGCAAATGGGGTAAGTGATTTAAACGGAAGCACAGCAAATATAAGTTTTATAAGGGGTAGTGAAGAAACAAGATTTAATTCAACATGCACTAGATTTGAAGACAATGGAGAAAACTCTGCAAATTTCACTTGCAATGTGACAATGTGGTGGTGGGATGCTTCTGGAAGCTGGGGAATTAAAGCATATATAAGAGACAATAATACAAATGAAGCAACAAATACTTCAACAAATTTCTCAATTGCATCAATAACAGGATTTGAGATAGGCCCTGTAAACTTGTCTTGGATTGTAAGTCCTAACTCTATAAACCAAACATCTGAAAATGACCCTATAATAATAAACAACACAGGAAACAAACAATCAGGATATATCACTGGAAACATAAGTATAAATGCATCAAATCTAAGGGGTGAAACATATCTTACTGAGGCTATATATGCAGAAAATTTCTCAGTAGCATTAAGTTCAGGAGGAACATTTCCAAACCTAGATGAGTGTGCAGGCTCTTTTATGAGTAATTTCACACTCGTAAATGTAACAGGAGCAATACTTCCAAAAGGAAACTTCACTAAAAACGATGGAACAGCTCAAGAAGAATTGTACTTTTGTATAAACGCCATTTCTGATATTTCTACTCAAGCCTACTCAACAGAAGGAAAAGGTGTTTGGACCATTAGAATACTCCTCGTAGCAATAAGTTTTAGAAGAAAAAAGAAAAAAATCAAAAACAAAATCATAGGAGAACCAACAGTTCCAGGAACAATCTTCATAAACAAATTAGGAGCATTAGAAGCCCTAACAAAATATTTAAAAGAAAAACTAAACCTACCTTATTCTGAAATAGCTAAATTACTAAACAGAGATCAAAGAACAATTTGGGCATCCTATAATAAATCAAAACAAAAACAAAAAGCAACATTAAAAATTAAAAAATCAAATATTTTCATTCCAATCTCAATATTTAAAAATAGAAAACTAACAATTCTTGAATCATTAACTATTTATTTAAGAAAACAAGATTTAAATTATGGTGAAATTGCAAAAATACTAAACAGAGATCAAAGAAATATTTGGACAATTTACTCAAAAGCCATGAAAAAAATAAATAAAATAAACTAAAGAAATATTTATAAAAGAAATTAACTTAAAGTTTATAATGAAAAAAAAGGGGAAAATAGTATTAGTATCTTTTGTAACAATTATATTTTTAATATTATTAATCTCTATAACTTCTGCAGGATTTTTTGATAATATAAAAAAAACAATAACAGGAAAAGCAGTTAGTCAAGTTGGTATAAACATTACTGTAGGAGCCCCAGAAATTCGTATTGTTTATAATAATAGTGCAGTAATCAAATCACTAGCAGCTACTTTTAATTCAGCACCATTAGCAACAACAGTAATTATTAATTTTTCAGTCTATTTAGCTTCAGGAATAGAAAATTTAAATCATTCCACAGCGGGTATCAATTTCACAAAAGGTTCAGAAGAAACAAGATTTAATTCAACCTGTGTTAACAGAGATTGGTCAGGAAATGGGGCAAACTTCACTTGTAATGTTACAATGTGGTGGTGGGATGCTTCTGGAAGCTGGGGAATAATAGCTTATGTCAGAGACAACAACTCAAACTTTGCAACAAACAGCTCTACAAATTTTTCAATAGCATCAACAACTGGATTTCAGATGGGGCCTGTAAATTTAACCTGGACTGTAAGTCCTAACTCTATAAACCAAACACCTAACGATGATCCTATAACACTAAACAACACAGGAAATAAAGAAATAGGAACATCTGCTGCATCAAGTATTTCAAACATAAGTCTAAATGCAACAGACCTTAGAGGAGAAACAACAACCACAGAAGTTATTTGGGCTGCAAACTTCTCAGTAGCATTGAGTTCAGGAGGGACATTTCCAAATCTAGACGAGTGTGCAGATTCTTTCATGGTCAATGACACATTCATAAACATATCAGATTCTGTACTTCCTAATGGAAACTACACAATAAATGATGGAACAGGACAAGAACAACTACATTTTTGTGTGATAAATATTGGTAGTATTTCAAGTCAGTCATATTCAACTAAAAGTGGGGGAACATGGACATTACAAACTACATAAAATGAAGTCAAACAAAAACCTATTATATGGAATTATAGCAATAACATTAGTCCTCTTTTTACCAAGCTTTGTGAATGCATTTGCTATTTCATCAGCATACTACGATGAAAATCCTATGTATGTCTACCCAGAACAAAATAAAGAAGCATTTCTTACACTTCAAAATTTTGCAGGAGATAATGAGATAATAGTAAGAGCAGACATAAATTCTGGAAGTGAAGTAGTTCAAATAACAGATAGGGAAGAAGAATATCTTATTCCACTAGGAGACAAAACAATAGTAAACCTAAAAATAAATATTCCAAAAGATGCAGAAATAGGAACAATCTACCCTGTAAATGTGGTCTTCACAGAAATAGCAAAAAACTCAGCAGGAGGCCTTGGATTTGGAAGTAGCATAGCACAAAAATTTGATGTCATAGTAACTGAAACTGGATTTGTACCCCAACTAGCTCCAGAAGAAAAAACTTCAATATTAGAAATTATCTTATTAATCATAGGAATCGCAATAGCAATAGGAGTGATAGCTTTCTTTTATTATAAAAAGAAAAATAAAAAACCAACAAATTTTAAATAAGGTCTAATCTTCTCTAATTCATGAAAAAAAAGTTTTTTTTTGTAATAATTTTTTCCTTAATTTTAATTAGCATGAGTTTTATAATTAAAGCCAAAGAAGGGGCAACAATAACAGGAAAGGCTACAAATCAAGTAAGAATGAACATAATTGTAACAAATGCTCCTCCTGCCCTAACAATTCTAAGTCCAGAAAATACAACCTATACAACAAACACTTCTATTTTATTAAATTATTCAACTACAGGAAATAATGTTTGGTATAATCTAAATAATTTTTCAAACACAACATTAACAAAACCTATATACTTCAATACTTCTGAAGGAAGCCATATTCTACACCTATATGCAAACAATTCTTTTGGTGAATCAACAAAAAATGTGGTCTTCTTTATTAATCTCAGTGCAGAAGAAACTCCCGTCCAACCTTCTCCACCACCAAGTGGAGGCGATGGAGGAAGAATGACAGGAAAATCAATAAAAAATTTTGAAATAGATAAAGACAAAATACAAATCTCTTTAAAACAAGGGGAAACACAATCTCAAAAAATAACAATAAAAAATACAGAATCCAAAACCCAAACATTCACTCTTTCCTCAAATCTTAAAGAATTTATTAAAATAGACCAAAAAAGTTTTACACTTAATCCTGAAAAAGAAAAAATAATAACAATAGATTTTATAGCTAGAGAAGAAACCCCTCCTAATCTTTACCTAGGAAATATCTTCATAAATAACCAAGACCAAACAAAAGAAATTCTCCTCACAATAGAAGTAGAATCAAAAAAAGCTTTTTTTGATGTTGAAATAACAATACCTGAAAAATACAGAGAGATTTCTTGTGGAGAAGAAATTCTCTTTGAAGTAGAAATATTTAATTTGGGAGAAACAAAAAAAGTTGACACAACAATAGAATATTTAATAATGGATAAAAAAGGAAATATAATAATTGAAGAATCAGAAACAAAAGCAATTGAAACAAGTTTAGAAGTATTAAAAACAATAAGATTGCCAACAAATATTCCCTCTGAAAGTTATGTTGTTTATGTGAGGGCAAAATATAATGGAGATATTGCAAGTTCAACAAAAGAATTTAAACTAAATAACAATTGCCTTATTTTGCAAAATGCAAAAATTATAATTTACGGACTAATCATTTTGGCTATTATTCTTCTATTAACAACACTAGTCTTATTAAGAAAAGTTTTCAAAAAAACAAACAAGAAAAAAACATTTAAATGAAAAACTCCTTCAAATAATTCCACACTAGGAAAGCTAAATAAAAAACAAAAAGGAAAAAAGAAAAGTTTAAATAAAATAATTCACTCTATAAAAAATAAATAAAAATGGCAAAAAAAAGAACAAAGAAAGCTAAAAAAACAAAAGACAAAGAAACTCCAAAAGGGTACACTAAAGCAGTACAAACAAAGCTAAATCAAATAAAAAAACTTGACAAAAAAAAGGAAAAATTAGAAAAAGATTATATAAAAAAGACACAAAGATATAAAGAAGAACAAGAAAGATTACTGCAAGAATTAGTTAAATTAAAAGAAATGAAAAAAGCAGAAAGAGGCAATATAAACAAATTAATTAGTTATATAAGAAAAGCATAATAATTAAAGAGGAAACTTTTTCTTTTTTCTTTTAATAGAAAAAATTTTACCCTTTTTCTTTTTTTTCTTAATAAAAATAATTCTACTTCCTTGCCCCTTCTTTACTACTTTGACACTTTTTCTTCTTTTAATTTCTTTTTTATGTCCAAAAATTTTTCTAACTACAAAAAAAGCAAAAATCAAGAATAAAACCACCATAATAACACTAACAATATTATCTCTTGTTCCTAAATCTCCTAGAATAGGAAGACCTGTTGCTGGAGCACCTAAAACAAGATTTTCCTGAACAAAACCTGAATAAGTTTCAGAATTTATATTAATTAATAAATTTAATTCTCCTTCAAGAAAACTATCAATAAGTATAAAAGATTCAAATTCTTGTTCAGAATTTGTAAGTAATTCCTTAAATTCTTCAAGTTCTGCTACTTTTTCACCATTAGAACCAAATAATAAAAATTGAAGTTCAACTTTTTGATCTAAATTAGAAAGCTCTTGTAATGAATAAAGAATTTTAATCTGATCTTTTTTCTCTCTTTCAACTTTAATTAATTCAAAACCTATTTCTTTATCTACAACTTCCACTACAAATCCTGTGGTTTTATTAATTTCCTTGCAATCTAATTTAATTTCAAGATTATATAACCCAGTTTCAACATCGTCAGGAACATTCAAATCAAAAATAAAATCATATTCTTCTCCTGCAGCAAGATTTCTTAAAGATTCAGAAGAAGAAATCCAAGAAGAAAATTCTCCATTTCCTTTAAATTTACAAGTATTAAGAAAATTTGTTCCAGTATTTTTAACATTCCAACTAATTTTTTTATTGTCTCCAGGAAATAAAATTGAATTAAATAAACTTTCAACTTCCAATTTTGTTTTTCCTAACACAACAAAACTGCCACCAGAAGAACTTCCTCCACCAGAACTTCCCCCGCCAGGAGGAATTGAAGTTCCTGTAGAAACTGAAAAAGTAGTGTTAAGCAATTCAGCATTCCCAGTCTTGTCCCTTACAACAAGATTTAAAATATAATTTCCATCTCCTATCAGATTAAAGATAGTATCTTGGCAATTATTCAAAAACAAACTTTCTAGTCCAGGGACAGAACCTCCTGTAGATGCATAAACAACACTAAACCAACACAGCATTTCTTCTCTTAAATCAGCATTATCACTTGCAAGAAAATTTAAAAAAATATTACTTGCACTAGTTTTAACCCCCTGGGGATCTAATAAACTAACATTAGGGGAAATTCCATCATACATTATTGTTAAATTACTTGTTATAGTATCAGCACTATTTCCGGCAAAATCACTCGCATAAACAGAAAGATTAAAATTTCCAGTCAAATAACTAAAGTAGTAATAATTATCTCCCTCACTACACCCTAAACTAATATT
Source organism: Nanobdellota archaeon (assembly GCA_018815925.1). Classification (GTDB taxonomy): domain Archaea; phylum Nanobdellota; class Nanobdellia; order Pacearchaeales; family GW2011-AR1; genus JAHIWS01. The sequence continues at coordinate 64,638 of JAHIWS010000011.1, read as the reverse complement.
TGTCTGTCCATTATCTAAAGTGTACCAACACTCTTCCAAATTATCATCAAAAATAGTAAAATTCAAAAGAAGGGAAACATTTCTCTTAAGTAGATTATTACTCAAAGGATAATACATATTTAATACTGGCTCTTGTGTATCAATATTCAAAGTAAAATTGCTGAATGCAAAAGAATCAAAAAACCCATCACAATAGATATTCCATAAATAATTACCATCTGGCAAAAAAACATTAAAGGAATTAATCCCCCCACTTTGATTAACTGCACTTAAATTTGTCTGATTCAAATGCCACTCTCCACCCCAATTTCCATATAAACTACAATTATAAATATCAGCCAAAGTACTAACTGTATAATTCAACTCCACATTTTGATAATTTAACCATTCTGAATCAAATGGAGAAACCAACACAACAGCTATCTCTGTTGAAACAGAAAAACTAACATTTTTTTTATTCAAATTTCCAAGAGTATCATTTGAAAAAAAGTTTAAGATGTAATTTCCATCACTAGCATCAAAAGTTGTATTCTGACAATTTAAAAGACTAACATTATATCCACTATTCAAATTATACCAACAACTTGACACACCATTTGAATCACTTACTACAAAGTCCAAAGGTAGCTCTATATTCTGTCCATAAGTTTTAGATTCTGGGCTAATCAAATTTATAGAGGGGCCAGTTGTATCAACCCAAAAACTAACACTAGTTGAATTCAAATTTCCAGAAGTATCATTTGCATATGCTGTGATTGTATTAAATCCTTCACTAAAAAGGTGATAAATAGGATTTGAATAACTAAAGTTTGTTGTTCCATTGTTCCACCAAATAGAATCTAAATTCAAATCACTAGCACTAAGATTTACAAGAATTGTTGCATTGCTGTAATTTAAATTTACAGGAGCTATTATATTAATTTGGGGTAAAATACTATCAACCCAAAAACTAACACTAGTTGAATTCAAATTTCCAGAAGTATCATTTGCATATGCTGTGATTGTATTAAATCCTTCACTAAAAAGGTGATAAGTGGGAATTATATAAGTTGTATTTGTATTCCCATCATAAAACCAGACTGAAGCAAGATTAGGGTCTATTGCACTAATATTTACTAAAATATTTGTATCTGTATAATTCTGAGTAACAGGAGACAAAATAGAAATAGTTGGAAGATCGCTGTCCAAAGAAGTATAAGTGATTGTTACGTTGTAAACTTCGGGGCTAACACTTTCATTTAACGTTAAAAACTCTATCTTATATTGAAAATAACTATTATTTAAAATAAATAAATTCTGGGGAGAAGTGTCTTCAATATCTATAAAGCTCTCTACATCACAAGAAAAATCATCACAGGATCTAACACTAAGATTTAAACGAGCCATACCCCTTCTATAATGTCCCATAATTTCTTCTTCAGTTAAAGATCGGTTGTATATTGCTACTTCATCAATAACTCCATCAAAATTACTAACTGAATTTTCCTCAGCCCCAATAAAAGTCCCACAACAAGGAGAAACAATTGCTCCAGATTCAGAAACATTTACATCTTTTTTTCCATTAATATAAATTGCAAGCTCGCTACCATCATAAGTTGTTGCAATATGATACCACATTCCTGTTGATATTTTGGTATTTGAATAAAGTTCTGTTGCTCCACCTCCACCAATTTGAAAAACAGAAAGAACCTGGCTTCCCCCAATCCAATGATCTGGCTCAGTTATTCTTAAAGCACGATCCCATTCACCATTAGTTATAATGTTTTGAAGATCATTATTCTCACCAGATTCTCCATCCCATTTAATCCATGCTTCAAAAGTTATTTCATCTGTTGGAGTTATTGTTGTTGGGTCTGCTTCCAAAAGCCTATCATTATTTCCATCAAAATTTAGGGCACTTGTAAATAAACCAGAAACACCTGCAGCAGGACAAGATGTAGAAGAACAAGAAACAGATTTTTCATTACCAGAAGAATCAACAAAGGTTTGGGATCCAGAACTTTCATCTAAATGCAATAAAAGTAAATTTCCAGTCATATCTGCTCCTTGCACAAATTCCGTTTCAACACTATTATTATCAGGGAGGTCAATTCCATAAGGTCCACTTTGCACCCAAGAAAGACTATCCCATTGAGAAAGCCCAGAGCCAAAAATTTGCGATTCAAAACTTCCATTTATAAATCCTTCACTCAAATTAAGCTGAATAAAACCAGAATTGTTATAAAAAGTATTAAAATAATATCCATTATCAAATTCACTTTGAGAATTATCAACAAAAGTTGATGCAGAAACAAAAAATAAAAATAAAAATACCAAAAGAAAACCCAACAATTTCTTACTCTTCAAAAAATCCTTAACCAGTAAATCTATTTTTTTAGAAAAATTCATTGCATTTTCTTCACAATACTTCTGAAACTTAGAATAATCTTTCTCTTCTAAACTAAGAGTCACCTTTTTCTTTTTCCCCATAATAAAAAACAAAGCAAATCTCTTTTATAAATATTACCATAATTAGAAGTATTCTTATGTAATAAACATATTTATACATAAATATAAATAAAGATATGTATAAAACAAAAGCAAAAAACCAAATAATTATTAACTCTAAATAAAAATTAAAAAAATAATAAAAAGAAAAATTTATATTTACCAATCCAAGCAAGAAATCTCAAAAGCATTAAGAGAGGTCTTCTTGATGAGGGTTGTGAATCCTAGTTCATTTGCCCTAGAACAAACTTTATTTGCTCTTGATGTTCCACCATATTCTACCTGAAAAACAGGCTTTCCAACTGCTATAACAGGTTCTAAATAAAAACACTCATTATATTTAAAACACTGTTCATTTACAGCCCAATCCATATTAACTAAAACATCATCTATAATTGTAAGTGCATTTTTCAAACCAATCTCTGCTCCATTACTATGTGCATAATCTGCTAAAAAATTATAGTAATCAATAGCATCTTCTTCAGTTAATCCAAATCCTGCTCCACCATTACCATATGCATCCATATTATCAGGATCAAAACCATCGCATCCTTTTGTAATTCCTAAATCTATCCTATTAGCCATTATCTCTCTAACTTCAGAACATCTTGTGTTTATCCAATTTTCTCCAGGCCAACCATTACTTGCTCCTATACACTCATTTGGAAACTCTAAAGCATCAGTTCTCCAATCTTCATAACTTCCAGCTGAAAAATAACACATAACTTTAACACCCTGATCTTTTAAATTCTGAATTGTCTCACTAGGAACATCAAATAAATCAAAATTCCAGTAAGCAACATCAGCAATAGGATCTGGAAGGGGGTTATATTGTATATGCCAACTAGGCTGTATTGGGGGCTGAGGAGGCTCAGGAGGAGTAACATTTTCACTAGTAATAATTTTCAAATCATCTAAATAAAAATAATCTCCACTTCCACTCATTTCAGCATCAATAGCTATATAAAAATTGCTTGTTAATCCATACTGAGTCAAATCAAACTCATAATAATGATACAAACTATCTGAATCAACAGGAGTAAATGTTCTTAACACACTCCAATCTATCCCATTTGAACTAACTAAAAAATCTAAAAAATCATTTCTCTCAAAACTTTTAATTTTGACCCAAAATCCAATTTTTGCATCAGAATAACTAGATAAATCAACAGACCTATCAACATAACCATTACTTCTTCTTAATCTTAAATGATTGTCTCCCTCGTAAGGAAAATCACTTGTTAAAATTTTGGAATCTCCTTCATGCCACCATCCATTAATCCATCCAGACCCACCGCTCCAACTACTCTCAAAATCATCATCAGCGATTACAGATTCAGCTGAAACAAAAACTAAGAGCGAAACAACTAAAAAGATTCCAAAAATTAAAAGATATTTTTTATTCATTTTTACCTCCTTTCAATTGTATTATTCACTTAAAAAATCATTAATTTTTTATTTAAACTTTATTATCTCCTAGTATATAATACAATAATACAAAACTTTTAAATATCTATCTTTATTAGACAAAATATGAAAAAAAAACTAATATTCTTTTTATTATGTATTGCATTAATTAGTCCCTTCATTATAGCCCAAGATTATAAAATAAACATAGAAACAACCTCTGATATTTTTAAATCAGGAGAACCCATAACATTAAAAGTAACCCTACTTGATTCTTCAAACAATCCTATCAACGAAGAGATTTTTGTAATTCTTGAAGATGCCGAAAAAAGAACTAAATTAGAAAAAACAATTCATTCTAATGAAATTGTTAGCATAGAAATAGGCAATAAAGCCAGTTATGGACAAGGAACAATAACTGTACAATACCAAGGACAAGAAGCAAATGGTTTTTTTAATATAGAAATAAAAGAAGAAGTAAGCTTTGAATTAAAAGACGATACTCTAATAATAACAAATATTGGAAACACCCAATATACTAAAACAGTCCAAATAACAATAGGTGATACAACCGGGAATAAATACCCTAAATTAAATATTGGAGAATCAGTTTCTTACAAACTAGTTGCACCAGAAGGGATTTATAATATAAGGGTAAGTGATGGAAAAACAACCCTGACAGAAGGAGAAGTTAAATTAACAGGAACAGGGAAAGTAATAGGGGTCTTAGATGAAACTGCTTCTAAAAGAAGTCCTGTAACAGGAGGAGTAAGGCCTGATGAAGATTCTGAAACAGGATTATTAAGTTATATGAAAAATGGCAAATTTACCTATGTTTTTATTTTTGTAATTTTTGCAGCAGGAATTTTACTTGCAATCGAAAGAAGATTTAAGAAAAAAATTAGTAAATAAATTTTTTATAAGTAGTCTTTCCATAGCATTTCATCTTTTTTATTATTCTTACATTTTTAATAGATTTCTCAGATAAAAACACCCATCCTTTTTTCTCTTTTTTAGCTACTTCTAAATCTTTCATTTTTTATTAAACCTTTTCTGAAAAAGCGGAGGGTGAGATTCGAACTCACGAAAAGTCGGGCTGCAACCGACTGCAGTAACCACTGTGCCACCTCCGCATCAATACTTACTACGAATTCTTGTATTTAAAAGTTTTTTATTAATAAATCCTAAACCTCTCTTTTAAAACCCCTAAAAAATAAGCCTTTTTTCTCACTCTAATTAATACACATATAATAAGTATTTTTAACAAGAATACAAAGATTTATAATACATATCATACATATATAATAAGTATGGGAAGGACTCGACTAGCAAAAGCCACAGCAGTGGAACTACAAAAAAGAATAGCTTTTGCACAGAAGAAGAAAAAAGAGTTAATTTCTTATTTTCAAAATCTTAATCAAAAATATACTCAAAGACAAATTCCTTATTCTAGATACATAGAAATTCTCCATAAAAAAACAGATAACAAAACCCTTAAACAATGGATTGATTTCTATAGTAATTATACCAAAGAATGTGAAGAACTTTTAAAAAAACAAAAAAAAGAAATCTTAAAAAGAAGAATACCTGTTCTTTTTTTCTCAGCTATTTTTATAATTATTTTAATAACATCTATGTTCTATATTCAACCAATCATAGTAGGTTTTTTTACTGAACAACAAGAATTTACTCAAGACTTTAATATAGAATTCAATGGATCAACAACCTATGAATGGCAAATTGAAAACCCAGGAACTCTTGACTTTGTAAAATTATCTGGTTTTTTTGAAAATAAAGGCCAGATTAAAATCTATTTAGATGATTTATTAATTCTAAACAGCAAAAACTTAAAAGAAAATAAAAAAACTTCAGCAGGAATAACAGGTCAAGCAATAGCAAATACAGAAAATATTGGTTTTTTCAAAAAATTATTAGGGTTATTTGGAATTATCGGAAAAGCAGTAGAGGATATTCCAGATTCAAGCCCATCAAATTCAGAAGATACAAGTGAAGAAGGAGTTTCTCAACAAGAAGATTCGAGTCCTTCCGAAGAGAATTCTCCTTCTTCTTCTGAAGAAGAATCAAGTTCAGAAGAAATAAATTCAGAAGAGGTTTCTCAACAAGAAGATTCGAGTCCTTCCGAAGAGGAGCCTCTTACTTCTGAAACAGAGGAAAAATTAACAGAATCAAAAACAAACATCACTATTCCAGAAGAAAATATTACCGGGGGAATTGAAACGAATATAAAAGAAGAACCAGAACCTGAAATTAATGTCACAAAGCCAGAAACAAATATCACTATTCCAGAAGAAAATATTCTAGAAGAAGGGGAAGAAACTAACATGAATATCACTAAAGAAGAAAAATCTAAAACAATAAATTTTAAAGATATTTGTGAAGAAACATGCAATATTTCTAACTTAAATTTAAACAAAACCTCTTACACCTTAAAAATAGAAATTAAAAATTCAAAAATAAATATTGATAATATAAAATATAAAATATTAAAAGAAATCTCAGAACCTGTTGAAAATATAACTCTTCCAGAAGAAAACATAACAACAAATATTACAGAAATTAACATTACAATTCCAACAAACACAACAATCTCAAATTTCACAAAACTAAATTTTACCCTCATAAAAAGAAATCAACTAAATATCAAAGGCCTAAAATCAGATCTTATTCTTTCTAAAAAACAAAACATAGAATCTACAAAAATATCTCTTCCAAAATATGGATTTGTAAATAATTTAAAAATTTGTGAAGAAATAGATCCAGAAAATAACCTAAGCTGTCTAAGCTGGAAAAAACTAGATATCCTTTTTAAAAACAACGGAACAGACATTACTTTTAATACTAATGAAATAGGAATGATAGGTGCATTTGATGATGAACTAAGAAGTTCTGTTAAAATGTTTAAAGAAATCTATGAAGAAGAAAATCTAAAAGAAAATCCAGAACTAAGAGGTCAAGATACACTTGTATTTGAAAAAAATAAAGATGAAGGCATACAAATTCAAAGTGCATCCCCAATAAATTATTTTCAAAATAACAATTATTATCACATTCCTGACTTACCACTTCCAGGAGAAATAACTATTGACTCAGAACCAAATGATTCTCTTCAATTATATATTGAATTACCAGAGTGGGCTGAAATCATTTTAAGTCAGGACAAACAAGAAGCAAAAGTTGTAGATGAAAAGGGAAATGAAATATGGTTCTTTGAAAAACCTTATCTTTTCTCCAAAGATAAAAGACCTTACAATGAAATTTCTCTAACAAATATTGAACTTACAGAAGAGGAAATGCTACAACTTTATCCTAATGGAATAATAAATGGAAAACCAGAAGATGACTCTGGATTAACTCGGGAAAATATTTGCAAAGATTGTATTATTGAATCTCTAATAAAAAGGTCTGATTTTAGAGTAATAGATAATAAATTATTTGTAGAAATTCCAAAAGGATTAGAATATCCCCAAGTATTGGTTGATGATAGTGATACTGGTTCGGCTAATAATAAAGATAGTTATATAAGAAAAAGATTAGCAGACAACTACAAATCATATGGGCAGTGTTCAGAAATGCTCGCTGGAAAAATAATAGACACTAGTTATGACTACAGGCCTATTTTAGAATGGACTCTAAGTTCTGGATCAGGAACAATTACAAGTATAGATTATAACATGTATAGATATGCAGTAAATACATATAGTGGAGGTAGCAGTGCTACAACTCGTTATTATGAACTTCATGAATTAGTTCAATCTTTTACAGAAGGCGCTGAAAGTTGTGGTGGAGCATGTACAACAGGCGCAGGGTGGATCCAATATGATTGTTCCCATAGCTGGAAAGCAGCTGGTGGAGATTATAGTGCAACCATTGTAGATGAAACAGGAGTAGTCGGAGGCACAACTGCTGATGCTTGGTATATATGGACTTTGCGAGGAGATAATGCAGACAATAGTCTTGACAGCCTTACATGGGGAGACACAATTGATTTTATTGTAATAAATCCTGATTCAGTTGCAGTAGCAGGCAATAATCTTGACTGGTGGGCTTCAGAACAATACACAGGAACCACATATGATCCTTATTTAGAAATCACCTATTCATCAAACGCTGCTCCAGATCTTCCAACTCCAACACTTGTTTCAAATGACTCAACAAACACAACTTCTGGTGATTTAAATTGCTCTTACATTTTAAGCGATGATAATGCGGATAAAATGAATGTTACTGTAAGATGGTATAATAATTCTATATTAGATTCAACAATAAATTACAATAATAGTTATGCAAATGCAACTTTCTTTAGTGCAACTCTTTATAAGGGAAATCTAAGTGTTGGAGATGTTTGGAATTGTAGTCTTAGACTTTTTGATGGAACAGATTATTCTGGATGGGGAAACTCAAGTGGTTTAACTATACTATCATCTAACACAGCCCCAACCCACAGTAATCCTGCAGTAACCCCCCTCCCAAATGCAACTATAACAAGCAATATATTATGTGTAAACCAATCAACTTCTGATACAGAAGGAGATGCTGTAACAAACATCTATAATTGGTTAGTAGATGAAACCCCAATTACACTAATAAATATGCAATTTGATACAAACGAATCTTCAACAACTGCTGACATAATTAGAGATTATTCAGGTTTAGGCAATAATGGAACTTTAGGAAATAGCACAGCAGGAAGTGAACCTATATGGACTTCTGAAGGAAAAATAGGAGGAGCATATGTTTTTGACGGAGTTAATGATTTTATCCACCTAGATAAGTCTAGTTCCCTAACTAATTTAACAGATTTAAGTATAGAAATGTGGATAAATCCAAGAAATATAACTGAAGAACCACATTTATTTTCAAATTTCTATGGAGGAGAAATAGGGCATGGAGATATTTTATTATATCAACTCGATGATGATATAGGTCTTTTCATAGAGAATGCAAATAATATTGAAACAGTTAATGTTCTTACATTAAATACTTGGACCCATATAATTGCAGTAGTAGATGCTGGAAATTCTTACAAAATATATATTGATGGAAAATTAAATAAAACAGATGAAACAGATATTTCTCCTGGACCTTTTTTAGACAACCAAAACAATTTCAGTATTGGAAGTATGCGGGATGGAGGAGGGAATTTCTTTAATGGAACAATAGATGGTGTAAGGCTCTGGAACAGAACTTTATCAGAACAACAAATTCATCAACTATATATAGAAGGGCTCAATAATATTTCATACTCTACAATAAAACATTCAGAAACAACAGAAAATGAAAATTGGACTTGCCAAGTAACCCCAAATGATGCAACAGGTGATGGCCTAACAAAACAAAATGAAACCTTCGTAACTGATTGTTTAAATATTGGAGCAAGTACTACATTAACTTCTAATTCTGGTGATTGTTATGTCTTTAATCAAAATGATGGAACTTTAGACTGTGCAGGATATACTATATATGGTTCAGGACCAACTTCAACATCCTTAATAAACTCAAACCATAGAACTGGAATAACAATAAAAAATTGTAGAATAGAAGATGCAAATTTAGTAATACATTTTTTTGATACTAATAATTCTAAAATTGAAAATACAACAATATATAATACAACAGATATAAGTTCTGGAGATGTTTTTGCAGTAGCAATAAATTTTACTAATTCATATCACAATGTTGTTGAGGATTTAAATATAACAGAAATGTTTACAGAATCTACTTTTGCTAGTGGGTGTTATGATGGAGGATTGTATGGGATTTATTTAAAAACTTCTGATAATAATACAATTAAGAATTCTGATTTTTCTAATATAAATGGAACAAAAAGAATTGATGGAGATGGAGAAACAGGAGGATGTCAAGCATCTATAAGAACAATAGGAGATGCTATATATTCAGATTCTTCAGATAATTTAACAATTTATAATTCAACAATAAAAAATAGTTATGAAGCAATTTATACCACAGCTTCTTCATTTTTAAATACAACAAAAAACATAATAAAAAACATAGAGTTTATAGGGATAAATATCCAATCAACTTCAACTAGTTCAATAATACAAGAAAACATAATAAATAAAACAAACATAGGTATACAAATTTCAGATTCAGATGAAGGAACAATAAAAGCAAACATAATAGAATCAAGTAGTGGACAAAGCATATCTACTAGCAATGCAAACAATCTAAATATTATTTCAAATATAATTTCATATGGTGCTGATGATGGAATTTATATCTTGGGGTCAATAGGAAGTGGTATAGAGGATAATATAATTCAACATTTATCCTCCACAACCAATGGAGGTATTTATTTAGATGATATTTCTATTACTTCTTGTAAAAATAACACAATATCTAATATTTCAACAAACTATGCTCTTTATATTAATCGAGAAAGCATCTGTTCTGGTTTGAATATCACAGACACTACTCAAGGAATTTATTTTGCAGGAACATCAGACAATTCAAAAATATATAATTCAACTATAAGTGAAACAATTAATTCCACTATAATTGCAAATAGTGCAACAAATATTATTTTTTATGATGTAACTTTTAATAAATCCACTGCACAGATTCTGGGAACTGCAACTTTTTTTAATTATTATTATCTTAGAATAAATGTTACTGATAAAAACTTTGATGCTCTTGAATCTGCTGTTGTTAATGTAACAAATGTTTTTGGAACAGCAATAAACAAAACAACAGGAGCAGATGGTTTAACCCCCTTGTTTACCTTAATAGAGTTTAATGAAACTTCAAACGGAAGAGTTTATTTTACAAACTATAATGTTATTGGAAACAAATCTGGTTATGATGAAAACTCAACAAGTGTTAATTTAACAAGCTCATTAACACAATTATTAATTTTACCAACCTCAAACACAGCTCCAACTCAAACAGCCCCGATATTCTTTCCTTCATCTCCAACATCAACACAAAATTTCACTTGTCTAAACCAGTCAACAGCTGATGCAGACTCAAATTCTGTTACAAACATTTATAATTGGTTAGTAGATGAAACTCCAATTTTACTCTTAAATATGCCCCTTGACACAAATGAAGATTCAACAACTACTAATCTTATTAGAGATTACTCTACCCTAAATAATAACGGAACCCTAGGAGGAGGTGTTGCTGCAAACGTTCCTCGATGGACCTCTTCAGGTAAATCAGGTGGAGCATATGTTTTTGATGGAATCGATGATTATATTTTAGTTAACAAATCAAGTTCACTAAATAACACTTATAATTTCACAATAGAAATTTGGATAAATACAAGAACAACAAGTGAAGGACCATACATTTTTACAAATTATGACGGAGGAACAGTAGGAAATGGAGATCTACTCTTTTACAGAAATGGACAAACAATTGGATCTTATGTGGATGGAACTTCTGCTTATGTTGTTACAGGAAATTTTATTGCAACCAATACCTGGTATCACCTAGCTCTAGTAATGGATGCTGGAAATTCTTACAAACTATATGTTAATGGTGAATTAAATCAAACAGACTCATCTAGTATCCCATCAGGCCCGTTTTTTGACCAGTCAAATGATTTCTTTATTGGAAGAATGGAATCTACTAATTACTGGAACGGAACTATAGATAATTTAAGAATCTGGAATAAAACTCTCTCAGCATCACAAATTTACCAACTCTATATAGATGGACTCAACAATAATACAAACTCAACAATAATCTCTGATGAAACATCTGGAAATGAAAATTGGACTTGCCAAGTAACCCCAAATGATGCATTTTTAGATGGCCTAACAAAACAAAATTCAACAATAATACAAATTGTAAACACTATCCCCAACACCCCAAACCCAACAATTATCTCAGCTGATAAATCAAACTTAACCTCTGCGAATTTAAATTGTTCGTACACTCTTAGTGATAATGATGAAGACAAAATGAATGTTACAGTTAAATGGTATAACAATTCAATAGAAAGTATAAACATAGATTACAACAACAGTTATGCTAACTCAATTTTATTTAATGCTGCTCTTGATAAAGGAAATCTAAGTGGAGGAGATACTTGGTTTTGTAGTTTAAGATTATATGATGGAACAAATTATAGTATTTGGGGAAACTCAAGTAACTTAACTATTATTCCTCCAACAATTGATTTAGATTTAATTTACCCTTTAGGGAACATCAATTCAACACAAAATGAATTTTTCAATGTAACTTTAAATGTGACTTGTAGAAATGGAAATTGTGGAACAATCAATGTTAGTTTAGACCCCGATAATTGGTGGAATCCGTCATGGGAAAAAAGAAAAGAAATTAATATAACTGGTGTTGGAAGTTTAACAAATTTCCCAGTGTATATTAATGTAACTTATGATTCTGAAATGCAAACAGATTATGATGATTTAAGGTTTATTAGTGGAGCTTGTAATGCTGGAGGTTCTGAGTTAGCTTATGAAATAGAAAATTATACAGGAACAAATGCACATGTTTGGGTTAAAATACCTTCGATAAATGCTGGTAATAATCAAATTTGTTTATATTATGATAATTCTGGTGCTTCATCAGGAGAAAACATCGCTGGTGTTTGGGCAGAAACCTACGAAGCTGTTTGGCATTTTCAAAATTTGAATGATTCATTAGGAATCCACAACCTTACTAAATCAGCATCTTTAGATTATATTGGGGGTAAAATAGGTAGGGCTTTTGATTGGGAGGGAGCAGCATCTGGAGATTCATTAATCTGGGCTGATGCAGATGATTCTTTAGACTTTACAACAGAAGATTTAACAATAGAATTCTGGATAAAAATGGATAATTATGTTCATGGAGTCAATTATATCATAAAGGGGCTTGCTAGCACTAACAATTACCAGATTTTTGACTGGAGAGCAACTGACGAGTTTAGTTCTGATTGGGGTACTACTGGAAATTGGCACACTCATGATTGTGCTGGTTTAGACACTGAAGTTTGGATGCATCTAGTTTGGGTTTATGACCATACCAATGTTTATTTTTATAGAAACGGATCAGAAATGGCAGGTTGTCGAGATTCTGAAAATTCTAATTTAGGACCAGTAGGAGATAATAACTTCCAAATAGGAACAGAAAATGGTCCTATAGATGGTATAATGGATGAAGTAAGAATTTCAAGTAGTGTGAAAAGTACGGAATGGATAAGCCAATCCTACCAAGTAGTAGCTAACCAAGCAACTTATGTTTTATTTGGAAGTGAAGAAAATGCCTCATCAACAAAATCAGGATTAATCAGTATAGTTACAGGAACAACACCATTTTACACAAATACATCTAATAACCCCTGGAATATTAGTTTAGATAAAGATGAAGGTCAGCTTCTTGTCTTTTGGGTAAATGCAACAGGAACTGCAAATACAAATCATACTTTTTTTGCATATGCAAATATGACTTCTAATATGTCAATAGGTAATATAACTTCTACTTGGAATGTGACTATCACTGGAGGAGAAGAAGTAAACACAGCTCCAACAATACCCTATATAGAAACAATATCTGCTCAAAATCCTGTTGAAGGAACATTTAGTGAAATAGAATTTACAATAACTGTTGATGATGCTAACGGATTTGGAGATATAAATGATACAAGTATTCAAGCTAATTTTTCAAGACCAGGAGAAACAACAAGAATAAATTCAAGTTGTATTAATATATCGGGAGAAACTACAACTACTTCTCAAAATTTTTCATGTACAATTTCTATGTGGTATTGGGATGAAAACGGAGACTGGAATATAAGTATTTATGCAGAAGATAATAATCAAGAAGCAACCACAAATACTTCTACAAGTTTTACCTACAATCAATTAAAATCTTTTATTTTTTCCCCAACAGAAATAAATTTTGCAGTTGCAATAGGTGCAACAAATCAAACTGCTGACAACCCTATTACAATTAATAATACAGGTAATTATAACACAACAGCAAAAATTAATGTTGAAGGAATTGACCTCTATTCAGGAAGCTATTTTTTAGGTGTGGGTAATTTCACAGTAGATACTGACACAGGAGGGACCCCTCCAGCAGAATGTAATGGATTTACTCTTCAAAATGCGACAAATGTTACAATGACAACAGTTATTTTAGAAGCAGGAAATTTTTCCCTAGGGGAATCAGCACAAGAACAAATTTATTTTTGTTTAACAAAAGTACCATCAACAATTCCCAGCGGAACCTATAACACAACTACGACAGGAAGTTGGGCAATTAGAATACTCCTAGTAGCAATAAGCTTCAGAAGAAAAAAGAAATTAAAGAACAACAAACTTCTCAAAGCACTAAATATTTTAGCAAGTGAATTAGAAAAAGATTATTCAAAAGATAAAGCAACAATAATCAACCTCCTAATAAAAGAAATCAAAAACAAATACAGACTAACTAACAAAGAAATATTCGAAACTATTGAAGTCAGAAAAGAAATAAGAATCCCTCTAAACATATTCTCAACAAAACTTGGAGCACTAGAAACAATCAGTAAATATATGAAAGAAAACCTAGGGATGTCTTACAAAGAAATTTCAGAAAGATTAAATAAAAATGAAAGAACTATTTGGACAGCATATAATAAATCACTAGAAAAATATAAATTAGAATTCAAAATAAAACAAAAAGTGATTAAAATGCCAATGCAAATATTCCAAAACAAAAAATTAACAATATTAGAAGCACTGGTGTTATACTTGAAACAAAAACAATTTAAATATGTTGAAATAGCAAAATTATTAAATAGAAATCAAAGAAACATTTGGACAATTTACTCAAAAGCAAAAGAAAAGTCAAAATAATAATAATAATATTTAAAAAGAAGATATAACTATTATTAACATGAAAAAAAAAGGGGAAAAGATATTTATCCTAATTGGAATAATTTTAATGATAATAATCCCTTTAACCTCTGCAGGTTTTATTGATTGGTTTAAAAAAACAATAACAGGTCAAGCAACCAATCTTCCAACAAATGTTTCAGTTACTATTTCAGGGACAAATGATGTAATAATAGAAAGTATTCGTGTTGTAGGGTATCCAGACATAACTTTGATAGAAGGTCAAGGTAAAGATATTACTATTAATGTTGTTTTAAATGACACAGATGGTGTTAATGATATAAATGACTCAAGTGTTCAAGCAAATATATCTAATACAGCAGATGGAATAACTAGAAGCAACACTTCATGTGTTCATCTTGGAGACCTAGACGCACAAAGAGCAAACTATTCTTGTGTTATTTCTATGTGGTATTGGGACATACAAGGTGTATGGAATGTAAGTGCAAGCGGAGAAGACTTAGGAACTAAAGTTCGTACTCACAATATATCGGAAACAAATTTATCATTAGGTATCTTAAAAGCACTCACAATAAACCCATTATTAATAACATGGGTAACAGTAAATCCAGGAGGAACAAATGCAAAAGCAAGTAATGAAACATTTGTTAACAACACAGGAAATTACAATAGCACAATAAATGTAACAGGGATAAACATATATGGGGAAACAATTACAACAGAATCAATCAATGTTTCAAATTTCACAGCAGGTTCAACAAATGAATGTGATATAACAGGTGTAACTGCAAGTTATTTAATAAACAACACTGCAGTGACAGTAAATAATACATTTGCAAATAGAGGTAATTTATCAATAGGTTCTGGAACAGGTCAAGAAAAAATATTTTGGTGTATTCCAAATGTACCCTATGTTTCATCACAAACTTACTCTACAAACTCATCAGGAGGTTGGATAATAGCATATTAAAATGAAAACAAAAAAAATAGCAATAAGTATAATCTTTACCATATTATTTTCAACAATAATAAATGCCTCTGGAGTTAGTTCTCCTTTTTGGCTTCCAGACAAACCATTAATATTAGCTAGGGGAGAAATTAGAATAGTTAATTTAAATATTCAAAACATGGTAGGAGAAGGTGACTTAACTTTTAAAGCAGAATTAATTGAAGGTCATGAAATTGTAGAGTTAGAAAAAGATCTTTTTGAAGTAAAAGCACAAACCTATGACACTATGGCTCCCTTAAAAATAAAAATCCCAAAAGAAACAATACCAGGAGAAACAACAAGAGTCACAGTAGAATTCAAAACAGTCTCTCCAGGAAAAACAGGAGGAGTTAGTTTGGGTACAGGAATGACTATCTCTTTTGATGTAATTGTTTCAGAAGAAATAGCAGAAACAAAAATACCTTGGATTACTCTTGGGATAATAATGGGAATACTAATAATCCTAATAATTATAATTTTAATTACTAGAAAAAGAAACCAAAAATAAAAAAGTGTAAAAAATCAAATTCAACAAATTTTAAATACATCTTTCTTTTCCTTGGATTATGAAAAAGAGGATATTTTTAATACTAATGTGTTTAGTAATAATTTTATTATTTATCTTCATAATAAAAGGAGAAATTACAGGAGAATCGATAACAGGTCAAGCAAGTAATAGGCCAGTAAATGTTTCCCTTTTTATAGCCCCAATAACAAATAATTCAGCCCCCATTTTAGGGCCTATAAATAATTCAATTTTTATTTGTGAAAGAGCTTTTCTTAATTACCCTTTTAATGCAACAGATGTTGATGGAGATGATTTAGAAATTCATATTGCCCCTCCAACAAGTCCTTTTTATCTAAATCCTTCAAGTTTTACAAATGGAGAAACCCACATAAATGCAAATATAATCTCTGGTGTCATGAGTAAAGCACATATAGGAAGTGTAAACACAGGATCAAAATTATATGAAATATATATCACAATAACAGATGGATATAATTCTACTTGTTGCTCAGATACAGCCATTACAAATATTTCTGTTATAGAAATAAACAATGATCCAATAATTGAAAATATAGGTGTTCAAACAATCTGGTCAATAGGAGAAAACTCAACCTTTTATAAAGAACTCTCAGTAACTGACACAGAATATAACTTGGGATTTGGAACTTTAGATTATAACATTAGTATTACAAACTCTTCAGAAGATTCAGTAAATTTGTTTAACATAAGTTCTATAGGAATCATGAATTTCACTGCAGATTTATCAACTATTCTAGGAGTCTATAATATAACTATTTGTGTCAATGATTCAGGGCTAACATCAACTCATACAAATATTTCTGAGTTGTGTGGGCAAGATGGAAGTTCTAGAACTGCTTGCACTAATTTTAGCTTAACAATAACAAACGAAAATAGGGCCCCTAATATTATAGATCATTATCCAAATAATTTAACAATAAACACTACTAGTACAAATGCTCTAGAATTCAATATAACAAAAAATGATCCTGATTTAACAATTCCAGATACTTACTGGTATGTTGATAATGGTTTTGTGGAATATGATTCTGGAAATTCAATTGATGAATTTAATTATAATTTTGGATGTGGAATTTCAGGAGACCACACCATCAAAGCAGAAATAACAGATGGTGAATTAAATAATTCTGCTCAGTGGAATATAACTGTAAGTTATATTGCTTGTTCCATTCCTACAACTCCTGGGGGAGGTGGGGGGGTTGCAATCCAACCTAAAAATTTTTCTATTGATAAAACAAATATTGGAATCACTTTAAGACAAGGACAAAGCAAACTTGAAACAATCACAATAACAAATAATGAAAAAAACAACCTCTCTTTTAGTATTTCTTCTAGAGACCTTGAAAAATTTATAGTAATAAGCCAAGAAAATTTTAAACTTGAACCAGGAGAACAGAAAAAAATAATTATTGATTTTACAGCTCAAGAAAATACTATCCCAAATATTTACTTAGGAAAAATATTTGTAGATGCAGGAGGTACTAGAAAAGAAATCCCTGTTACAATTGAAGTTGAAACAAAAACACCTCTCTTTGATGTTGAAGTTAAAATACTAGAAGAATTTTTACCTTTAACTCCTGGAAAAAATGTTATTGCGAATATAACCGTGTTTAGCTTAGAAGAAACAAATGAAAAATTCAATGTTCTATTAGAATATGCTATATTAGATGAAACAGGAAAAGAAATTTTTCTAGATAAAGAAATTATAACTTTGCAAAATAAAATAAGTTTTTTAAAATCTTTTAAAATACCAAAAGACCTTGAATTTGGAAAATATATTTTATACGTAAAAGTATTGTATGAAGGACAAATTGGAAGCTCAAGCGACGATTTCTTTTTATCTCCTCTAGAAAAACCATATCCTAAATTAGTCTATATGCTTGCAATAATAATTCCAATAGTCTTCATGATAATCTTAATTACTTTATTATTGATAGAAAAAAGAAAACAACAAGAATTTCAAGAGAATCATTATAATGATTAAGAAGTAGGTCTATTATGTTTCTTATCTAATAACCCATATTCTGTGAGACAATTCCATGCTAATTTAAATTCCTCTAAACTAAATCTTCTATCAGGATTTGTCCTAGTAAGAGTAACTCTGTTTTCATCAAGAAATAAAAAAGTATTATTTAAATTAATCTCCATTTTTCTTTTTTCAAATTCTTCTACATAACAAATATTTTTAAAATAATGAATGGTTGATAGCATTTCCAACCATTTATCTTTATTAATATTTTTAGGGGGTTTTATAATCTCTTTAACTTTAGAAAGTTTTTTTATTCCTGATTTAGTTAACTTCAAACCATTACTTATTATTGATTCGTCAACATAATTTTTATCTTCATAATACTCATAATATAATTCATTTAGTGTATCACTATATGGATAACCACACCATGCATATCTAAAACCCATATCAAAAGCTAAGCTTTGAACAAGATAAATAAAATGGTTTGGATTATAATTATCTTTTTCACAATCCCACGGGGCTCTAACCCACTCTCCAAATTCTCTTAAAACAAGAACAGTCTCCTCCAACTTCACCATTTCATAATAAAATTCTTTCCTTATTTAAAAATTATTGTAATAAAAAACATGCCCCCGACAGAAGCAGAGCTACCGAATGGGATATAAATTATTTATTTTTTGATTTTTCATCTTTTTATGATTATTGCCTCTTTTTTTTAAAGATTAAAACAGGAATGATTGTTCCTATAATAACTGCCCCGATTCCAGCTCCAATTATTCTATATAAAACTTCTTGTCCAACCAATCCACCAATATAAGATCCAGCGACTCCTCCTACAGCCGCAGAGATCACACCAACTATTACTTTTTTGTTATTCATCTTTACCTCCTTTTTTGCATCTTTGTTAATAACGAATACAAGTTTAAATATTTAACTAACCACAACCCAAATAAAAAACATGCCCCCGACAGGATTCGAACCTGCGACCTACTGCTTTCTTCATCTTCTAAATCTAGAAGGCAGTCGCTCTATCCAGACTGAGCTACAGGGGCCTATAACCCAAATAAATCAAGAAAAAATCATATTTAAAATCTTTCTATACCCCAAAAACATCTAAATCTTTAGCTAAAACAGAATTCTTAAAAACTTTTTTAGCTTCATTTAAAATTTTTTGTGGATTTTTATCCCATCTACCACTAAGATGAGTCAAAACAAGTTTTTTTGCATTAGCTTTTTTAGCATTATTTGCAACTTGCTTAGCAGTAGAATGGTGGTACTCTCTTGCTTTATCTTTAAAGGCATCATTAAAAGAAGATTCACAAATAAGCAAATCAGCACCCTTAACAAAAGGAATTATTTTTTTATTATCCAAGGTGTCCATCACAATAGAAATTTTTTTATCTCCTTCAGTATAGGTTAAATTCTTTGCCAAGTATTTTTTACTTTTATATTTAATATCTTTTCCTTGTTTTAATTTAGATAAATGTGGTCCTTGATCTAACTTAGCTTTCTTTAATTTTTCTTTGTCAATCCTCACCTGTCCTTTTTTTACAAAAGAATAGGCATTACAAGAAATACCATGCTCCATTTTCTCAGATTCTAAATAAAAATTTTTTTCATCAACAAACTTTCCTTTATCAACCTCCTCAACTTTTATTTTATACTTCTGTTTAAAGTTAAATAAATTCAGCAAAGCCCTCATTAATAATTTAGTTCCACTAGGACCATAAATAAAAAGGGTTTTCCTATAATCACTCAAGGCAAGAGTCTGCAAAATTCCAGGAATTCCTAAAACATGATCTCCATGCCAATGAGTAATCAAAAGCCTAGTAATCTTACAGGGATTTAATTTTGCATATCTGAACTGCCTCTGAGTTCCTTCTCCACAATCAACAAGAATATTTTCTCCTTCATAACATAAAAGCACAGCTGTATGATTCTTTTTCACACTCGGAATATGACTTCCTGTTCCCAACATAATTATTTTAATCTTTGCTGTCATAAATTATAGAAGAAGAATTAATTTATAATTGTTTGGAATTATTCAAACTATCAATAAGTCTCTTAACTAAAAAATTTATATGGTCTCTAACTTTACAATGCCCTTCATAATCACTATATCTAGGATCCATAACATTCCAGTAATTAATTTTTGATTTACCAATATAATAAGGAACAGCTAATATATCTTCAATCCAAATAATTTTATCTGCCTCTTGAGACAATTTTTTATCTAATTGCTTTGGCCTTTTTCCATTCAGATTAATTCCCTTCTCAAGCATACATCTAACCACATCCCAAGCCAATTCCTCTCCCAAAACTTTGTCACTCCAGTCTCTACCTTTTGTTCCAGCACTCTTTGCACAATGATCTGGAAAATAATAATTAAAAAAACCTTCAGCCATTTGGCTTCTTCCCACATTATCCTTAAACACAAAAAGAACTTTCATAAACCAATATAACAAATTAACCCTATAAAAATTATTATAGTTTAAGACAAAAAATCAATTAATTTTTCTAAACAACTCTTTTTTTATCATAGCTCTTTTTTCTTTAGAAACAGAAAATAAGACTCTTTCAACCATTTTTTCAGAAATAGTAAAAAGATAATTTAACTTAATTATGCTATCCCTAATTGCACCTTCTTTTTTCCTTAAATAAACCCCTTTCATATTCAAATTAGAAGTTACTCCAGCCACAACAACATTTCCTTGTTCCTCAAAAAGAACTAAAGCAGGTCTTTTTTTAATTTCAAAAGTATCTGTAAAATGAACAGAAGCTAAAACAACTTCTCCAAACCTATGCATTTTCCCAAATCTCATCCTCTTTATTATCCCAAAGTTCTTTCATTTTAGGTTGTTGAATTTTATGTAAAAACTCATCATACTGATTTGTCTGCCTCATAGCAAGAAAAAGAGAAATCATTTTTTCAATAAGCTCGTTGTATGTTTGCCTAGGATGTTCTCTAGCTTTTTTTAATTGTTCAATTACATTTTTCCTCAAAAGAATAGTTGATTGTTCTTGCATTTTAGTTCTATATATTAATTATACATTAATTATATATAAAGTTTTTGGAAAAACTACGAAAGTCCCAACTAATAAAAAACACTAGACCTTGCGAAAATTTAACAGGTAAACGCTTATTCTTCCTTTAAGGCTGTTGAAGCCGGAGAAATAAAAATAATTGTATCCCCTCTTAGAAAAGTCAATCCAAGGTTTCGCTTTATCTCGCCATTCTGCATTTCTTTTATGTTATCCAACACCAAATTGATATGTATATCAAAAGCTAAAAGAGTTCCAACAAATTGCTTATCACCTTTTAGGTGAACAAGAACTTCTTTTCCTTTAGAGTTGTTCAATAAATCAAGTGGTCTCTCAATACCATTAACCATAAAATACTCTTGTTGAATTAGTTTTTAAACATTTCGCAAGGAAGAATTAAGTTCAAAATCTTTTTTTAGAAACTTTTTAGCAACAATCTTGTGCTTTACATTTTTTATCCAAGGATAAAAAAGATTACTATGTCCTATTTTAAAGTCAATTATTTTTATTTTTTTATCACTACCTTTTAATTTTTTTTCTAAATCTTTTTCAATATCTTCTCTTTTTAAAGGATCTTTAGAATAAACATAAATAATAAAATCTCCTTCTCCTCTTTTAGTATGCCCTATTGCTAAAGAAGAATATTTTTCTTTTACAGTAAAATAAACTTCTTGAATCTTAAGAGGAATTCTTCCAAATTCATTAATATTATCATAAACTAAAGAAATATCAGGAAAATCAAAATCCACAAGAACAGAATATTCATAACAACTCATAAAGAAAAATCCCTACCCTAGTTTAAAAAAATTTCTATTAAAAAAAACATCAACAGAAACCTATTTAAACCAAAATAATCCTTTCTTATTATGAAATTAGGAAGAAAAATATCTGGTGGAAAATATATTAAAAGAAGAAAAAAGAAAGCATATGAAAAGCCAGGGCACCAAATTCCTGTAAAACTGGGAGAAGAAAAAAGAAAATCTGTAAGAACAAGAGGCGGAAACAAAAAAACATTTAATCTAAAATCAAAATTCATAAACATTGGAAAAAGAAAAATAGAAATAAAAAATGTTCTTGAAACCCCTTCAAACAGGTTTCTAGCTAGACAAAATATTCTTACAAAAGGAACAATTATAGAAACAGAGCTTGGAAAAGCCAAAATAACCAACCGCCCTTCTCAAGAAGGTATGATAAATGGTGTTTTAGTTAATGAATAAACTTATTTATCAGAAGAATAATTCTGAATAATACTATCCTCTGGAAAATAAATTTTGAGTAAATTTATAGCTTGTTTTCTAGTAAGTGTATCTTCAAAAGATTTTGTTGATATAACAGCAGAATCAACACTAGGAAAATACCAGAAATTTACTTTTGTTTCAACAGAATCAACATAAATCATTTTCCCATTGCTTTTACCCTTAGAAAATTCGAGCTTCCTATGATAATATAAGGGTATAGGTGGTTTATAATCAGAACACTCTGCAACTCCTTTTTCTTTACAAACAACATTTTCCTTAGTAAGAGTATAATTTATCTTTTCATTAGGTATATTTGAAAGAACAGGAGGAACAAATAAAAATCCAAACAGCAAAACAGACAATTTATTTAAAATATTTTTCATATTCTTTCAAAAAATAAGTCCTATAAAAATCTTTATATACTAATAATTAAGTTTCTTTCACCCCTTTTGCATAATTATAAAAAACAAAAAGTTTATAAATACAAAACCTTTATAAAGCTTACCATTTGCTAATGGATATAAAAATTTCTAAAAAAACCAAAACATGTCTTTTATAAAAAAATGCCCTGAATGTGGAAGTATTAACCTCACTTTTGATTCCCACTTAGGCGAAATTATATGTAATGATTGTGGCCTTGTTGTTGAAGAAAAAATGGTAGACACAGGAATTGATTTGCAAGGTAAATTTGATAAATCAGAAAAAAAAGGACGTGGTGGAGCCCCAACAAGTATGCAAAAATTTGATAAAGGTTTAACAACCAATGTTGGGGAAATCTCAGATATTTACAGATTAGAACCAAAACAAACAAGAAAATTTTTAAGGCTCAAAAAATGGCAAGAAAGAGTATCCACAAGTATTGAAAGAAATCTCAGGCTTGCTATGGCAGAACTAAGAGTCATCGCTTCCTACCTTAATCTTCCAAATGTTGTCAGAGACGAAGCATCAAGAATCTACAACTATGTACTTCAAAGAGGACTCGTAAGAGGAAGATCAATGGAATCTGTAATTGCTGCTTGTTTATATGCTGCATGTCGTTCTTATAATATTCCAAGAACTCTAGATGAAATGGCAACAGCATCAGATGTTGAAAGAAAAGAAATTGGAAGAACTTACAGATTTATAATAAGAAAACTAGGAATTAAAGTAAAACAAAGCTCTCCAAAAGATTATATTTCAAGATTCTCTAGTGTCTTAAAACTCTCTCCAAAAACACAAAATGATGCATTAAAAGTTTTAAAAAGAGCAGAAGATGTTGAACTTACTTCAGGAAGAGGTCCTGCAGGAATTGCCGCAGCCGCATTATATGTAGCAGCTCTAATAAACGATGAAAAGAAAACACAAAGAGAAGTAGCAGATATTGCAGGAATAACAGAAGTCACAATAAGAAACAGATATAAAGAACTAATAGAAAAACTCAAATTAGAAGACAAAATAAAACAAAAGGAAAAAGAGTTGAGTAAGAAGAAATAGCTTAAGTTAAAGAATTACTAAAAAATATAAACAAAATCTACTATTATATTTAACATTAGGGAAATTCTAGGAAGAGGTATTGAAAAAGCAATAAGTCAATAAAACACAATCTTTTTATAATATTGGGAGTATTAATTAGAATAGAAGCTATCCTTAGTATTAATATCAAAAAGAATATTATGATATATCTTTTAAACCCCAAAATCTTCACATTCTCATGCGGGAGTGCCGGAGTGGTCAAACGGGCCAGATTCTTGTAGACCATTTTCATAATCTTTTATAAGAAGGCCAAGCTTAGGACCTGGTAGCTTAGTGCTTGCGAAGGTTCAAATCCTTTCTCCCGCATTCACAATCCTTTTCCACCAGCATTAAGAACCAAAATCTTTCCTGAATCATAATCTTTTCCTTGCAAACTCCTAATTAAATCTGTTTTAGAATTAACATCACCTAATAAATATTTTAATTGATTATTTTTCTGAGGATTATTTAGCATTTCATCAATAGTCGAAACAGCAAACCATTTTTCTAACCCAGAATCAATAGTCCACACCCACCTCAAAGGACTTGTTTTCTCATAATATCCAAAATAAAGGTCAGGAAAAGTAGAAGTCTGATTAAGAACATATCTAATTTCAACAAACTCATTTATATTTTGAACTTCAAGATCATACTCAAGTTCATTCTCTATATCTAAAAAAGATTGGTCTATTTCAGCTTTTCTTTGAGTAGCTAATTTAAGCAATAATATTTTCAACAAATAATTCATATCTTCTTCTACATTAAAAACATCCCAAAATCCTTTCCCATTAATTTCAACATACTCTTCTTCTGTCAAAATACTGATATTATAAAGTTGATCTACAAAATCTTTATTTTCTGAATATTTTCCTTTTCTGGTTTTTGTTTCTTCAATTGCTTTTTCCAAAGTCAATTTAACATTAACTTGAACAACTTCCCATCCCTTTTTTACACACCCATTACTTTCCCAAACACAACCTAATTTTCCTCCGCACCTAGAATCTAAACATTTCTCATTATCATCAGAAAGCTGACTACAAAAAGCAAGATTATCACAATCTACACAAGTATCAGACAAGGAATCAACAAAAAAACAATTTAAACCATAACCATCTTGTTCATGACACTCATTAATATCACAAGTATTTAATAACCCATCACAAACATCAGAACATTTTTGAGCTGCAGCAAATTCTTCTCTAGAAACACATTTTTTATTATTCTCTATGCATCCCCCCTCTTCTATCCACATAGCTTGAACACTATCACAACTACTTCTCTCAACAGAACAAACTGATTCTTTCATACTTGCTGTCTTATAATTACAACAACCAGGACCTCCTTTAACTATTTGTTCATCAAAACCATCCATTTCTCTTCCTGCTTGAGTTGAAGAAGAACCTATTCCAGCAACACCTACTTTCTCATCAACAACCCCTTTAAACAAACCCTTAGCTAACTCAGCAAAAGCATTTCCTCTTAAAAATAATAATTTGGCTTTTTGATTATTTAAAAAAGCTCTTTCAAAAATAGAATTAACACTACTTATTATTTCAGAATAAGATTTTTTATTTTCTAATTCTTTAAGTTTAGTAACAGCTTGAGTAAATTCAGAACCACTAAAATATCCTCCCTGATTTATTAAAATATCTAATTGATTTTGTGCATGTTTTTCAAGAACTTCATCTTCAAAAGCCTGATTTTCAATAACATTTTCAACACTCTTTTTATCAAGCCAGCACCTCATAGTATTATCATCACAATAACCAACATCTTTCCATCTTGATTTTTCTGGATCTTGCCAATTTGCATCTGTTGATTTTCCAGGATTATTAGTTGCACAAATTCTAATAATACCCCTATTGTATATTGAAGGATTAAGTAATTCATCTGCAGCCCCTTCACCACTTGGTGAAGCTAAACTATACAAACTAGCTGTTCCTGCAATACAATTTTTTTCTGTCTTAATATTTTCCTGAGATGCCTGCTCTTTCATATACAAGTCCTTAACATAAGTAACTCCAAATTCTGTTGAAACTTGTTTAAACCCACATTCTTCCTGTTCATTAACTCTGATACACAATTGCTGATAACCAGAAGTAGCAAGTAAGTCAGGTGCCTCATCTATTCTTTCCCCTGCACTTAAATATCCAGAAGCAATAATTTTCTTAAGTCCTGTGTCTTGATAATAAGAAGTTTCAGGAGCTCCTGTCAAATAAACTTGGTAATAAGAGCCACTATCTTTTCCAGCATAAATAAAATACCAAACCTTATACTGAGACATTGGAGGATTTGTAGCTGTAGTATAAAGAATTTCCTCAAATCTTCCATGAAACTGAACAGGAGAAACAGGCTCTGTTAAAACATCCATAACACTATCAAAATTAGGGAATGTTCCTGAAATAAAATTTTTACAAAAAACACTTCCAACTTCTTCAGTACTTCTTGCTTTAAATGCTGCAAAAGAATTTTTAGCATAATAATTTGTAAAATAAGAAACAGAATCACCTGCATTTTTCAAAGCAGTCTGCATTCCAAGATATTCTCCTCCTCCTTTAACATTTTGCCCTGTAATCACTTCAAGAAACTTAGGGATAATTAATTTAGCTGCAGGAATTCCTTGCCTCCATAAAAACTCACAACCATGTAAACTATAGATTTCATCACAAATTCCAGTCATTTGTCCTGTGTCTAAACTATCTTGCAAACAATCTCTATAAGATTTCTGAATCTGAACCCAACCATCTAATCCAGCATGAATTCCAGACAAACAAACAGGAATAACAACATCTCCTCCAAATCCAATAAAATTAGGAGCACACAAGAAAATACCACCTGTTATTCCAGATTGAATAACATTCTCAACATTATATTTTCCACCTAAGTTACATCTTGAAGAAGGGCAAACAACTGGGTCACAAACATTAAAAAGCAATTTACAATCAGAAGCAGACATAGTATCTTGGCACTGTATATCAGGAATATCTGCCATTGGCTCTCCAACTTCTATTGTTTGACCTTTAATACTCACACTCCTTGCTCCTGATTTATGAGCTTTTTGCGCATCTTCAATTGCTTTTCTAGCTTCTGAAACAAGAGCACTTGCCTTCTCCTTACTAAGTCCTGAAAACTCATCTACAGGCTGACCTGTTCCAAAATTAATTAACCCACACTCATCATCAGGATATTTTCTATTTTCTTCATTTCCATTTTTCCCAACATTACATAAATAAAAACTCCTTGGAATTCCAGAAGCATCATAAGTTTGTATGTTTCCAAGAACAGGAAGAGTCTGTTTCATAACAACATACCAACCATTTTTAACATCAACAGGAACAAGAGCTGGCTCACCTTTATATGGCTCTGTTTCAAAATATCTCACAACAGGATTAAGATATTTATTTTCATAACGTGAAGCATCAACTTTTTCAAAAACTAAAGTTTGTTTAATTTTGTCTCTACGTGATAAAATTTCTCGTGAGGCAACCAAAGGAATAGTAGAACCATCCTCATTATAAACTTCTTCAACCCTATATTTATTAGTCTCAAACTCATTTAACTTAAGAGTATAAACATTCCCCTCATACAAAACTTTTTGAATCTTAGAATCTACAGAGATATTTCCAAAATTAGAAACAACAACTTCCCCCCCCTCATAAGGAAATATTTGAGTATTCTGTAAACTAACAACTGTCAAACCAACATTCTTCAAATTTGAATTTGCATCTATATTAACTTTAGCATCTTCTGTTTCTTTAATCAAACTTGAAGTCTTGTAAATATCATTAATAGAACTCTGAGCACTTTTCTTTGCCATATTGCTTAATAAACCTTCATCATTATTAAATCTAGAATTTAAAGATAAATCCCTCCATTCTTCAATTGTAGTGGTGTTCTCATTAATAGTATTAACAAATTGTTGAGCTGAAATCATTCCCCCCTCATAAGGAACACCATTTGGAAACATAGTTTCTAAATTATTCAACACACTAAGCTTAGTTTTAGCTATGCACTCTTTTAAATATGCTTCATCATCAACAGTTCTTTGCCCTAATACACCTTTTTTAGTATATTTATCTTGTATATCTGCACACTCTTGTTCCTGTAATTTCATGTCATTATAATATCTTTCAACATGTTTTTCAATAGCATCTGAATTATCAGCTAAACACACATCCACATTTTTATATGTCCCCTTAGAAACTAAATCAGCACATGTTTGATACCACCCCCCCTCACTCCTCATAACTTGTTTTCTTGCAATTGCTTTTCCTCCTGCATTATTAACAAGATTTTTTAACATCAACCCTGTTCCTGTTACAACACAAGCCCTATTCATTGTCTTAACAAATTTGCCTAATTCTTCAGTAGTGGATTCAAAATCAGAAATTGATTTATCTAAAACACTTATTTTTTCTTTTGTTTTTTCAGGAGTAAGTTTAAAAGTTCTTTGCTCAATTCCAAGCCTAAAACTAAAATTAGCTTTTGTCCCAGCATAATCAATACTAGGTATAACAGAAACTTGTGCAAACTTCTTTAAATTAATATCAATAAGCCTGAAATTATAATTTCCAACTGTCTTAAACTGGTTTAAATCAAGAGTCATTGCATCTGTTTTCCACACTGTTTCTTTAACTTCTGATTCCTTAACATGAATATCAAACTTAGCATAATTCTCAGTTAATTCTGTTAATTTAATATATTCTGAACCTTGATCACCAGTAATAGTAGAAGCAGAAAAACCTCCTCCTAAATCATTAAAAAGTTTTGTAACATCCTCAACATAATATCCTTGCCCAGGATAACAACCCCAACCATTATAACCTCTTAAAGCAGCTTCCCACCCAGAATAAAGAATATTTCTTCCACACACATTATACTCTTTTCCATTTTTTGTAGCCAAATAACTTGTTTTTAAAATATCAGCTCCAACATAAATATTTCTAGTTTTATCATATAATTCACCCACACAATTACGAAAATCACTTGACAATTCTTCTCCATCTCTCTTCTCACCACAATGAGCTTTTGTATTTACTTGCATCAAACCAATATCCATGTTAAGAGAGATAGGATTTCCTTTTTTATCTTTATTAGTATTTGAAGCATCAGAATTACAATTACTCTCATGTTTCATTAAAGCAAACAACAATAAAGGATCAATTTCATATTTTTTACCAGCTGCAGAAACATCATCAATATATTTTATGCAATCAGAATAACCAGAAGTTTTTTTAAGAATAGTTTTTATCTCATCAGGACCCCTATCTATTTTCCAATTTCCTCCTTCACTTCCTACTCCTGTTCCAAAATCACCCATATAAAAAACATCATTTAATCCTAAATCCACATCCTCCTTATTTATTCTTAATTTAACACTATAATCATCAATATTAGGTTCATAAACTCCTTCAAAAGAAATAGTCTTAAGTCTTGAATTAATAACAATGTCCCTAATTGAAATTTCAGAACTAGACAACCTATAACCTTCGCAAAAACCCACATCTTTTTTTGAATTTGAATAACTTTCTTTAAACTCATCACATAACTCAACCATTGTTCTTTTTTGTTCTGTGGCTTTTGCTAAAAGTATTTTATTATAAAGAGTTGATTCTCCAAACTCTTCCTCACCTTCATTAATTTCATTTGATTATTTTCTAAGAATTTCATCATAATCTTTTTCTGCACTTACATAATTTCCTTCTGCATCTTTAAGCTCTGCATTTTGAGGACCTGCAAAACCAAGTATTTCAATTTGTTTTCCAAAAATATCTTTCTCATTTCCAAAAGAAAGTACTTTATAATACTCCCCATCAACCAAATAATTCCAATCCATAGCTATACTCTCAGCAAAATATTTTATTATTCCTACACTAGCTCTTTTCACAACAGACCCTTTTTCTACTTTAAAGAAACTATCATATTTAGCAATATCAGATAAATCAGCATTACTTAATTTATCCCCTGTTTCAGGAGGGGCTTGCAAAAATCTAACATAAATATCATTTTCTTTTTCAGAATTTTTACTTGTTCCAATATAACCTATATAAACATTTTTTTCTCTTTCTCCATAAGGTAATTTATCTCCAAGTTCATATTCTCCTTCCTCACCATTAATATTTAACTTAACTTTAGGACTAATAATTAAACTAAAACTATTTCCTCTTTTTTCATCTGTATCACATCTTAAATCAACTTTTTTATAAAGTCCTTTTTTATCAATATTTAAAATACTGCACTTATTATCTAAAAAAGTATCTCCTTTTGCAACTTCAACAATATCTCCATTAACATTAAACTTCGCTCTTGTAGCAGGATTTACTAACCCCTCTAATCTTAATTTTAAACCAGCAAGACAATCAAATCCAGGAATATAAATAGTGTCAGAACTTTTTCCTTTTTCAAGATTTACTCCTGAAATTTTTCTCACACCATCATAAAGAGAAACTGTTGCCTCATTTTCCCCAATCCTATCTACTTTAAGATAAGCTTTTCCATTCCAAAAACCATACTGCTTTTTACTTTCTTCCCACTTGTCATCATTTAATAAAGGAAGATAAAAACTTGCTTTTCCTATTCCAAAAGCATTTTGAATATCATATTTTATATCTGCTGTTAAAGTTCCTTCAACATAATCAGGCATTGCAGAAGCATTTTTTTGTTGTTTTAACACTATGACAGCATAACCAATATTATTTAAAACAGGTGAATTTAATTTTCCCCCTAATTCTCCTAAGGCAGCTTGTGCAGGTTGAAAACCTATTCCAGAAACTTCTTTAGGATATTGTCCTGAAAAAGAAATACTATCAATTGCCTCAACATCTATTAAAGGATTTATTTTAGTAGCAGCTAACTGACAAAATACAGGAACATTTTGCTCCTCAAGTAAATCACTTCTGACAACAGCAGGTGAGCAACCAAAAGGAGCTATTTGAATAATAAAATCTTGCCCTACATCACCACACATTGTCTGTGCAGAACTTCCTCCTCCCAAATTAGTTCCAGGAGACATATATTGCACACCTGAACGAATATATTCAGCTGAAATAAAACACATAAAAAATACAATCAAAATTCCAAATACTAAAAATATTCTAATTTTTTTGTTTTTATTTACTTTTTTCATTTTATTTAAATACTATGTCAAGCCCTTTACCATCAAATAAAAAATAATTATTCTGTAATTCTTCAAGAGTTTTTGGGGTTGTTAAACTATCTGCATTTATTTCTACAATATTTGAATTTCTAAGCTCAGATTCTAAAAGATAATAATTTTGTTTTCCTCCTCCTGCAAGAGCATTTGAAACATCTTGCGAAGGAATTTCAATATCAAAACAATTTTGTTGTGTTAATCCAAACAAACCTCCTAAACCAGACCTAGGAACTTCTACACACTGCTCTTGAGTTGTAGAAGGTATTTTCAAACTAGAAGTTTTATAAACATAAACACTAACTTCATATTGGCCTTCACTTAATTCTACTATTTTAGTATCAGGATAAACAATTGTTTTTGAATTATCATCACTAATAAAACTAATGATTGCTTCTTTATCATAACTCTTTCCATCTAATTTCAAATCAATTTCTAATCCATAAATTTTATCTAAAATAATATCCACACCCCCCTCTTGAATTGTAGAAAAAATTTGTTTTGCATCTTTAAATCCTTGTGCTTTTGCTGTAACAACCCCATTAGCACACTGTGGAAAATTTGTTTCTAAGTAACCTGAAGAAGTTTTTCCAATATTACATCTTGTGCCTAAACACTCATAAGAAATATCAGCATCAACAGGTCTTAAATTAGTATCATAAACCCCTACTTCAATAAGTGTATTTTTGTTCTTGCAAAAATCAGGAATACCTAACTCAATAGAACTAACATCTAATGCCTGTCTTGGAACATTTCCTTGTAAAACAATTGCAACAGGAAACTGGAAAACCTCATCTGCTTCTGAAACCTGAATTAAAACAGGATATCTCACATTATAAACAAAATGATAAGGCACATAACAAAAACCTAAGATTCCAATTCCAGGCTGATTTCCAATAGGATTTGAAATTAAAACAGGCCCTTCACTTGGTGCAACTTCAAAACCATGAGGCCATTGTTTAAAATTAAGAAAACGCACATCAACACCAGATTCAATATTTAAATCCACTGCAAAATAATCATTGTTTTTTCCTGTTTTTAAAGCAAGAGTATTTGTTTCAATAGCATTTTCAAGTTCATCAAAGACTTCATCAGCATTCCAAACCATAGGACTACATGTTAATTCAACACCATCAACAGGAGCATAACTTCTTAATATATCAACTCCATAACCTTCTAAAAATAATTCCTCTTGTTCTTTATTATAAACTTCTATTGCTGAATCATAAAGTTTGCCCAACCTTGAAGCAACAACAATTTTATGGTCTCTGAAAACAGCTGTATCTTCTCCTTTAACAACATTAAACTCCATATTAAAACTAACATCAACTTCATTATTTTTAATAGAAACTATTGCTTTTGCTTCTCCTTGAGTAATCTCAAAACCAGCATTATAATATTCTTCGAATCTACAATTTCTTGCCCTGTCCTCAAGAAAATTCCCTAATTGAAATTGCATTTCTTGTAAAGTAGGTACCTGTTCTTTTTGAATATTATTTGCAGATACATAATACCAATAAGGAATTGGGTTTCCTAAAAAATCCAGTTGAGATGAAAAGGGCATATATGTTGAACCTGGCTCAAAATCAGGTAATTCAATATAACCTCCCTGACTCTCTAAAATACTAATACCCACTCCCACTTCATTTTCTAAACAAGATAAAAAACTAGAATAAATAGGTTCTATATTTGCAGGAACGCCTGTGACACTAACTCCATTTTTAGTAGTATAATAAATTGCAATAATACCTACTATAAGAACTGCAATTATAATAAAAACAGTTGCCTGGCCAAATTTATTTTTCATTCTTTTCCTCTAATAATTTAATTGCTTCTTCAATAACATGAGATTTATTTCTGTATGTTCCTTTTTTTAACAGAATTTTGATTAGATTCATAGTTGAACTATCTATTGTTGCAGATACTCTTTCTTTCATTAATATTACTCCCTCTTACTTTATCTTATTAAATATATTTCATAATACAAAATATATTTAGTATATTAAGTAATACTAAGTAAGAAACATATATAAATCTTTTTGTAAAAGAAATTAATAACCTCTACTGGCTCTAAAGAAATTTATTCCCCCAATAATTATCAAAATTCCCCCAATAAACAAAAGCCAAGATTCCATTGTTGAAATAAAAGCTGGAATTTTAACAATCTCAAAAGGATAATTAATAAAATAAATTCCAAAGAACAAATACACTACAAAAATAATCATCTTTGCCATGCTTCTCATAAATAAGATTATAAAGCAGTATATTTAAATATTTCGGGAAATTTTTAAAAATAAGGTCCTGTAGTCCAGTGGTTAAGACACATCCTTGACGAGAATGCAATCTTTGCAAAAAACTTTGGAATGTATCTCAAAATGGATGAGATCCCAGTTCGATCCTGGGCAGGACCATATAGATAGAACCTTGATTTGTCGTTTCAAAATCTTTGATTTTGAAATTCAGATTGAACATCAGATAACTATGAGCCCAATCCTGGGTAGAATCACCCTATCAACAAACTTTAAAAACTCAAATTTTCTTTCATTCTCATGAAGCTACCAAAAAAAACAAATCGTTTTTGTCCATATTGTAAAAAGAAAACAGAACAAAAAATCAAATTAGTAGGAACAGGTTTTCAAAGAGGAACTTTAACCCGTGGAAGTATATCCAGAGCTAAAAAAAGAGGACTTGGAAAAGGAATAGGAAACAAAGGAAAATGGGGATCAAAACCCCCAATTACAAAAAATAAAAGAAAAGCCAAAACAACTAAAAAAACAAATATAATGTATACTTGTTCTGTATGTGGGAAATCCAAATATAGAACGTCAAGAAGAAATAAACGAACAGGAAAAATCTTACAAGAATAAAATGGTCTTAGCAAAAAAGAAAAAGAAATTTTTTGATGTTGAAATTCCAATAGTAAACAAAACAACTCAACTTCAAGCATATGAATTAAAAGAATTAGAAGGAAAATTAATAACTTATGATCTAACCCGTATTTTAAGAGGAAAAAGTATGTTAATGCAATTAAAAGTTAAAACCACAGAAGAAAAAACAACAAGCATTCCAAGACAAATAAAATTATTACCTTATTTTTTAAAAAGAATGATGAGAAAAGGAACAAACTACGTAGAAGATTCCTTTTCAGCTAAATGTAAAAATACTGAATTAAAAATTAAACCTTTTTTAATAACTAGAAGAAAAGTATCAAGAGCAGTTAGAAAAGCACTTAGAGAAAAAGCAAGAGAAGAAATTATTGAATACATCAAAAATAAAAACTCAGAAGATATTTTTCAAGAAATTTTAAAAAACCAACTTCAAAAATCTTTAAGCATTAAACTCAAAAAAATATATCCTCTTTCCTTATGTGAAATAAGAATTCTGAAAGTGATTGATAAAAAAGAATAAAAAAAGCTTTTTAAAGCATTTTCTTCTAAATAAATTATAAGCCTGTGTAGCTCAGTGATAGAGCGGCTGCCCTGTAAGCAAGATCATGAATCTTATTCCTACGCTCTTGCATAGGAAAGCAGTAGGTCGGGGGTTTAAATCCCTCCACAGGCTTTGAAAATTAAAATTTTCAAAGAATGAAACCAAATCTTTGATTTGAGTTCATGATTAACTTTTTATGAAAATGAAAGAAACTTCAGAAGAAAAAAACAAAAGAATTTCTAAACTAGTTCAAAACTTATTTGAAGAAGCGGGAGAAGTTCCACCAACATACCAAATAGGTTTTGGATATAATTGTGATTTTTCTTTTGGTCCTTATGGAGAAAAAGTAGGAATAAAAAAACCTAAAAATCCAGAAGACAGATATAAATAATTATCTCTTCTGAATAGTATGCCTCCCTTCAGAACATTTCCATTTTTCAAAAACATCTTACTTTTTACTGAACTTGAGAAGGAAACATGAAGTGTTTTTGATTCTATCTTTTTTGTACGACAAAATTACACTCAGAATTTGAACATTTCCATTTTTCAAAAACATCTTCTTTATATGAAAAAGGAAGCAAATAACCTTTTTCACATTTTGGACATCTTGGAAAAATACACTTATCTTCTGTCATTTTTTTTTACTATTTTACTTTAACAACAACACTATAATCAAATCAAAGATTTTCATATGCTCGTAAACTCGTTTGAATAAATTCAGATCACTTCAATTTCACTGCAGTACCATAAGCAACCATTTCAGAAGCTCCTTGCATTATCATTGAAGTTGCAAACCTCATTCCAATAACTGCACTTGCGCCAATTTCTATTGCCTGATTAGCCATTCTATTAAATGCTTCGTCCCTAGCATCATTTGCCATATCTGTGTAAGTTTTTATTTCCCCCCCAACCAGATTCTTAAGACCAGCACCAATATCTCTTCCAATATTTCTAGCCCTAACAGTACTTCCCTTAACAATACCAATAACTTCAACTATTTTTTTACCTGGAACTTCATTCCCTGTTGTTACAATCAATTGTGCCATTTTATTTCCTCCCAGAATGTTTAATTAATTCAATATGATCTTCTTTAGTATTAAAAAATATAAAAAAACCTATAATTAAAATAGGAATCCCATAAATTAAAATAAAAATTGCTTTTAAAATAGCAATTACAATCAAAAATATTCCTAGAACAATCATAACTAATCCTGTAATTGTCCTGCTTATTTTATTCATATTAACAACAAAAACTAAGGATTAATAAATTTATCTTTTATTTTTCCTCCAGTAGAAAAACCCACAGAAAGTAATAACCCTTCAAGAGAAAAAGACATTATTGGTTGTTTTGTTTTTGCAACATAACCTGCCCTAAACAAACTCTGACCAGCATTATAAATTCCGTATCCTTGGATAACTGCCTTAGCTGTTATATTTAAAACATCAGCAACTCCTGAAGTAATAACCTGTGAAAGCCCATTTAATGCTGCTTCACTCCCATAATAATAAACTAAAGACATCCCTAATCCAAGGGGAATATTAAGTTTTGTTAAAATAGCAGGATCTTTATTTTCCCAACCCAATCTGTCTAAAAACCACAATTGATATTTTTTAGGAACAGCCCCTCCAACTAAAACTGCTGGCAAAAACCATAATGCTTTAGTATGAAATTTTCCACCCCCATTATAATTTTTAGCTATTTTTTCGAGCCTTTTTTTTTGTTTTTCATTTATTTCTTCATCAAATTCAAAATCCATATACAATTGTTAAAAAACTCCCTTTTTAAATTTTATTCACTGACTAATTCAGCTTTTTCATCATCAACAAGAATTTTGGCTATTTCATTAGAAATATTAACTATCTGCCCTTTTTCATAAGGACCCATCTTCTCCCCCTCTAACCCAACAAATTCCTCTACATCTGTCTTAAAAAGTAATAATTCATTTTTTTGTATTTCTTTTTTTCTATCACTCAAAAGATTACTCAGCTCTTTATCAGAAATATCTATAGATTTCATAAACTCTTCAAATAATTTTTTCTCAAAATCAAGCATATTTTCAAAATCTTGCTTTGAAATCCCTGTCTCAGCAGCAATTAAAACTAAAGTTAAAATCTTTTTTCTTCTCCTCAACATAAGCTCTTTAAACAAAGTAACAGCATTTCCAAGTTGTTTTTTTGTCTTAAGAATCAAATCAGAAAAAACATCATCTTCTTTTAATGAAACTTGTTTTTTCTCCTTCAAATAATCAGCAACATCTCCAACAAAACTTTTAGGTAATTTCTGCAATTGCTCGGAATATCTTTCTTTTCTAGCAGCTTCATAAATATCATTATAGGTTATCATAAAAGCTCAATAAATCAGAAGTTTTTAATGATTGCTATCATTTAAAATATCAATTTCTAAGATTCACAAAAACAGAATAAACTTTAATTCTTGCTTCAATACCTTCTAAAATATCTTACCAATACAATAGATATTTTTTCCAACCTCATACAAAATAAAAGAAGGTATGTGGGAGCCAGAATCTAAAAACTCGAGATTCCATCCCCTACAATCAATTTCTTTTTTTATCTCCTTGTATGCTTCTGTTTCAAAACCAACCCTTAATTACCCTTCTATCATTTTAAAAATAATGTTTAGCTAAAGGGTCAAAATGATTTATTATCTTCCTATTGCCCTCATAAAATCTGTTATTATATTCCACTACAGCTAATCTGCTAGCACTTTCAATCACACCTACATCTAATCCAACTCCCTTAAGAATCTTAATTAACAAATCTCTATTACAAGGATCTCTAGCAATATATAATTTAACGTCTTTGTTCATTTCTCTACTCATCTCATTTATCAAACCCAACTCTTTCCAATAGCTCATTCCCCATCATGCTTCCCAAACTACCTTTTCTAGCATTTTTTTCACAAAATTTTACTCCCTTATGCTGTTGCTCTTTATTCTCTCTAAAATGAATTTTTTCATTTATTCTTGAAATTGCAGAGAAAAAAGGGTTCTTTTTTGGAATAGAATCATTATAAAACAAAACAGGAACAGGATCTGCAGAATGATTTTTAAGTTTACATGGAGTAGAATGATCTGCAGTAACAACCACCTTAATTTTATTTTGAGGAACAAACCCTCTTAAAAATTTAAAAAAGGTTTTATCTATATATTCCAACATCTCTTTCTTCTCAATAGGTTTATTATCATGTCCTGGAAGATCTGTTTCTTTTATATGGATATAAGCATAATCATACTTCTTATAGTATTTTTTAATTGTTTTTATACAAAATTTACATTCTTTTTTTAAGCCATCCCAAAGATTTCCATAAGCATCTAAATTTTTTAATTTGGGGTACTCAAACCCAACCACCTTCATTCCACTTAATTTTGAAAATCCAATTTCCAAAGGCATATAACTTGGGGAAATCCATTTACTATATTGTCTTAATTTAGGAATTTCAGCTCCAGGACTTCTTAAAAAAAGATAATTTGCAGGCAATAAACCCCTTTTTTTCCTATTAAGATTAATAGGGTGTTTATTTAAAATTTCATGTGATTTTTCTATAAATTCATTTAAGATATTTACAGTGTACTGGGAATTTTCCTCGTCATCAAGTGGTTTACAAACCCTTATTTTATTTAAGTCATTTGACTTTCCTTGAGAATAAGTTGCATCATTTCCAGAAACATTATCTGAAAAACCCCCTCTAAAAATTAAAACACCTCTATGCTGAACTGTCGGTTCAAAAATAAATTTCACAGGAAGTTTAAGTTTATTATTCAAATCCTTAGCCAAAAATTCTGCTTCAGTAGTTGTTAGTGTTCTTCCTGCTCTTCTATCTATTATATTTCCTTTTTTTAAAGAATCAATTGTAGCAAAATTAACTCTTAAAGCTAAATCCCCTCTGACAATTTTA
The DNA here is from genome assembly GCA_018815925.1 of Nanobdellota archaeon. GTDB lineage: Archaea > Nanobdellota > Nanobdellia > Pacearchaeales > GW2011-AR1 > JAHIWS01. The sequence continues at coordinate 26,142 of JAHIWS010000011.1, read as the reverse complement.
AGATCAGTACTAGCTGCTTCTAGTTGCCCACGAGTACTTGACATTAAACTATTACCAAAAATAGATACAATTGCTTCGTCTGACTCAGGAATAAACCCAGGTTTAACAGGAAACATATAACCCATCTCACCTCTAGTGGCTAAAAAATCTAAATTAAGCATCTCTGCTGCTTCTAAAGGAGTCATTCCCCCTATCTGCTTATTAGGAAGATCCCCCATCCCATCAATAATCACTAACATACCTTTCATATATTTAGGTAAAATCCTATCTTTATAAAAATTTAGATAATTAAAAAAAACATCTTTATAAATATCACATGATTAACAATGATATGTTTTCAAAACTAAAAGAAAAACTAAGAAACTGGACAAAAAAGATTTCAGAAAAAAAAGAAATAAAGGAAATTCCAGAAAAAGAAGTTATTACAAAAGAATCAAAAAAACCAGGAAGAGAAATACAAATTCCTACTAAATTTAAACCAGGAACTCAGAAATTTGAACCAGATTTAGAAAAACTACAAGAAAAAATAAAGAAAACTAAAGAACAAGAAAAAAAGGAACCTGAAAAACAAGGTTTTTTTGCAAAAATTATCCCTCCATTTAAACTAAAAATTTCAGAAAAAGAATTTGAAATATACAAAGAAGAACTAGAAATGCTTCTTCTAGAAAACAATGTTGCTTTAGAAGTTGCTGAAAAAATAATCCAAAATTTAAAAGACCAAATAATTGGAAAAGAATTTCTAAAAAAAGAAGTTGAGTCGGAAATTACAGATGTTTTCAAAGAGATCATCAAAGAAATACTAATTGATCCTTTTGATGTTGTTGAAAAAATAAAAGAAAAATATTATGACCAATCAAAAGATCCTTATGTTATTTTATTCTGTGGAATAAATGGAACAGGAAAAACAACAACAGTTGCAAAAATTGCAGATTACCTTAAAAAAAACAATATCTCCTGTGTTTTATCTGCTTCAGACACTTTTAGAGCTGCTTCAATTGAGCAATTAAAAAAACATGGAGATAAACTAGGAATAAAAGTCATTGCTAATAAATATGGGTCTGATCCAGCATCAGTAGGATTTGATGCAATTAAATATGCAAAAAAGAATTTTATTAATTGTGTTTTGATTGACACAGCAGGAAGAATACACACTTCTAAAAATTTATTAAAGGAAATAGAAAAAATATCAAGAATATGCAAACCTGATCTTAAAATATTTGTGGGGGAAGCAATAACAGGAAATGATGCAATAGAACAAGTAAAAACTTTTGATTGGGAACTTGGAATTGATGGAATAATTCTAACTAAGGCAGATACAGATGAAAAAGGTGGAACAGCTCTAAGTGTAGGTTATGTCACTAAAAAACCCATTCTTTATCTTGGTACAGGTCAAGAATATAAGGATATAATTGTATTTAACAAAAACAAATTTATCAAAGAATTAGGATTGTAGAATTAAAAAAGCTTAGGAATTAAAGATCTCTGACAAGAAGCTGCAATAGTTAATGCCTCTTCCATAACTCTTTTTTCTTTTGCAGTAACTTTACCTTCTCTATATCTTTTAATATCAATGTCATCTATACTAGCTAAATTTTCAGATGTATTTATCAGATTAAATCCTCTAGCCAACCTATAAACCACCTTTTGTTGCTGAGTAAACATATCGTAAGTATCTAATACCATAAAAAAACAATAACAAATTCATTTAAAAAACTTTCTTCAAACCCAAAAACTTAATAACTCTCAATTTACTCTTTCTATTGTACAGTTTTCATCAGAGGCATTTTAAAAAATCGTCCTCTGCAACAAAAGGAAAAATCAAAAAAAACCGCGAGGTTATTTTCATATGTTAGAACGTCTAGGCCAAGTAATTAAAAAAGCAACAGATAAAATAGCAAATGCTATTTTTTTAGACAAAAATCTAGTGGATACTATAATCAGAGATTTGCAAAGAGCTCTAATAGAAGCAGATATTAATACCCTCTTGGTCAAAGAATTAACTGATAAAATAAAAAAAACAGCTCTTGATGAAAGAATTAAAGAAATTGAAAAAAAAGAACATATTATCAAACTCCTTCATGATAAATTAATAAATATTCTGGGAGAATATAAACCTCTAAAACTTAAAAAAGAAAAAAATATAATCCTCTTCTTAGGATTATATGGGGTAGGGAAAACAACAACAATAGCTAAACTTGGAAATTATTTTGCAAAAAGAGGTAATAAAGTAGCTTTAGTAGGTCTTGATGTTCACAGACCAGCTGCTTCTGAACAACTAAAGCAACTAGCTGAAAAAAACAAACTAAATTATTTTATTGATTTAGAAGAAAAAGATGCTTTAAAAATCTGGGAAAACAATAAAAAAGAACTAGAAAAATACAATTTAATTCTTGTTGACACAGCAGGAAGACACATGCTAGACAAAGAACTTTTAAATGAAATTAAATCACTCTCTTCTGAAATTAAACCCACAGAATCTATTTTAGTCATGCCTGCAGATATTGGACAAGCAGCAAAAAAACAAGCTAAAGAGTTTAAAGATGTTATAAATATTTCAGGAGTTATAATCACAAGAATGGATTCAACTGCAAAAGCAGGAGGGGCTTTAACAGCTTGTGCAGAAACACAAGCATCAGTTTATTTTATTGGAACAGGAGAAAAAATAAATGATATTGAAGAATTTAACCCAGAAAGATTTTTATCTAGACTTCTAGGAATGGGAGATTTAGAATCCTTAATAGAAAAAATAAAATCAGCAACAGGAAAAGATGAACAAGAAAAAATGCAAAAAGCCCTTGAGTCAGGAAAACTCTCTCTACAAGATGTTATTGAGCAAGTAAAATCAATGAATTCTCTAGGTGGTTTTGATAAAATTAAATCAATGGTTCCCGGATTAGGAAATGCAAAAATTCCAGAAAATGCACTTGAAAATCAAGAAACTAAAATAGCAAAATGGGAACATATTTTAAAATCAATGACTAAACAAGAAAAAGAAAATCCAGACCTTCTAAAAGATTCAAAAACAGGAAATTCTAGAATAAACAGAATAGCAAAAGGAGCTGGGGTAGCTAATTCTGATATTAGGTCTTTAATCAAACAATATGATATGCTTAATGAAATGATAAAAAGTCAAACAGAATTTGACCCTGAAAAAGGCATGAGCCAAAAACAAATGATGAAAATGGCAAAGAAATTTATGAAAGGTAAAAAATTGAAGTTTTAAAATGAAAATAAGTAATGTTGCTATAATTCTCCCTTATGATGAACAAGGAAAAATCCTTTTTCAAGATAGAAGAAAAATATCCAAACATGGAGAAGAATATGGTTTTTTTGGAGGACATATAGAAAATAATGAAACTCCAGAAGATGCACTAAAAAGAGAATTAAAAGAAGAGTTAGAAATAAACACAGATGATTTAGAAAACTTAGAATTTTTTAAACAATTTAATAATTATGTGAAAGAATGGGATAAAAAAATAAAAAGATCAACATATTTAGCAAAAATACCTGAATTAAATAATCTAAAAATTCATGAAGGAAAAGCAATAGTAATTGATATTGAAAAAAGTTTTAATCTAAAAATGAATCCAGGAGATTCAGAATTATTAAAAGAAATTTATAAATATTTAAAATCTAAAAAATACCTTAAAAATCATTCTTAATGCAAAAAATTAATGTTTTAATAACTAACCTTTATCCCTACTAGCTCTTAATTTTTTTAAGAAAAAATCAGGAATCCTTATTATATTAGTTAATTTTCCAGTATTAGAAGAATTAACACCCCCAAAACAATTAGTACTTCCTGTATTAAAAACCAATTTATCTTTTGAATTATAATATCTAAAAATCATATTAAACTTTCTACTACCTTGTAACACAACCCCAATATTAACTTTAATATTATCTCCTTTAGATACTGGTAAACAATGCTCTGGAGCAGGATTTTCCCAACGTATTCTATTTTGAGCTACTCCCCTCTCATTAAATTCTTCATCACTCCAACCAAATATATCAAGCCAATCATGTCTAGCTATTTCAGTATAATCAAAATAATTAGAACACTTTAAATGCCCATTTCCATCATTTTCATGATCAATTACATAATTAAAGTCTCCTGTATAAAGTAATTCTTCTACCATAAAAATCCTTAAAACCCAACTCTTTTAAATCTTACTAATTTAAAATAATCATGACTAAAGTCATAGCTCAAGGTGCAGAAGCAAACATAATAAAAATCAGAAATAAAATAGTAAAAGATAGAATTCTAAAAAAATATAGGCTTCCTGAACTTGATCTAAAAATAAGACAAAAAAGAACAAAATCAGAAAATAAACTTTTAGTAAAAGCTTCTAAAATAATTAACTGTCCAATTCCTCTTGCAGATCCTGGACAAGGAAGAATGATCCATATACCATTTATCGACGGTAAAAAACTCTCAGATCATTTAGACAAATTAAAAAACAAACTCCAAGTATGTAAACAAATTGGAAAAGACATTGCAAAACTTCATGACCATAACATAATTCATGGAGATCTCACAACAAGTAATATGATTTTAGTTAAAGACAAAATCTTCTTTATTGACTTTGGCCTTGGATACATTTCTCATAAAATTGAAGACAAAGCAGTAGATCTTCATCTTTTAAAACAAGCACTAGAAGCAAAGCACTACAAACACTATAAACAACTTTGGAAAGCTGTTGAATCAGGTTATAAAACTTCAAATGAATCTAAAAAAATTCTAGAACGTTTAAAAGCAGTAGAAAAAAGAGGTAGATATAAGAAACATTAACAAAACTTTAAAAAGAAAAATACACTCTGATTTTCAGAGCCCCGTAGTCTAGCGGTCAAACTTTATTGTGTTATAAAAAATACATAAAGGACTATGGATTTATGCCTTTGGAGCATAAGACCCCGGTTCGAATCCGGGCGGGGCTATACACCAATGCGTGACATCACAGAGCTTTCAAATGGTGTCACTGCATTTTTTTCTTCATTTCGTTTAACAAAACACGAACATACTCCGAGATTTGTATTTGTATTATGGCAGTCTTGAGAATTTTTAATTATGTTGTGTGTTAAGGAAGTAACAAAATATATTTACTAGATGTATGAGTTTAGTTTTTGCCTTTCTTCGTGGCTTAAACTTGCTTTGATTCTTCTTTGTGCTAAGTCTTTTTTTTGTCTTACTTGTTCTCTTGGGAGCTTAAGTTGTTCTGCGATTTCTGATAGTGATAAGTTTTGCCAGTAGTGTAGTTCAATTATTTCCCGTTCAACCTTCGGAAGAATATTGTTAATAACTTTGTCAAGTAATTGTTTTCTATTCTTATTATGAGTTAATGTTTCTACGGACTCTGCACCAACGTCTTCAATTGTCTCTATTAATGTTCTGTCATCATCAGAGTATTCTGCATCCATGGACAATGCTGAAGTTGTACGATACAATTCTAAAACTGCATCAATTTGGGCAGATGTGTATTCCTTTTCGTTTTGAGTGGCAAGGTAGTCTGCGATTTCATCAGAATTAGGGGTTCTTTGAAGATTTTTTTCAAGATGGTCTTTTGCTTGGAATATTTCGGAAGCAGCCTTGTTTTGGCTTGAAGGTTTTCTTATCAGTTTATTCTCAGAAAGATATGCGTTAACACGTCTGTTAACCCACCACACAGCATAACTGATGAATTTGTATCCTCTTGGCTCGAACCTTTTTGCGGCTTCAAACATTCCTTGACCTGCTTCTTGAACTAGGTCATCTATATGTGATTCAGCGTTTCTTTGTCTAGCAGTATTGATTGCTACAGAATTTGCAAAGCTCAAATTGTGCCTTACCAGCTTATCTCTGGCTTTTTCATCACCTTGCATTATGAGTCTAGCTAGTGTTTGCTCTTCCTCTAAAGACAGCGGTTTGTATTTACCTGATTCTGCAAAGTATGCTTCTGTTCGTTTTGAGTAATCCATATTTAGCACCTGAGAAAAAACAAGCATATATAATTATTACTAAAAAGTCGTGAAAGGACTAGTTTGGTCGGGAGATCACAGTTCGATAATTGCTAATAAAAGTTATATCCTCCCCTTCAAAATTTATAATATTAAAATCAATTGCCTTATCATCAGTCCTTAATGAATCCAAAACATTACTAACGAAATTCTTATATGCTACCATGAATAACTCATGTGCGTCCCGTTGAAGATTTTCACTTTGATATCCCTCTAATCGAATAGGTTCCTTGTGTGCTTCTCTAAGCTTCTCCAAACCCACATATTCCAAACAAATAGGTTGAACAGAAAAGTCTGCATAAGTAGTATCATCCAAAGAAGATTGTGATACATATAGTTCATCAGGCATCTCATTATAAAACTCAATCATTTTATTCGCTTGATCCAACATTAAGAATTCAACAAGAGTTATTGGTTTTAGGGATTCATCCACCTTTTGTTCCAACAATGAATCTGGCTTTGAATCATCATTAGCCTGAACACTAGAAGCCAAAGGAACATATGACAACAATAAAGATAAACCATAAACAAGAGGTCTCTTAACCATAAAAAAGAGAAAAAACATGCAAATATAAAGATTTGGATTATGAAATTGTTTAACATTTAACATACATTCTCCGAGTTTTATTTATAAATAAACGTCTGCGATACGGGCGGGGCTATTTAAAAACCCTGTCATAAAAAATTTCCCTGTTAATTTCTGGCCTATTGGGGCTTACCCATCTAAAAAATCTTTTCAGCTTAACTGGTTTTTCTTTTTCTCCAATTAAGGTTGATGCAAGTTTTCTATACTCCTTACCTCCTTTAGAATTTGGTTTATAGAATGTAAAAGGTGTTGCTTCAGACACAGCTCTCAAAGCATTAACATCATGAGGAATAACAGCCATAACAGAAACCTCTGAGGTTTTTTCAAGATCATCTAAAGATAATTCAAAATTCTTATTATAAACTTTATTCAAAACAAGACCTGCAATAGGGGTGCCCCTTTGCCTAGCTAAACTTATTGCTTTTAGAGTCATACTTAAAGTGGGGTAATCGGGAGTTGTGACAACTAAAATATAATCAGAAGCTAGCATTACTGCAAGAGTTTCTTGATTTAAAGAAGGTGAAGAATCTAAAATAATAGCATCGTAATTTTTTTTCACACTCTTAACCTTATCTTTTAACTTAAAAGGATTAATCTCTGATTTATGTGAAACAGAAGCAGGAATAAGATGGAGCAACTCCCCAATTTCATGAATAGAATCTTTCATATGAATTGTTCCCCCTAAAACATCATGGATTGTTTTTTCAGGATTTATAATGTCCAGATGCAAACCCAAATTAGGAGCTGAAAAATTTCCATCAATTAAAAGTGCTTTTCTACCTAAATTTGCTATAGCCCCTCCTAAAGCAGACACAACAGAAGTTTTCCCAACACCCCCTTTTAAAGACACCACCCCAATTGTTTTTCCCATAAAAAGATCAGTCAAGCACGATTTAAATAGTTTTTTAACAGCAACCTTTAAAAACACAAATCCTTTTTCAATAAGATGCCAAAAAAATCAGAATCTCGAACAATAGAAAAAAAGCCAAAAACAAAGAAAGCTGAAAAAATATCTCAAACAGAATTTGAGAAAAAAGTCATAGAACTAGCTAAAAAAGGGCTAACAGCTGAAAAAATAGGGGAAAACCTCAAAAAACAAGAAGTACATCCAAAAGAATATTCTAAAAAAATATCAAAAATTCTAAAAGAAAACAATACATACATTAATCCAGATTTAAAAAATGTAGAAACTAAATTAGAAAGAATAAAAAAACATTCAGAAACAAACAAACAAGATAAAAGAGCTAAGAAAGAAAAAGATAGGATTTTTGCACAATTAAGAAAGCTCAAGAAATATTTTAAAGAATAATTTATTTTTAAAATAAAAAAGCAAATATAAAATTTGCAACATCTTTAACTAAAAATGAAAAAAGAGGGAATTAATTTAGAAAAACAAATAGATAATTTAGTTCAAAAATTTAATGAAAATCCTGACAAAGAAATTCAAGTAATAAGTCATTTTGATACAGACGGTATTTCTTCTGCAACAATTATGATCCAAACCCTAAAAAAACTAGATAAAAAATTTTCCTTAAAAATTGTCAAGTCCCTTGAAGAACAATTTATCTATGATCTTCCAAAAAACAAAATAACTATTTTCTTAGATTTAGGTTCCGGGAATCTAAATTCCATTGTAGAATCTGGACTAAAAAATGTTTTTATTATTGATCATCATGAAATAACCCAAGAAATACCTAAGGACATAAACATAATAAGTTCTGAACTAGATAAAAAACAAAAGATGAGTGCATCTTGCCTTACTTATCTTTTTTGTAAAAAACTTTACCCTGCATCAAAAGAACTAGCAAAATTAGGAATTTTAGGAATGATTGGAGATATGTTAGAAAAAGAAATAGACAAATTAAATAATAAAATTTTAGAAGAGGGGGAAATAAAAAGAAAAAGAGGAATTCTTATTTATCCTTCAACTAGGCCTCTAAATAGAACACTAGAATATTGTTCAAACCCTTATATTCCAGAAGTAACAGGGAATCAAAAAGGAGTCCGAGAATTTTTAAGGGAAATAGGGCTAAAACCTAAAAATGGAAAATATCAAAGTCTAATTGAACTAAATCAAGAAGAAATGTCAAAATTAGTAACTGCAATAATGTTAAAAAATCCTAAAACAAAAAATAACCAAATAATTGGGGATATTTTTTTAATAAATCTTTTTAATAGACTCGAAGACGCAAGAGAACTGAGTGCAATGGTTAATGCTTGTTCAAGATTAGGGGAAAGTGGTTTAGCAATCCAACTTTTAATGGAAAATCCACAAGCAAAGAAAAAAGCAGAAGCAATGTATGTAAGATACAGGCAACATATTGTATCTGGCCTTAAACAAATAGCTAAAATAGAAAAAATACAAGGAAAAAACTTCCTGATAATAAATGCAAAAGATTCAATTAAAGACACTATAATAGGAACTCTCACAAGTATTCTTTCTAAATCTTCACTTTATGAAGAAGGAACAATTATTACGGCCTTAGCTTATTACAGGGATAAAATAAAAATATCTTCTAGATGTGTTGGAAACACAGATCGTAATGTTAGAGAAGTTTTAGCTTCTGTTGTACAAGAAATAGGTGGAGAAGTTGGAGGTCACAAACAAGCAGCAGGATGCAATATTTCTAGAAAAAATGAAAAAGAATTTATTGACCTCTTAAAAAAGAACTTAGAAATTGAATTAGTAAAAATTTAATACAAATTATTAAATACTTTCTTTACAAAATAATTAAAATGTCAGAACTAGAAAACATTGCCTTATTTGATCTTGATAGCACTTTATGTGATTATAGCAAAGCGATGAAAAAAGATTATAATTTACTAAAAAGCCCAAACGATCCTGAATTTCAAGATTTTATAGACGAAGAGAATCCTTATTTAAAAAATAGAAAAAGAATAATAGTAAATCAACCTGGTTGGTGGAAAAATCTTGAACCACTAAAAATAGGTTTCGATATATTAAATGTAGCAAGAGAAATAGGATTTAGTATAGGAATTTTAACAAAAGCTCCAAAACATGCTCCAAATGCATGGACTGAAAAATCTATATGGGTACGAAAACATGTTTCAGATGCACAAATATTAACAATTACCCAAGATAAGGGATTAGTTTATGGAAAAGTATTAGTTGATGATTGGCCAGCTTACATAAAAAGATGGATAGAAAATAGACCAAGAGGATTAGTTATAATTCCAGCTCAAACATGGAATAAAGAATTCCACCACCCAAATGCAATAAGATATGATGGGACCAATATTGAAATAATAAAAAAAGCTTTAGAAATAGCTAAAAACAGGAACCAAAGAGAGCCTCTAGATTTAAGTAACCTTTAAAACCTCATTATTTCTAGATATTTTATGACACCTGAATTAGAAGTAGGAGCAATAGTTTTATGCACTGTTGAAAGAATAGCTGGAACAGTTGTATTTGTCAAAATACATCAACCAGGAAAAGATTTAGAAGGAAGTATAATTTTAAGTGAGGTTGCTCCTGGAAGAATACGTAATCTCAGAGATTATGTTGTTCCAAAAAAAAGAATAATTTGTAAAGTCTTAAGAATCTCAGGAGACCGAATAGATCTTTCACTAAGAAGAGTTACTCAAAAAGAACAAAAACAAATAAAAGAACAAGAAAAATCAGAAAAAAGTTATAAAAGTGTTTTAAAAAGTGTGTTGGAAAAAAATGCCGAATCCATAATTGAAAAAATTATAAAACAGGAAACTCTTTATGACTTCTTAGAAAAAGCAAAAGAATCCCCACAAATCTTAGAAAAAACAGTTGGAAAAGAAAATTCTAAAAAGATACTAGATATACTTTTAGTTCAAAAACAAAAAAAATGTATAGTAAAAAAAGAGATAACTCTAACAAGCACTAAATCAAATGGATTAAAAATAATCAAAGAAATTTTAGGAAAAATAAAAGATGCAAAGATAAAATATCTTTCAGCAGGAAAATACACTATAAAAACAGAGGATAATGACCCTAAAAAAGCAGACAATCAATTAAGAGAAATCTTAAAAGAAATTGAAAAGAAAGCCAAAAAAAAAGATATGTTTTTTAGTATTAAGGAGAGGTAAAAAAATAATCAAAAATTTTCTTGTTGTTTTTTTCATGACACACAAACTTTAAATACCCAATTTCAGATTAAATTGTATGGAAAACAAAAACACCCATTTCAAAGTATTCTACGCAGGTGTAATATTTGATCCAGCAAAAAAGAAAATCCTAATAGGAAGAAAGAACAATGACTCTTACCTTCCTGGAGTAACCTGGTGTTTCCCAGGAGGAAAACTATTACACGGAGAGGATATAGACAAAGTCTTAAAAAAAAGTATAAAAAATAAAACAGGATATGGAATAAAAAACCTTGGGACAATCTTCTCTAAAGTTTATCCTGAACAAAAAGATTTAATGACTGTATTTTTCCTATGCGAAGTATTTGAAGGAGAAGAAAAAGCAGGAGAAGACATAACAGAATTAAAATGGGCAGACCCTGAAGAATTAGAAACCCTTTTTACAACTTCTTTCCACCCAAGACTTAAGGAATATATTATGAATTTAAAGTGATAAAAAACACCAAGATTTTTTTTATGAATCTTCCTTTAAATTACGCTTAAGGCTAATAAAATGAAACTCAAAAAATGTCCTTCTTGCTCAACTTACACTCTTAAAGACACTTGTCCTAAATGCAAAAAACAAACAAAATCTGCTCATTATAAATTTGTTAAGGTAAAAGATGTTTCTCAAAACAATAATTAATTTAAAGTAAATTGATCTAGGAAAATTATGGCTATTAATAAAACAACCTATCAAAAAAAATTTGTGCCTGATTTTTACGAGGAGATGAACTCAGGAGTAACAAAAAAGGTGTACAAAAATAATAAAGAAGATAGAATTATTAATGACCTAATCAAGATTTGTATACACCTTAAAACTAACAATTGGGGAAGTGACGAGTTTTCTCAATTTTTATTAGCAACAGAAAATTCTACAAGTGAAATTATTATAACTGCTAAACACCCCTACAATTACGCAGGAAGAAGTAGTGAAAAATATGTCAGAAAAGTAGAGATAAGAACCATGCCTGCTCAAAACCCCCAAAAAGAACTAACAGACATTTTAACAAACAAAGGATTTGAGCTTCTACAAAGTAAACTAAGATAATTTAACCTGCTTCTCACCCATTATAGCTTTTCCATAAAGCCCATCATAACCAGGTTTTACTTTTATTTTGCCAACCCTATTCTTTAAAATTAATTCAATTAGTTCATCATTAATCCCAATCTTCATCATATCTTCTTTACTAACATCTAATAAAACATTAAATTCATTTTCAAATTCCTTAATTAAATGATTATAAATCTGCCAAACCCCAGAAGTCTCAATACCTTTTCCTATTGCTAAAGAAATCAATTCATGTAAAGGCAATAATTTGTAATAAGGTTTTGCACCTTCTGGTTTAAAATCTTCTTGCCTATTTTTTTCTGTCAATTCTTCAACCCTATATTCTACTCCAATTGTCAAACTTCTTTTACAAACAGGACAAATTCCATTTAGCTCTTTAGTCTTAGATGGAGAACAAGAAAAATTACAATTCCTATGCCCATCATAATGATAAATTCCATAACCAGGATCTGTTTCAATAGTTGCAATAAAATCATTTTCCCTGATTTGCCTAATTATCTCAGAATAAGAATCTGTTTTTTTAAAAATAGTTGATTCTCTTCCAATTCTCCAAGGCCAGTAACTATGACTATCACTAAAACTAACAATAGATTTACCATCTAATTCTTTTATTTTCCAATTCATAGGAGGATCACTACTTATTCCAGTCTCAATTGAATGAATATGTTCAACTTGACCCCCAAATGCTTCCCTTAAACTATCAAAACCGCTCCTTGAACCAAATATTCCAAACCAAGGAGTCCAAATATGAGCTGGAATTATCTCAATATTTTCTGAAATTCTTCTCATCTCTCTAACAAACTCTTCACAACTTATCTTAAAAATAGGCCTGCCATCATAATCTCTTCTTCCTTTTGTATCTAAATAAGAATTAATTTTTTCAGCTACTTCAAGATTAGGAACCAAAACCACTAAATGAACTCTACGACCATGACCCTGAGTATACATTAAACTTATTTCCCCAGTGATAAGAAATGGAAAATCATTGTAATAATAAATTCCTTTTTTCTTATCAATAAATTTTTCTTTTATTTCTTTAAACCATTCAGGATGAGTAAAATCTCCAGTACCAAGCAAATTAAGACCTTTTATTCTTGCATATTTAACAAGATTTTCAAAAGTAATATTTTTACTACAAGCTCTTGAAAACCTAGAATGAATATGTAAATCAGCAATAATAAAATCTTCATTTATCATAAAAATTTAGAAACAAAAGAGTATTTATTTATTTCTAAATATAAATAAACCTTTTAAACTTAAGAAACTTTAATTAAAAATGGACAAAAAAATATTAGTGCTAATTATTTTAAATATAATAATGGTCTCTTTTATAGTATTTTCTAATTTCTCTTTAAATTTTTTATCTAGTCCTAACCCTTCGGAATTAGAAGAATGTAAAATATTAGACTACAAAGGAAATGATGCAGTAAATATTTTATTTTTTTCAGACAAAACAGATGCACAAAAATATTCTGAATTCTTATTAACAATAGATCCATTTAACACCCACCAAAAAAATTTTAATTTCTATTATATAGATTCTTATATTCCTGAATGTGAAATTTATCAAGAAAAAGCCCTTCTTTGTTATGATAAAGAAATGATTAAAAAAGCTGCTTCTTGCCCTAATGATTTTATAGCTGTTATTCAAGAATCAAACTCAAATATAAGAAGTTCAGCTTATATGAATGTTATGAGTATTAATTCAAAACACACCCTGACTGTCCTAGCCCATGAATTTGGACATGTTTTTGTAAACCTTGCAGAAGAATATGTTCCAGCCCCTCTTCCAAAAAATGCAAAAAATTGTGTAGACAATTGTAATAAATTTGGTATAAAAGATGGATGTTATCAAGGGTGTTCTGAAGCAAATTACTTCAGATCAATAGAAAATGGAATAATGAGAACTCTTACCTCAAAGAAATATGGTATTTTTAATGTTAAAATCTTTCTAGACAAAATAGAAAAAGTAATCCAAGAAAGAACTTCAGGAATAACAGGAAGTGCTGTCACAGAAACAGATTGTTCACAACAAATGTATTATCTTATTCATGCAAGATATGAAAATGGAAAAATAATTATAAAAGATAAAAAAATAGAACAAGGGTGTATGAGCAGCTTAGGATCAGGAGATTTTGACTACACAATAATCACAGAAGATAATCAAAAAATAAATGAAAAATTTAATCCAAGCTATATTTTTACAGATGTTCAAGAATCAGGAAAAGAATATATAACAGGTGAGGTATTTGATGCAACTGGGCAAGACTTTTATCTAAAAATACCAATACCTCAAAAACCAAAACTACTTGAAATTAAAAAAGATAATTTAATATTATCTCAGATTAATCTAAAAGAAATCCCAATAGAAGTAAAAAACAAGCCTTGTAAAAAAATTTAGTCAAAAATTATTATTATTATTTTGATTCCAAACAGGGGAAATAAAAAAAGCTTCATTGTTTAAATTGTTTGATTCTATCTTGAGATTATCTTCATCAACAACCATTCTTATATTACAACCACTATCACAAGCAAATGCCACATCCATAATATAATCCCCTCTACCAGAAACACCAATAAAATATTCTGGTTCAATCATAATCTCTCCATTATAAAACCTAACAGAAACATCTTCTAAATCAACATCTCCAATATTATGAACAACAGCAGTTAATTCAACTGTTCCATCAGATAAAGGAACCATGCTTGAAGAACTCAAACTAGGAACTAAATCAGCATACCAACCCAAATCCACCCACTGCCTAACACCCCAACCAGGTCCACTAGGACCATCATATCTAAACACTTCTTGTATATCACCAAAATTCAATCCAAGCGAACGACCAAATAAATCAATAATATACATATCAACATAATAGTCTCCTAATTCTCCTGCTTTTTGTAAAGTCTCATAATTATTACTCATTAAATCATAAAAATTCTGCCAATTTAAACCATAATCACCCCTCAACATTGAAAACATCCAGGCAGTTATATCATATCCTTCACTCTCCTGGATCTCTTTATAATCAGGAACCCAATCAGTTCCATTCCAAACCACATGAGTATCACGATAATCATTATTAACATAATCCTCCCAATTATAACCACTATCTCCCTGAAATATCAAAAAATCTGCTGTTGATTGGCTTATATCTCCATATAAACTTAAAATATTGTACTCATTATATTTTCCAAACCCCTCTCTTAACCAAAGCCGGTTAGATATTTCAAAAGGATTAATAGCATGAGTTGTTTCATGCATAGCAACACCCATATATGGCCATTTATTTCCTAATCCTCCAAGACCACCAGATTTTAAGCAATTAGATTTATATAAAGGGTTAGAAAATCTAAGTAAAACATCTCCAAAATCTCCTCCCCCTCCATAACATCCAGTTGTTTCAATAACATAAATATCAAGTTTTTTATTATAAAATTTTTCAGCACTCCAACCAGTAGTGATTTCTAAAACTTCAAATCTTTCTTCAAACAAATCAAAAAAATTATCAATGTCAGGTGTATTAGAATTATAATAATCTTGGTCTATATGAACATTAAACCGAGCATAAGATAAATCAACCCATACCCTATTAGATACTTGGTTTTCAATAAAATTTTTAAATTCTTTAAAATCAATTTCTTCAACATAAGAATTTTCTTTAATAATTTCTTTTTCTTGTAAATAAACATTTTTTTCTTTAAGAACTTGTTTTTCTAAGCTCAACACAAATGTTAGACTTAAAACTAAAACTAAAACTCCAATCAAAACAATAAAATCTTTTTTCATTTTAAACTGCAAAAATAATCATTAAGAAGTATAAAAAACTTGTTATCCTCCAAAATCCACAAAAACCCAAACTAAAAATATTTAAAAATCTTGTTTCCTATTCTTAATAATGAAAAAGAGTAAATAAAATTTACTCCATACTTTCATTTTAAAATAACATAAATCAAATGGAAAAAAGTAAACATAAAATAAAAAAGAGTTTAATTATATCAACTTGCTTGTTAATATTATTTTTTGTGTTATTATCTATTATTTCTGCTAATTGGATTAATGAATTTTTAGGTAAAATAAGTGGAAAAGAGGTAATAGGTTTTTGTACTGATTCAGACGGACCCAATAATTTTTTAGAAACAGGATTTGTTCAAGTAGAAGGAGAATCTGGAATTTATGAAGATTATTGTATAGGAGATACTGCTTATGATTATTATTGTATCCAAGATATACCTGTAGGAACAGGAGAAGCCATACTTAATCCTACAAACCCAGGCTCAGTACCAACCATTCCAGATATAACAACCCCTACAACAACAGGAGATAGTAGCACAGGAGATGATACAACCCCTCCACCACCAACCCCTCCTCCATCAGTACCATCACCTCCATCAAGTGTATATTCTTCTACAACCTCTGTAAATTGTCAAGAAATTTATAGTCTCCCATGTAATAATGGAAGATGTGGTGGGTGCACAGAAGGACAAATCCAAATCTGTGAAGGCCTTGACACAGGAATATGTGATCCAGGAACAAGAACATGTATAAATGATGATTGGGGTAGTTGTGAGGGAATTATTGAACCAGGAATAGAAACAAGCTTTCTAAAATGTTCTGATGGATTAGACAATGATTGTGATGGAAATGTGGATTGTGGAGATATTGATTGTAATACTTGGTGTAGTGAATGTGACCCGGGACAAACAAGACCCTGCGGGGAAAATATAGGAGAATGTAATTCTGGAGAAGAGACTTGTGGTTTAGATGGAACATGGACAGGAATTTGTGTAGGGGAAAAAGGTCCAGAACCAGAAATCTGTGATAACCTAGATAATGACTGTGATGGATTATTTGACGAAAACCAATATGAAAACCCTTTATATCAAGTATGTGGATCAAATATTGGACAATGTAGTGAAGGAATAATTCAATGTTTTGCAGGAACATGGACAGAATGTATTGGTCAAACAACCCCAGAACCAGAAATCTGCGATGGATTAGACAATGACTGTGACGAATATACTGACGAGGATTGTAATTGTATAAATGGAGATGTTCAAGCATGTGGAGAAGAATTAGGAGAATGTGAACAAGGATTACAAACATGTGCTAATGAAGAATGGGGAAACTGTGTAGGAGAAATTACTTCTGCACCTGAAATATGTGATGGTTTAGACAATAATTGTAATGGGTTCATAGACGAGAATAATGTTTGTGAAAATTTAGTAGGACAACTTACCCAACAATCTACTCTAGAAACAACAGAAGTTTTAACATGCACAGACACAGATCCAACCAACAACCTATTTGCTAAGGGATATGCTCAAGGATTAAATCTTTACAACATAGAATACAATTATCCTGATATATGTATAAATGAAAAACAAATGTTTCAATATTCTTGTTCACAAAAATCAGGAACACAAATCTTAGAAAAAATCCTTAACACATGCCCTGAAAACTACAAATGCCAAGAAGATGCATGCATATTCAAAGGTTTGACAACAGAAAGCATGCTAACAACTCCTTGTATTGAATCAGGAAAAAATCTCCCCTTAAAAATCCTAGGATCTTGTTATAATGAAGAATCAGGTAAACTAGAAATAACTAGTTTTAAAGGAAGTGAAACTCAACAACTAGATTTCCTTGATTTCATAATAAAAACAACAGAAGAAACACAAATCTATACTTGTGGAAAAACCTGTGAAGAATGTGATATCCTTGAAAAAGGAATTCAAACATATTTTATAGAATTAAAAAAAGAAAACTTAAAACTTAAAACAATGATATTAAAAAGCAATAATTGTATTACAGAACCAATAAAGATAGCAAAGTGCTAAATATTAAAAAACAACCTCTTTTAACCACCTATAAAAATTATTTATTCTTACTCAACTTTTTCTCTTTTTACTGAACTTGAGAAAAATTATTTTCTCTTTTTAGAAATAATTATCCATGCAATAAAAATTACTACTAAAACAATTACGACCCATAACCAAGTTACACTTTTTTCTGTAGATTCTTCAATAATTGTCTCGTTATCTCCTGTTACATCTGAGGTTGTTTCTTCTTCAGGAGCCAAAGCAGGGGAAACCATCTCATGAATTGATAAAAGAGTTATATCTGCTTTATTATTTAAAACTGAATTAAGCTTCACAGAAATATCATAATAACCATCATCAGTAACATCAAACTTCTTTAAATCTCCCACACTCATTGTTACTGTTTGAGGTGTAGATGAAACCTCTATTGTAGCTGTTGAAGAAGTTAATGATTTTATTCCAACATAATGGCTTTCTCCCCCAATTCTTAGTCTAACCCTATTATTAACAGAAAAACTCCTAGCTAAAGAATCTTTATTAGAAAACTCATTATCTGAATAATCATAAGTATTTATCCATGTACTTGAACTCACTCCAGAAGAACCTGCACCACTCCCCGCATCACCACAAGCATCTGTAGAGTATGTTGTAGAAAGAGAAGATCCAGAATTTCCTGAAAGATCCATACAGGTTATAATATAACTATAAGAAGCCCCACAATTTAACCCAGTTTGATTCATTGTTTGGGTTGAATCTGACCCTCCTGTAAATGTAACCCCCTCACTAGCAACATTAACAGTGCAATCTTGTCCTATTCCACTCCCAGAATCAGTAATTGCAATATCAATATACATATTATGCTTTCCTGTCCCAGATTCAGATTGAGTTAAAGTTACAACAGGGATAGTCCTATCCACAGTAAACTGGGTAATCCCTGTATTATTTTCATTAGCATATGTATCATTTGACCAAACAGTAACATTATATTTTCCCTCGGCAAGCATACTAACATTAATACTAGCATTCCAATAGTAACTAGAAGGATTAGAAGCATTAGTTGCTGTATAATTTTGATCTCCAGAACTATTAGTCACATTAAAATACACCCTTGACATTGTTCCCAGATCTATAACTGAAACATTAAACATAACCAGTTCAGTTGAATAATTTGCAAAAGTATCACTAGTAAAATTAACTTCATTAGGAGAAGTTGTATCATTTACAGTAATAGAAATATTTCGCATATTTGTGCTAGAGCCATTAACAAGAACCTGGATAGTTAAATTATATAATCCAGGATTAGCAGCAGTAGCATTAAACCAAAAATATCTTGAAGTATTACTTCCATTAATCAAAAATCCTTGCACCCCAGAATTATTATACCAAGTCAAAATATTTGAAGTAGCAGAAAAATTTCCTGCAGCACTAGAACCGTTAGAAACATCTAAATTTAGAGTAAATCCACTAGGAAGAGTAACATTCACCTGGGTAATATTAACTATATCTCCAAATTCCTCTGTATTATTAATAGTAAAATTAAAAATATATGAAACATCTTCTGTTGGATTCATGTGAGTTCCCCCACTTGTCTGAAAAACCTCTAATCCCAAAACAAAACAAATAGAAAATACTATTAAGAAAAAAGACCCATAAAAAAACACTCTTCTTTTATCCATTTTCCCTTTTTATATATCTTAAATACATATTTTAACTTTATAAATGTTTTTCTATTCCGACATAACTATAAAAGTTTATAAAGAATCAATTCAAAACTAAAAAATGGAAAAAGAAAAAACATTAATTTTAATAAAACCAGATGGTGTAATTAGAAACCTCGTCGGAAAAATAATAATGAGATTTGAAGATGCAGGATTAAAAATAATTGGGATGAAAATGGTTTGGGCAGATGAAGACTTTGCAAAAAAACATTATAGAGAAGAACTAGATGAAAGATATAAAGAAGTTGAAAAAAAATATGGAAGAAATGTAAGAAACGAATTAGTAAAATATATTAAAGAAGGCCCAGTAATTGCAATAATATTAGAAGGTGTAGATGCAATAAAAGTCACAAGAAAAATAGTGGGATCAACCTATCCTAATGAATCTCCTTCTGGAACAATAAGAGGAGATTTTGCACACATTTCAAAAGATTTTGCAAATGCAAAAAATGTAATGGTAAGAAATCTTATTCATGCATCAAAAGACAAAAAAAATGCAGACATAGAAATAAAATTATGGTTTAATGAAAAAGAAATGCACAGTTACAAAACAGCTCATGATATAATTTGCTTTGAAGAATAAAATTAATTACTACTTAATTATTTAGTACACTATAACAATCATTAAAAATAAGAAATTTATTGAAAATATATAAAAAAAGAATATTTATATAATTTTCAAGTAGAAATTAATAACACCCTATATGAATTTTTTAGGGTACCTTTTGATAATCCCCTCTCTAAAGGAGATCAAATAAGGATAGAAATATAGGACAAAAACCCAAAACCTTCAAAAATCCATCCTTTCATAGAAATTGGTTATTTAGAAGGAGTTGTACTTTCTTTGGTTCACATTTCTTGTACTCCAATAGGGTATACCCCAAATATTTGTAGATCTAACTTTAATCTTAAAAATCCAAAAATTAGAGCAGTGAATAAACACAACGTCCAAGAAGTAATAAACACAACCAAAAAATATTTTGGAGCAAAACCTCTCAGATAAAAAACCAAACAATTAATTCCCAACCAATCCACTTTCTCTTTTTAAAATCTCAGCTTTATCTATATTTTCCCATGTAAAACCAGGCTCATTTCTTCCAAAATGCCCATAACTAGCTGTCTGTTTATAAATAGGACGTCTTAAATCTAAACTCTCAATTATTCCTCTTGGAGTTAATCTAAAATGTTTTTTTACTAACTCAGAAATTTTTTCTTCTTCAATTTTATTTGTGCCAAAACAATCAACATCAACAGAAGTTGGTTCTGCAATTCCAATAGCATAACTCAAACCTACTTCACATTTGTCTGCTAAACCTGCAGCAACAATGTTCTTTGCAACATACCTTGCCATATAAGTCGCACTCCTATCTACTTTACTTGGGTCTTTCCCACTAAAAGCCCCACCCCCATGTCTTCCAACTCCACCATAAGTATCTACGATTATTTTCCTTCCGGTTAAACCAGTATCTCCTTCTGGCCCCCCAATAACAAAAGCTCCAGTAGGATTAATATGAACTTTAGTATTTTCATCCATAAAATTTCCACAAATTGGCTTAATTACTTTTTCTAATATTTCATTTTTTAATTCGTCTTCTGAAATATCTTTTTTATGTTGTTGAGAAACAACAACTGCATCTATCCTTATTGGTTTTCCATTATTATATTCAATAGTTACCTGGCTTTTTCCATCAGGACCAATATTTCTTATCTCATTATTTCTTCTAGCTTCTGAAACTCTCCTTGTTAACTTATGTGCTAAAACAATAGGTAAAGGCATTAACTCGGGTGTTTCATTACAAGCATAGCCATACATCATTCCTTGGTCTCCTGCTCCTTCTTTATCTACTCCTTGAGCAATATCAACACTCTGACCATGAACACTAACCCAAACCCCTGCATCTTCACAATCTAATCCAAACCTTGGATCAGTATACCCTATTTCCCTTAAAGTTCTTCTAACAATTGACTGAATATCTGCAAAACCCTTTGTTGTAATTTCTCCAGAAACATGAACAGTGCCTGTTGTTGTTAAACATTCAACAGCAACTCTTGAAAAAGGATCTTGAACAATAAGATTATCTAAAATAGCATCACTAATCTGATCACAAACTTTGTCAGGATGGCCTTCTGTCACAGACTCTGATGTAATAAATGTTTTTTTCATTCTTCACCTTCAACATAAAAAAAATGAAATTTACCTTTATTAATTTTTTCAAACTCTTTAATTTTCTTTCTCTCAACAACCAAATTATACTTATCTCTAAAAATATCCTTATTTGAAAAAGAAGAAGCAAACAGACCCCCTAAAGAACCAATAGCTCTGCTTTCAAAACTAGAAATAACTCTATAAAGAATAATATCATAAGATTCTCTGCTCTTAGTAAAATCTCTTTTACCAGCATCATAAAAGGTTCCAAATAAAAAGACATTACCCTTAACTTCCATTTTTATAACCCCTTTCCCTTTAACTGCCTATCTAAATCTTCATAAGACACTTTTTCTTTATCTATAATAGGATCTCCCAAAAAAGTTGTTTCTTTACTTGGACCGATTACACCAGATAGTCCTGGAAGTAATCTCAAATCATTTTTTCCAACATCAGAAATTTTATTGCTGTAAAATCTTTTTACACATTCTTCTCCCTCCCTCATA
Organism: Nanobdellota archaeon; assembly: GCA_018815925.1. Classification (GTDB taxonomy): domain Archaea; phylum Nanobdellota; class Nanobdellia; order Pacearchaeales; family GW2011-AR1; genus JAHIWS01. The sequence continues at coordinate 4,181 of JAHIWS010000011.1, read as the reverse complement.
ACTGCAGAAACAATATAGCTTCCATCATCAGGATCATAATATGTAGAAGTAACTAATTCAAGTTTTCCAGGTTTACCCTCCCATTGAATTATGTCTTCTTCACAAATAAGATTATAATCCTTTCCATCAATAATTTTAATATCAATTGTTATTCTTTCCATTTTTTCTTTTAATTTAATCTAAAAATAACTTACTTTTATAAAGATTGTTTAGCTATTATATATAGTTTAGAGAATAATAAAATATTTTTAATCATCTTCAAGCAATTTTATCCTAGCTACCTTTTCTAATAAAGATTTAGCCCTAGGAATATCTTCTATCTCTCCTACAATTGCTATTCTAGATTCTTCTTGTTTGCAATCAGAAACAATTGTGCATCTTCTCCATGGAAAATAGCCCTGTCACTTTTTCCAATTGCTCCATGAACAGCAAGCATTTTAAAATATAAAGGAGAAGAAGCATCACAAACATGCCTAACAAGATATTTAATAAAACTTAAATTTTCATTATCTTCATATTTAACCTCATAAAACCTAGTGTTCACCATCTTAAGCCTTATCAACAACCCCATCACTTGTTACAAAAAACATACATTCATTATCAGGCAAGTTAGGTGAATCAATTAACTTTGCAACTCTACTTCCTTGTTTTCCTCTACGAAGATACATTCTGTAAGTACTAGCATGTCCAACAATATTACCTCCAATAGCTGTTGTTGGGTCTCCAAATAACTGAGCAGGATTAGCCATAACCTGATTGGTAACATAAACAGCAAGATTATGGGTTTCTGATAATTTCATTAAATCATGCATGTACCTATTCAGTTTTTGTTGCCTATCGGCTAATTGTCCTCTTCCAGCAAACTCTGCTCTAAAATGAGCTGTTAAGGAATCAATAATAACTAATTTAATATTTTCTCCAGATCTAATCATCTCTGTTATTTTTTCTAAAAGAAGAATCTGGTGATCACTATTAAAAGCACGAGCAACTAAAATATTTTTTAAAATTTTTTCAGGATTAGCACCAATATGTTCTGCAATTTGTTTTATTCTTGAGGGTCTAAAAGTTCCTTCTGTATCTATAAATACTGCTTTACCATTTGCCCCTCCTTTTTCAACAGGCAACTGAGTATTAACTGCTAAAGTTAAACCCAACTGTGTTTTTCCACTTCCATAAGCCCCAAAAGCTTCTGTAATGGCCCTGCTTTCAATTCCCTTTCCCCCAAGAAGTTCATCAATATTTTTGCTTCCTGTTGTAATATAAGAAATATTAACTCTTCTCTGCGCAAATTCTACACCATCTGTAAAACCAAGTTTCAACATATTTCTAGCAGCCTGAATAGCTTTTCTTGCTACAGCACTACTGACTCCAGCAGCATCTGACAAAGAAGCAGGACTCATAACAGCCAAACTCATCATATCAAAAACCCCTGCATTTTCTAGTTTAGCAGCAACAGCAGGTCCAATTCCAGGTAAATCAGTAAGCTCTGGTTCTTTAGGAATATCTTTTTTTATTTCTTTTTCAACTTTTTCTTCATCTTTTTTTATAACCATTAAACACCAAAAACCTTATTATTTATAAGGATTTATAGAATTCAACATAATCATCAAAAAATTCTTAAAAAAACCAGCGCAATATCAGCAATAACAAAACCCACTAAAATAATAACCTCAATTCTTCCACCTGTTTTTACAAATCCATAAGCTCTTTTTTTCCAAGGATAAAAAGGCCTTATCCCATCTTTAGTGAAACTATCGGCAAACAAGTGCAACCCATATCCAAGAAAAAATCCAAAAGCCAAAACAGGAAAAAACAAAATCAAAAATAAAGTAATTGTTAAAAGAAAACTAAAACTATGAATCATCCCCCTATGTTTTGTAAATAATTGAAGTATCCTATTTATTTTTTTTCTTCCAAGAGTAGAATATCTGGAATCCACATCAGGAATATAAGTTGCAATTAAAGCAACAATAACAAAAACCAACTTGGATTCAACAGAATTAATAAATAACAAAATAAATGCAAGTGTTATTGCAAGATGTGTTTTAAGTAACATAATTTAGAAAAACTTTTACTATTAATAAATCTATTTTCTCAAAAAACACATAATCAATCCTTCTTTTCCAACCCAACAATCAATTCATCCATATCAACAACCTTAACTCCATCAACAATAAACTCAGCATTATTGAAAAATTTATTCATCCTAACATTTCCACTGAACACCATTTCTTTACCTAAAAGATCTTCTCTCTGGCTCAATAATCTTTCTGAATCTTCTAATTCAGTAAGCCCTAACTTTGAAAGAGCCTCATGAAAAAACACAGCCCTAATAGATTCTGTTCCATCATCTAAAACCAAATTAATAAGAGCTCTTTTTTCAGCTGCTATTTCTCCATGTTCTGCACACACAAACCCTTTATCCCCCGAAACCACTTTTTTCCCACATTCAGAACAAACATAAAAAAACCTTGGTTCAAAAGTCTGAACAATAAAAGCTCTTGAACTTACACTATCCTGAACCCTAAAATCAACAATATTTTTTTCCTTGACTACTTTTTCTGTTTTAACATTCTCAAGAACTTCTTCACAAGGTTTGAATTCAGAAAAACTTCCTAAATGAAGTTCATTATCCCTCATGCTCGCATTTGCTATTTCAACTACACTACCTTCTTGAATCTTATTACTTTCTATTAAACCTATATGATTTGTATCCCATAAAACAACTTTAAGATTTGAAGTCTCATCGGCCATGAAAAAATTACATACTTTTCCTTCATCACCTTTTTTGGTTGTGAATGTTCTTACAGGAAATAAATTAATAATTTTTCCAACAACATTAACCTTCCTCATCCCAGGCAATAGTTCTTCTATTTTAAGTTTAACATCATCAAAACTTATTCCAAGCTCAGCAGCAACAACTTGTGCAGCCCCTTCATGACTTATCAACCCAGAAAGTTTTGCTCTTTTTGCTTCAACTCTTCTTTCAATTTCTTCTTTTTCCAAACCAGATGTCTTAGCAATCTTTTCAAGAATTTTTTCATAATTTCCCTGAAACATTTAGTAAAAAACCTGTATGTCTTTTTAAGGATTATGATAATGAATTTCCAATGCGAGTGTCAAGATTTAGTGGCTTATCATCATATTTTCCTCCGCTGTCAAACTCGTGGCTTTTTGTAATTTAATTCCATTCAATAGCATAGTTTCCCAAGCATTTCCGTTTATTCCAACTCCAACTTTATTCGCAGGAGTTAAACCTTGTCTTGCATTCTTTCTAACAAAATTATGGAATATCTTAAAGCCATCCTGATATTTCTGAACTTCTTTAACTCCTTGTCTTACTTTATGAAATTCTTTTTGTTGTTTGTGATGGCTTTCTATTGCGTTGTTATTTACAACTTTTCTTTTTCCTACGATTGAAGTAAATTTAACTTTTCGTTCGTTGCCCCAATTTCTAAAAGTTTTTCTACAACCATCTTCATAACCCTTGTAACCATCCACTATAATCTGAAAAGGTATTTTTCCATTTTGTTTATATGCCTCTGTGAAAACTTTTTGTGCATCTTTGGATTTTCTTGAACGACCAGAATTTATTGAAGCCAAAAGGAATTTACTTTTGTTATCCATAACATTCCAAACATAATCAAATTCTACATTAGGGTTTTTCTTGTCTTTTCCTCTCTTTGTTAAAATTAAAGTTTCATCAGCGTTCCAAACACCTTTAATCTGTGGTTGTATTGTTTCGCTGTATTTTTCCATTACTTCTGAAAATCTTAAAACCCATTCTCTAATTGTGACGTGAGAAATATTTAAGTTGTAGAATTGCTGGAATTGGTGGCTTATATCTCTGTAAGATAATCCTCTGTAATAACAATCCATAGCCAAACAGATAAGTTTAGCATTTCCTTTAAGATATTTTATTGGTTCTAAAACAAATCTTTTCTTACAATCCCTACATTCATATCTCTGTTTATCTCCTATTTGAGTTTTCCTTATTCCGCTTTTTACTAAGTTTTCAGAATTACAGAAAGGGCATAACTCTTCTTGTGGCTTTTCTATCAATAGCTCTACTTCTTTCCTCACTGGGCTTTCTTCCACTTCGTAAGCGTTCTTTAATTTTTCAAATAAAATAATGGCTTTAATGTGCTTACAGAATAAACCCTTGCCTTGACGTCTTTTCT
>JAHIWS010000010.1 GCA_018815925.1 Nanobdellota archaeon | reverse complement strand
ATATTATCTCTATGAGAAATGAAGGTTTTTATAGAGAAATTAACAGAAAGAAATTAAGCAAGGTTTCCAGTGGAAGATTCGTCTTCCGTTATATTATGCCGAATTTGTGGGGGGAACTCCAAGTCTTGAGCAACTCCAACTTTAAGCATTGTTCAACTAAATTAAGGGAGGTTAAATAAATGACAAAGAAAAAAGAAACAGAAAGGACAATAACAAAGAATCAGTTATTAATGCTTCAAGGTCTTACAGCAATGAGGGATGAAGCAGTTAAACAAATTAAACACATAGAAAGAACTATTGCAAAAATAGTCCAAGAGCCAGAAGATGGTGATGATTATTTTGGTTTAGTTTCAGATTATATGTTTGAAGATTTTGGTGCTAAGCAGTTATTGAAAAATCTTGGTGTCAAAGTTGTTAAGTAAAATGGACAGAGATAAAGTAAAAGTTATTTTGAAAGATGCTATCAGTAAAGCGTTTGAAGATTTAGAATTAGACGATAGAGTATTTTTAATTGGAGATAAAACAATAAATCTAATGTCTGAATCTGCTCTTAATGTTTTACTCGCAGTTGAAGATATTCAAGATTATCTCAAAAGAGAAGGAGAATTAAAATAAAATGTTAAATGGAAAAGAATTGAAACAGATGTTAGACGAAGGTCTGATTGAAAAAGATAGAAATGGAGAATTTCAAATAACAAAGATTGGTCTTGAAAGAGGAAAAGAACTTGTAGAAAAAGATGAAGGAGCAAGACAATATATGAAACAAGTCACAAAATATTTTAAACAGAATCATCCAGATAAACAATCTGTTTCATTTTCTGAAATATCAAATGAATTGGACTTTATAGAATCAACTGACTTAGACATTTATGAGAGGTATGATGTTAATAAATATGATGAACTAAAAAACTATCAGTTGTTTTGTAAGTTTGTTGAGAAAGCTCCAAAATTAGATAACGATGCAGTATTTAATCTAATGAAAGAAGCAAAGTATTTTGAAATTCCAGATAACATAAACTTACTTCTTCAAAACACTTCAAACGAAGTAAGAAAAGTTAGAATGCCACACTATTTTTTGTTCTTAGATTTTAGTATTGTTATTTATGATAAAATTTTCCATTCTGCCTTAATTACTGACTTAGTTCAAATAAATGAAAAATTAAACAGAAAAGACATTCCAAACGAAATTCAAATTATGAGTTTCTTTTCTTGTGAAGAAGGAGTCGGTTGGTCAAAGTTTAATCTTCTTGATAAACAGAAAGACAAATACAATAAGAAACTTCAAGAGTATATCTTTAACTTTATCGATTTTGTAAACAATGAAGATATTAAGTTTATGTTCAAGGAGAAAACTAAGAACAATGAAGAAAGAAGAATCAAAAAAGGAAAACTTCCACTACCATCTTTTAGAAAAATATATGTTATTGGTTATCTTAAAAAATATCTTGACCAGTTACAATCAGATGAACAAAAAACAAGATTTTCTCACAGATTTTGGGTAAGAGGGCATTTCAGAAGATTTTTAGAAAAAAATAAATACAAGAAACTTTATGACCAATATAAAAAAGGAGAATTAAAATCTTTTGAGGGGAAGAAATACAATCTTGAAGATGGATTTCTGAGAGTCTGGGTTTATCCCTACATTAAAGGTGATGGATTACTAATTGGAGGTAAATATAAACTAAAATGAATTGTTCAACTATCGTTCCCCCCACAAACTTTCCTTCGGAATTTTCCGAGAACGGAAAACGGCATAATACAGATTTAAAGAAAACAGGAAGTTTTCCAAATTCGCAAGAAGCGAACTTCTTTAAATCCTTAATTATCGGCAATTTCAAAAACCCCCTCGTTAGCAGGGAGAAACCACAATGAAATATAAATGTGAAATTTGCCAAGAAGAAAAAGAAACAAATGATTGCATATTGGAGTTACAAATAAATCTCTCCGAAGTAGATGGAGAAGAATTAGGAGATTTTGTCCATTCTCCAATATATAGTGAGAAAATATGTTCTTCTTGTGCAAAATGGTTATCAGCAATACTTCATCGTGGTTTTAAAGCAATGGAGGATAAAGAATGATAATCGGCAAAATTCCAAACTTTTATGAATATAAGTTATAAAATACCAAAAGATAAGAAGTTAAATACAACAAAATGAAAAAACAAAATAGTCAGCAACACCAAAACCAAAGAAATTTGGATAGAGTCTGCGGTGTGGGAAACCCTAATCTACAATACAATGTAGGGAAAGGCGAGATAATAAGTGGTGGTGTGACAGACCACCTGCCAAGAAGTTTTCCTGCTGACGAATGCTTATGGAAAGAAATAATGATGAAACCAGAAAATAGAAATAAATATGAATGTAAATCTTGCAAAGGAAAAAACAAGAAATGTTCAGCGTATTATGTGAGGGATTAAAATATTTCTAATTAATCGCCATACCGAATAAATAAGAACATTTAAATAGTAGTAACACCTAATTATATTAAATAAGGAGGGCAGGAATTTAACACCGATACCCTCCTTCTAATTCTTATTAGATTTTTAGAAAGTCAAAACACAATATAACTAATTCATACTTCTTTATAATTGATTATTGTAACTATAAAATTAATACATTCAAACTCTAAATACTTCTAAATGACAACAATTATTTAAATACTTATTTTCAATTTAATTATATGAAAAAGAGTGAGTGTTTAAATGGTTGAAAAAAATGGTTTAAAGTTACCAAAGAAAAGAGTTGAATTAACAACTGCACAAAAAGAAGTTTCACACTTAATATCTAATGAGTTTTTAACTATAAAACAAATAGCACAGCGTCGTAATTGTTCTTTACAAGCAGTTTATAAATTAATAAAACAGATTAAGAAAAAAGGTTTTTTAGATAAAGGTTTAAACAAGGTTGAAAAAGTTGAATCCACTTTCAGTCAAAAAGATGTAAGACTACATGGACAAGAGTTAAATATTAAAATTCTTCTTCAAGATAACAAATACCAAGAACTTTTAGAGAAATCAAACACTTTATTCTTAGATGGAAACACAATTAGACTTTACAAAAATTCGGTAGAGATTTATTCAGGACAAAGTTTCTATGGGAAATCAGGGGGTGAATCAGAAAAAAAGAGTTTAGAATATTTACAAAGGTTTATTCACAGATTAGAACACGATTTAAAAATAATTCTAATTAAACCAAGAGCAAGGAACATAAGAATAGTAAACCAACATTACGCAAGAGGAGATAGTGAAATATGTGAAAATGCTTTGGAAGAAAAAAATAGAGTTTGGATTTATGCAGAAGAAGATGGAAAATTAGCTTTTATAACTGATGATTCTTTTGGATTTAGAGAAGATGAAACAGTTCATCCAAAGACAGCAAAGCCAGATAGAAAAGCAGTAGACAAGCAAGTAAATGACTGGCGTTTAAATAACCCTCCAACCCAATCACAATTAGCAAAGATTCAAGCAGAAACAAGCCATAATTTAAATATTTTAACTAATGTTGTATCAGAGCAAGTAAAAATGGTTTCTGGTCTTCCTATGACCTTAAATCAATTAGAGAGACAAATTAAAAGCCATCTAAAACTAATTCAAGAATATAGAAAAGAAAACAAATTATGGAGAAAGTCAGAAACTAAAAGAATAAAAGAAGAATTAAAATATGGTAAACAGACAGATTTAGATAAATGGAGCAAATGATTAAATCTTTTTTAAGAGGATTCTTAGTAGGAATTGGTTTTATTTTGGCTCTTTATCTTTGCTCAAAAATTACATTATTCGGAATTAATGGCTCAATAAAAGAGTTTTCTACATCAATCGGAGAGATGTTCATAAATTTTGGAAAATAGAAAGAATTATAAATAATAAAAATTATTAATACATATGAAAAAGTTGATGATAATTCTATTTGGTATGTTATTCTTAATAAGTTTCATTTCAGCGACGACAGATATTTCAGAAAATTTAATGAATACCACTGGAAATGTAACAGCACTTTATTATTGTAATTCAACTAATTCTTGTCACACCATTACTGATTTATTAACCGATACTGATACAACTTATACTGCAGGTTCTAATTTAACATTGACAAATACAACTTTTACATTAAATACAATTAGCGTTACAGAATGGTTGAATAGTGTGTATTTAGCAATAGGAGATGCTTTTTCTGGAGCATATGCAGACTTGACAGGAAAACCAACAGTTCTATCTAACTTTACTGATGACTTAGGAAATAGAGGTTATACTTCATTAAGTAATTTCACTAATGATGAAAATTATTTAACGAATGGAACTATGAATAAAACTGTTGCTTGTACAGATATTGTTGGAAGTCCTGATTCTGATTTTTGTACTGATGAAGATAGTGGTACTCCAAATATATTTGACCAAAATTTAAACACAACTGCTGATGTAGAATTTAATAAAGTAAATTCTTCTGATTGGACTAATGTTTCAATTGTAGAAAGTCAAATTAGTGATTTACAAAGTTATTTAATAGTAGAATCAGACCCTAAAGCATACAACGGTACACTCGCTTACAATGTATCTGGAATAATTAAAAATTGGAATGAATCTGGATTAATAATTGGATGGAACTCTACCGGACTTATTATTAACTGGAATAGTTCTGGGTACATTATAAACTGGAATTCAACTGGATTAATCAAAGATTGGAATGGTGAAATAGTTTCTGCAAATACTACACTGTACAACTGGATTATCTCACAAAATTATTTGACATCATATTCTGAGGTTGACCCATCCTGGACAGGCAATTTTACTTTATTCAATAATTCTTGGAGTTCTACTTATAACTCTACTTACAACCTATGGGCTTATAATCAAACCACTCCTGCAATAAATACTATCTTAGGATTCAGTTACTATAATTATTCTAACCCGCAAACTGAAAAAGATAATTTAGCATACAACGGAACTCTCGCTTACAACGTTTCAAGCATTATTAAAGATTGGAACTCAACTGGATTAATTCAAAATTGGAATGCTTCAGGTTGGATTAAAAACTGGGCAATAGACATTGGATTAGCAAACACAACTCTTTATAATTGGGTTGTAGCACAAGGTTATGTAGAAACAGAGGTTGACCCAGTTTATGATGCAGAAAATGGTACTATTGCAAGAACTGGAAATTGTCCTGCTGGTCAAGTAGTAATGAATACAACAACAAATGGTGTTCAATGTGTAACACCTACTGCAGTAGAAGTTGACCCTCTCGCTTATAATGGAACTTTAGCATATTTATCTAATGTTTTTACTAAAGCACAAGTTCTTGCTTTTAATTATTACAACTCAACCATCTTTGATATTAATGATTATAGATTAAATTCTTGGGATAACTTAACAGGAATACCTCATGCAACTCCTTCAAATGGAGATACAACACATTTCTCTTTAGCAGATGAAATTTACGATTGGGTAATGGGATTAGATTATACTTCAATATCAACAGTAGTTGCAAGTATAGGAAATTGGTCAGCTGACAAAGGAAGTTATGCAACAACTTCTTATGCTGATAGTTTAGGAAATTTTAGTGCTTGGGATAAGGATTATAATGATTTAATTAATAAACCAACATTCACGAACGACACTTGGGTAGACACTTACTTCCCGAGATTTACGGAAATAGTTGGGTTGGTTGGAAACTGGACAGCCGATAAACCAAATTATTCAAATACTACACAAATGAACACAGCAATAGAAACAGCAAACACTTCAATGAAAGGATATGTGGATAATCAAGGGTTCTTAACTTCTGAAACAGACCTACTTGCATACAACGGAACTCTGGCTTTAAATTCAAGTTTAAGTAATTATTATCTTATTTCAAATCCCTTTAGTTTTTATAATTCAACAACAATTCCAAGTTATATCTTGACAACAAATGAAGGAAACCTGAATGTTAATTCTTCAAATTATTGGAATAATTACAATACCCCTTCTGGTTTCTTATGGACTGCTGGATTTAATGCAACAGGAGATACAAGGTGGCTAACATCATACACAGAAGCAGACCCTCTATGGACAGACAACTCAACACTCGTTGGTTATCTTGCTTCAAACAATCAATGGACAGCAAATCAAAATCTGACAAATAAGAATATGACTGATGTAAGTTGCATTAAATTTACGAATGGAGCAAGTTGGTGCGGGGTGTAAGATGAATAAAAATGCTAAAGTTAAATTAGGAATAATTATATTTCTTTTTTTAGTTGGAATTTTTTGTGCTTATTTTGTTCTTGCTGGTGATGAAGAGATATTAGACCCTATCTGGGAAGGTGTTGGAATAGAAACAAAAATTGACATAGAAAACAGAACAATTTCTTATAAAAGTAATAATATGACTGTTGATTTTAAAGAAAGGAATGATTCTATTGGAGAGGCAACATTAAAATCTCACAAGACTTACAAAGAAGTTTTAAAAATAACAACAGGAAAAAATAAAACAGTTATTTGGTATGAGTTTTCTGACTTTAAAGAAATTCAAAAAGATGCTTTTCAGGATGTTCAGTTTATTGATATGCGAGAACAAATTGAAAATAAAACTTATACAGAACAATTTGAAAATATAGAAGAGATGAATAAATCCTTTGTTTTAATTCCAAATCCAAATTATTTAAAACCAATTAATAAAACATATAAATTAGTTTATAAAAACAGAGATGATTGGCTTGACTATAATTCAAAAGATATCCCAAAGGAAAATATAATAATCGGAGTTCAGACAGATTTATTTTGGGGGGAATTTTTAGATGTTCAGTTAAATATTTTAGGAAATAAATTAGACAGACACGCATTAGTATTAGGAACTAATTCTGGATTTGTGACAACTGCACCGACAGATGACCCTGCTGCATTTGGTGAAACTATGGATGATACGGCTAAGGTAACCAAAGCAATAAGCCCTGCAACAGCAGTAAAAATAACAGAAATAGGATGGTGGTGTGATACTGCAACAGAAGAATCTAATTTTGAAGTAGGTTTATATGCTGCTAATGGAGCTGTCGTTCCAGGAGAAGCAGGAACTTTATTATATTCAGACACAACAAATGCAAAGGGAATAGATACTGGATGGAAATCTGTTTCTGTTGATTGGGTAATTTCTCCAAACACTGTTTATTGGTTAGGAGTTCAAGTAGATGATACTGCAACTATCACAAATACTAATTTTGCTGTTATAACAAGTTCTATAGATGGTATAAATGCTCAAACATCTTTGCCTAATCCGTTTGGAGGGGGTTCTTTTACAAATAATAGGATGTATGGTTTTTATGCAGTTTGGGAAGCAGCACCACCAACAGACGAAACCCCCCCAACATACTCAAATAATCAAACAAACAATACAATAGTAGGACAATCAACTTTATTCTCTTTATTAGTAAATGATGAAACAGCACTTCACCCAAATGGAGCATATATTTTCTCAACAAATAATACAGGAATTTGGATTAATGAATCAGCAGTTTTGTTTTCTGCAACACCAAGCTGGGCGAATGTCACAAAAGTCTTGAATTCAACAAGTGGATTAATAATTGGATATAGATGGTATTTAAATGACACAGTAGGAAATATAAATAATACAGAAATATTTATATTAACAACAACGAGTGCTGATACTTGCACTTGTGCTGGATTAAATGAAAATTGGGAAATTGACCTGTCTGATTATTGTGTAATAACTGATAATTGTGATTTAGGAACTGGAAATATTACATTCATTAACACTGGAACTATTACATTCAATGCTACAATAACTTCCTGTCAGATAGGAGATTTACCAGCAGACCAAAGAGGTTATTTAGGAAATTTAGCATTAATAAAACAGGGAGGAAGTTGTTAATGTTTAAAAAAAAACTTATTTTAATATGTATTCTATTATTGATTCCATTTATTTCTGCAATAACCATAACAGATACAAATTTGAAAGTAGATAATTTAAATTATCAAATATTTGTTAATGATTCAATAACTTGTTCTTCTTTAAAGATAACAAACAATTCAATAAACATTTACAATATTTCAACAAAAGCAAATTTCACAAATACTGGTTTAGTAAATTCTGTTCTATCTTTTTATGGATTACAAACCGCATTTCCAAATGATGATATAAGATGGGATAATGGAACTATCTTAACTACTAATTCAGATAATATAAATGTAACAATCCCAACAAGCAGAAGAATAGAATTAGGAGATTTTTCAGCACCAGTAATTACCATAATAAATCCTATAAGTTCAAATGATGAAAATTCAAATCCAGTTAATTTTGTAATAAGAACAGATGAATCTTCTACTTGTGTTTATCATTTAGATAACGAATATAATAATTTTACAATGACTAATTCAGGAAATGTTAATTTTTCAGCAACTTATTCTTTACAAAACGGAATTCATACAGCAATATTTTACTGTACAGACAGTTTATCTCACACTTCAAGTGAATCAGTAACATTCACTTTTTATGGAATAGGAACAAGTAGTGGAGCAAGTGCAGGAGGTTCTGGAGGAACTGCTACTGGAATAAAATTAGATAAATTAGAATTAAAGTACGGAGATTGGATAAAAGGAAAAAAGAATCAAATTCTTGTTTATGTTTATGATATTGATGGAAATTTATTTGACCCAGATTATTTGAATATAGATGTAGATGAATTAGTATTTTATGAAGAAAAAGAAGTAAGATTAAATGAAGGAGAATATCAGGGAGAATATCTAATAAAAGAGGATATAGATGAAGTAAATATAAAAATAGTGGTAGAAGATTATTGGAAAACATTAGAAGAAGATGTGACAATTCAATTAAAAGAGCCAACAAAATTAGAAGAATTAAAAAACAATCTAAAAATTAAGGTATCAAAATTAGACAAATTTGTAGAGCAATATAAGATTTATATTGTAGTTTTTATAATGATTGTAATTTCTCTATTAATATTCTTACTTATTTTGAAAAGAAAAAAAGAATAAAACTTCTTATAGAAAGATTTAAATATAATTAATATCTATTATTATTAATAATTAATATGAAAAAAGATAATAAAAAATTTGAAAAGATTAGTGGAAAAGTTCAGAGCATAGATTTTTCTAAAATATTTAATGATGAATTGGATGAAGATAATAAAAAACAAAAAAGAGTATTAAGTAAAAATTATTCTTTATCTACGGATAAAAGACTAAATGACCCAATAATGGAGATATATGGTGGGGGAACATCTGCAATAAGAAGATTTTGGAGTTTAAAACTTAATCTTAAAAGTGAAATTACAAGCGAATGGGAACTTGAAAATTGGATTAATAAAAAATTATATGAGGGAGGACTTATTGGAGAAAGAGATATTTTAACAAAAGAAGTAGAAAAATTATTAGCAAGAGATATAATAGAATTTTTATCCATTAAATTAAAAGATAAAGATTTGAACTACTCTCAAAAATTAACTTATGAAGATTATATAAAAGATTGTAAAGAAGTATTAAAGGGGTATGAAAATGTTGAAAAAAATATTTAGCATACTTTTATTCTTAGTATTAATAAATTTAGTAAATGCAAACGGATTAAACATAATAAACAATTCAATGGATTTAAATAAATCTTATGGAACAGATAAAACTTTTGAATTAACAATCAGAAACGAAGAAAGTTTCGCTTTCTCAAATATTACATTTCAAGAAAACTGGATTACAACTCCAAAATTTAGTTTAAACTCTGGAGAAAATATAACAATTACAGCAAAGATAACAAATAACAATGACTTCAACGGACAAGTAACTTTAATTGGAGATTACTATACAAATATCGGAGCAAGTAACCTAACACAAAATGTTGAAATATCTTGGGATAATTCTTGGCTATCTCCTTGTAATTTAAATCTAATAGCAGGTGATTCAATAAAATGGAACAATACACATTATGATTCAATAAAACTAATTAACAGCGATACAAATGGAGAAATAGCAACAATCCAAGCACAATCTTCATTAATAAAAACATTTAATTCTCCAATAGTTTTCAATTATTATGCAAGTTGGATAGGTTCAAGATTCACTCAAATATGCAATGTAAATGTAATGAATAGTGAAGGTTATGTTCATAATTCAATTTATGATGGTATCTTAAATTTAAAATTAAAAATATTATTTCAGGAAACAACAATAGAATCAACTTTCTATGAAGATTCTTACAATATTTCTTACGGAAACAGTATTGAAGATATTTTTAAATTAAAAACTACTGGAAGTCAAATATCAAGAAATATAAAATTATCTGGAGATTGGTTTTCTTTTGACGAAAATAATTTTGATTTAAGTCCTGGAGTTTCAAAAAATATAGGTTTCACAATAAGCCCATTAATTTATTCAACAAATCAAACAAACAAGACCTACCAAAAAATAATAAAAATTGAAGGAAACTTCGGAACAATAGAAAAAAACATAAGTATCTTTGTTCCATATAGAAATCTTGATTCAATGTTTTCTGGAAATATAGATGAAGATGTAATATATAATTTCTTTAAAAGTTTTTGTGAAGATGATTACGACGCCTGTGTTGGTTTGTTTTGTGCAGTTTATCCAGAAGAATGTGAATCAGGAAGTCTAAGAGATAGTAATGTTACACAATCATTTTCAGGTTCATCAATAAAAGAATTAATTGAAAAGTATGCAGGATTATCAAAAGAAAATGAAAACTCAAAGAAAGCACAAATTGAAGTAGATACCACCCAAACAAATGCAGTAATAGACTTAGGAATAAAATACAATGAATCAAACACTAAATTAGATACTCTAAATGAAAACTATAAAACATTAGCAACATCAATTCTTTTCTCAATTATTACATTATTCTCTTTAATTAGTGGAGTAGTATTATATGTTTTAGTATTCAAAGTTGGTTCAGTAGATATTATAAAAAAAAGGTTAAATTTCCATAAGGGAGAAAGGTTATGAATTTTGATTACAGAAAAAAAGAAAATCTAATCAAGATAGGTGCAATTTTATTATTTGTAATTTCTTTATTAATTCTAATAGGATGGAGATACGCTAACCCAGATTTAAGTTTAAGAAACCCTTTAATTGTAATGATTATAATGACTATTCTTAGTTTAATTGCTTTTTTTAGTCAAAAATTATTCAAGAAAGAAAAAACAGAAGATGATATTCCAGAGCCAATGTCCAAAGAAGAAATAATAAAAAAATTAAGAAAAGATTTACCAGAAGAAAGATGGAATAATCTTGCAAACGAAAGAGGAATCGAATGTATAGACAAATTAACTTTAGAAAAACAAGATATTTATGCTTACAAAATAAAAATGAATGGGGCAAGTCAAGGTAATGAAGAATTTATAGCAATAATAAATGCAAACTATCCAGAACAAGATATTATCCAATTAAAAAAAGACGAATCAGAACATTACATCAGAAAAAGAATGAAATCTGCAAGTAAAGGAAATGTTGAAGAACCAGATATTGAAGAATCAGAAGAAGGTGTTGATAATTTTGGAAAGCCAATTAGAAAAACAAAGAAAATAACTCACAAAAAAGAAAAAAAGGAGGAGAAACCTGACGTAGAATGAGTTGGATAATTTTTTTATACATAATTGCAGGATTACTTTTTTCAATAATAGTGGCAGGAGTAATTTATTTTATAGTAAATAAAACAAGAAATATTGGAGACCCAGAGAACGAACCAATAATACATAATTTTCTTTTAATGTAT
>JAHIWS010000009.1 GCA_018815925.1 Nanobdellota archaeon | reverse complement strand
GAATATCCTCTATAAATCTTAAAGAAGGAAACCTTATTTTATATGATAAAGATTATCTTGAAAATGCTAATGCTTTTGCAACAGTATATGAACCCTTCCTTAAATCAGAAAAAGATTTTGTTATTAAAACAGATTATTCTGAATTATTTAGTCAAAGAAAATAATGTGTGATTACTATCCAATACAATTATATATTCCAAGATATTTTTAAACCAAAAATCAAAGAACAAATTTTATTATTTAATTTTTATTTATTCTATATAATTCTATTTCATTCAGATCGTATTTCTCCCCTCTTGCAAAAGGAGTCACATTTGATCCTGGGATAAAAGATAGAAGAAATGTTTTCATGTTGTTTGGATCTTTGGGTCTTTCATCCACTTTTATTTTATTTTCATTAATAGAAGTTACATAGCCAATTTCATAACCTTTACCTGAATCAACAAGAACCTGGTCATTAATACCAATCTCTTTTCCAGAAACTTTTTCTAAACCCAATCCCATAATAAATCTATCCCTCAACAGTTTTTAAGGATTATTATAGTTTAATGTTATGTTACATCCTTATACAAAAACAACACCATTGGCATCATTTTATCTTTTTTGCCCTTGAATTTTTTATAAGCATTTTCTAGTTCAATCTCATCCCTAAAAAATTTTAACTTATAAGAAAACTGAGATTTCTTCTCTTTAAGCTCAGGAAACTCATCAAACAACTCTTTTTTTAACTTAATAACATTCCATGCTTGAGCACTCTCACTATAAGTTATTTTTCCTTAACCAGACAAATATTTCTTTTTAATATATGTAATAAAAGGCTTTTCATTTTTCTCAATTTGATAGTTGTCAAGAACATCATAATAATTTTCTAAATCCTCTATAGGAATATCTATTAAAGGGTAGCCTTTTTTCCACAAAACCCAATTCATTAATAATCTAGATAATCTGCTATTTCCATCAACAAAAGGCTGAATTGAAATTAATCTTAGATGGATTAATGAAGCTAGTTCTAAAGGATGCAATTTTCTACTATTAGTGCTATACCAATTAAAGAAATTATCTAATTCTCTTTTTACTTCAGTCCATTTAGGAGGAACATATGCAGTTCCAGCTATTTTTACATCTCTTTTTAGCTCATTTCTTAATTTCCCTGCTATACTATCATCAATTCCAGAAAAAAGAATAAAATGCAATTTTTTAATAAACTTAACATCAAACTTCCCTTTGTATTTTGTTATAGCAATAAAACCTTTTTCATGATTTTCTACTTCTTTAGCTATTCTTAAATTTTTAAAATCTTGAGGGATTATTCCTTCCTTTAGGATTAAAAAGGTCTGTCTTAAAGTAATGTTAACTCCTGAGAGTTTACTACTATCATAGGTGTACCTTATCATAAACTCATTTAATTTCTTTTCTTTCTCTATTTTGCCTAGCTTTCTTAATTCTTGTTTATATTTTGTTTTTTTATTTTCAATTTTTTCTAAATCTTCTTTAGAAAGATATTTGTATTTGTCTCCAGATAGTTCTTTTAGAAATTCTTTTTTTAATTGCTCTAATCTTGATTTTGGAGGAAGAGATTTACCAATATATTTTTTCTTTTGAATAACTTTCTTGCCTTTTCTAACTGAATGAATTAATATCCAGTATTCTTTTCCTTTAACTTTAATTTGTTTTTCAGTAACCATAAAATAGTTATGTACTACTATTATTTAAATGTTTCCATTATGTAGTACATAAGAAATATAGTACAACGCCCGGGTAAAATAGTATTACGCCCACGCCGTATACGTGGACAATGTGTCCCATTTCATGGGATGTAATTTTTCTCGTCGGATGATTGTAGTCCGATACGATTGTGTGTGATGCCGTGACTTTTTAAGGGTTATGGACTACTTTTGTGAGGAGTCAGGATTAATTTTTATAAATATTTTTTCTGTGACCTAATCTAAGAATTGTTATTATTCTTTTTTTCTGATCTATATCAAAAATAACTCTATAATCTCCTATTCTTAATCTAAAAGCCTTTTCTCCTTTTAATCTCTTAATATTTTTTGTAAAGGGATTTGTTTTTAAATCATCTACTTTTTTATAGATTCTTTTAGATAGATTAATATCTAAATTTTGTAATTGGTTTATTGCCCCCTCTTTCCACTCTAGAACAAACATTATAATCCGAGTCTCTTTTTAACTTCTTCATGAGAAATGCTTTTTTCTTTTTGTCTTGCTAATTCTAATTCTTTTTTTGTTTTTTCATTAAGTTCTAAATTATCTTCTATCATATTTTCAAGTATCTCATTATAGGTCTCTCTTTCAAAGATCTTCATACGATCTAATGATTGTTTTACATGATCTGATATTTGTATAGTTGTTGGCATTTTATCTAATTCCTTATAATCAGTTACAATAGGCTATAGTATTTAAATCTTGTGCTTTTCCACTGGAAATATATCCCTTAAATTAGACAAAAGGCTATATGCCCACTCCGGAACTTAATTAAAGTAATTTTATTTTGCAGAAGGCTTAATTTTTTCTTTATTTTTAGGAATAGGAGTGGTTTTATTAGTTTCAATCTTTCTTAAAAAGGGTATTTTTTGTATAAGGTTTTGTGGAAAAGGGATTTTTTTCTTGTCTTTTTCAAGACTTTTTTTGTCTAATCTTTTTTTTTCATATTTAGAAATTATTTTATTTTTTTCAATAATTTCTACTAAAAGATTTATTAAATTTTGATTTGTTTTTTTATCTGGTTTTTTTCCAGAATAGAATAAATTACTCATTATTTTGCAGAATTCTGTTATTTTTTTATTATTTTTTTTAGTAAAAATTTCTTCAAGTTCAGAATATTCTGTTGAACCTTGGGTTTTGAATGCTTCTCTAAAAAAATTTCTTGCAATTTTATTAATATTTTTTAGTGTTGCTTCTGAATTAGAAAGGTTTAATTGTGAAATTTTTTCTATGTAAAATAAATTTTTAGTGTATTTTACTTTTGAAGCTTTTTTGTAAAGTTTTTTTTCTAAAAATATTAAAATAATAAGTATTATAGATACTATGGCAACAACTGCAATTAAAATAGCTCCTAAATTTGTTATGTTAACCATCTTTTCTTTTATTCATCAACCCTTTTTTTTTGTTTTAATTCTTTTTTATTTGTTAACCACATTTCTTTTATTTATGGTATATTTTTCTTCTATTTATAACTTAATTAAAGTATAAAAAGTTTCTTATTTGTATTTTTTTTGGAAATTTTTAATTTATAAAATTGGTTTATTCAATTTTGTTTGATTATATATAAATGTTTTAGATTGGGGTTTTAAAGATAAGATTTTAATTAATTTTGAGTTTTAGTAAACTAAATTTTAGTTTATTTGTAAAGATGTTTATAATTTATGGTTATCATTACCCTACTTAGTGATAAATTTTACCTTACCTGGTTTTATTATTACCTTACCTTGGTTTTTTCATAAAAAATATTTTTTTGATTAACAACAATATTTAAATAGTTATTTTTGATTTATATTGTTAATTATAATAGAGGATGGTATATAGAAAGTTTATTAAAAGAGGGGATAAGATTTATGGTCCTTATGATTATCATAGCAGGAAGAGAAATGGCAAGGTAATAACAGATTATCTTGGAAAACATAAAAAGGAAGAAAGGATGGTTGAAACGTTTGTTGTTTTTATGCTTATTGGAATTGTTTTTATTGCTGGATTTTTTTCTATGAATATTTTTTATCATGATGAGATATCTTCTTTACCTTTTTTGAAAAATATTTTTTTTATGGAAAAAGCAATTTATTTTAATCCTCCTGCTGGAGTAAATGCTATTTTTGTTGATCCTACTTCTCAATCAGTTGATCAAGGTGATCCAGTCACAATAGAAATTAAAGGCCAAGTTCCTATTACTGAAAGTGATATTTATGCAATACAGTTTGATGTTGATTATGATCCAAGTATTTTGACTTTTAATGCTCCTCTAGTGGAGGGTGATTTGCTTAATAATGATGGGGTTAGCACTATTTTTGGTTATGATGATTCTGTTCCTGGAAAATTAGATGATGTTTATATTTCAAGAAACAACACGCAAACAGGAACTTTTTTTGATGGTGTTTTTGCTACAATTAGTTTTACAGCAAGTTCAATTGCAGATGGGATGAGTGATATAACTCTTAATGAAGTGATTTGGGTAAATTCTACAATAACTAATGATACAGCACAAAATATTACTCCTGTTATTAATAATGGTAATGTTACTGTTAATTTTATAGTAAATGATCCTCCTATTGTTTCAAATGTAGAGTGTAATATTAGTGGAATTTGGAGTTCTTGCGATACTATTGATTATGGTGATGTTGTTCAAGGGGTAAGAGCTACTTGCATTGATCCTGATGGACCTGTGTCTAGTGTTGGTTTTGTTTTAAATAATATTCCTGATAGTATTAATCTTATTGATGGAACTGAAATTTCTGGTGTTGGTGATGTTTATACTTATGATGTGAATCCTTATTTGACAATTGAAGATAGTGGAAATATGGATTTTACTGTAACATGTTTTGGTAATGGAGGACTTAGTGATACTGATGTAAGTTCTTGGCTTATAGATTGGGGAATTTTGAGTGCTAGTTTTGTTTATCCTCAAACAGATATTAATGTAACACAGAATTTATTTTCCCCTTTTACATCTAATTTAACTTGCTCTGGAGGAGAATGTGGAGATGTTGATATGATTTTAGATCCTATTTTTGGTAATACAGATCTTAGTGGAGGATATTCTACTATAACAGGTTTAACTAATTCTCGTTGTGATATTTTTACTCTTAGTGAAGAAGGAATAGTGAAAAATATATCTCGTTCTGGTTATGTTAGTGGAGCAGGTAATTGTGCAATGGCTATTTATGATGTTTCTGGTAATAATCCAAATAATCTTATTGTTCAGTCTGCACAGCAACCTGAATCTGTTCTTGTTAATACTTGGACTACTTATCCTGTAACTGATACTCTTTTAAGTCCAGGAGATTATGCACTTTGTGTTAACTGTGATGTTGATTACTACATGTATATTCATTCTACTGGGGGAATTTTTAGAGGACATAATGCTGATCCATATCCTTTTAATGATCCTTTTGGAAGCATTGATATTTCTGGATCTTATGCTATGAATTTGTATGCTGCTTATGATATAGGGGTTCCTGGATCAAAATCAGGAGCAGTGTCAACAACAATTGGAGCTGTTCCTTTTTATACAAGTGTAAATCCTCAAATATGTTCTGGGTTAAAAGATGGAGATGATTGTGAATTTACATGGCAAGTAAATGCAACAGGAGATTTAGATACTCAACATGAGTTTTATGTTATTAATACTCCTATAACATATGCTGGTGATGTTATGCCAGTAGATACTCCTCATGTTTTTATTAACATAACACTTTCTGGAGCTCCTTCTTGTACAGATGCAGACGGTGATGGGTATAATATAACTGGTGCTGGTTGTGGTCTTGTTGATTGTCTTGATTCTAATGCAAGTATTAATCCTGGCGTAGCAGAAATATGTGGGGATTTAGTAGATAATAATTGTAATAATGAATGTGAATATGATTCATCTATTTGCAGTCGTGGAGATTCTGCTTGTCTTGTTGATGCTTTAGGAGCTGATGTTCCTGGAGATCCT
>JAHIWS010000008.1 GCA_018815925.1 Nanobdellota archaeon | reverse complement strand
TGGATAATTTTTTTATACATAATTGCAGGATTACTTTTTTCAATAATAGTGGCAGGAGTAATTTATTTTATAGTAAATAAAACAAGAAATATTGGAGACCCAGAGAACGAACCAATAATACATAATTTTCTTTTAATGTATGCTCCATTTAGAGAAGGGAATGTAAAAGACATCAAAGTGGGAGAAAATAGAGTAAAAATTAAATTTTTCCCAAGAGATATAGATTACATAAAAGCAAATAATGATGAGGAATATAAAAAATTATTAAAAGAATACACAATATATTATGACAAAAGACAATTAGAAATAGAATCTGGTGATGCTTCTCCAAATAGAATTATAATAAAAGCATATCCAAATGACCCAAGTTTATTAACAGAAGGTTTGAAGAATACTACTGAAGGAAAAGCAATAATGAATAAAATATCAGAAAATAATCAACTAAGTGATGAAAGCGAACTAATGCAACAAAGAATGAATAAATTAAAAGAAGTAGCAAGTAAAGACTTCGGTGGAGAAATATTCACAAATTATGTAGAAATGTCTCAAGAAATTCTCAAAGATAAAAGCGAATTAATTAAAAAAGAGGAAAAGAAATTTGGAGAGAATAAATAAGGAGGAAAAATGATATGCAGATTTGGAGTTGCATTTTGGGTAGGGAGTTTATTAACTGCAAGTTTATTTTTATATATCTGGATAATCTATTTACTATATGAAAGATGAACAAACAAACAATCTGGATAATAATATTTATAATTCTCTTAGCAGGGGGTCTTTATTATTTTTATTCAATCTACGAACCAAAAACAGAATCAAATTCAGTAAATGTATCAATCTCTGCAATTGAAGATGGAAGAAGAGAAAGAATAAAAACTGGTTATGAAATTCAACCACTTAATATCTTTGGAAACACTTCAGAAATTTATCAACAATTAACATTACAAAAAGGAATAATCACCATAACAAACAGAAACTTAAAAAGACAAAATTATTATGAAAATTCACACACTTACAATTTAACAGAAAGTATAAGAATTGATTTATTGCTCGAAGAACCAGAACTCCCAAAAATAAAGAAAAAATACGAAGATAACATAATCCTTGAAATAAGCAGTAAAAACTTCCAAGAAGTAGACTTCTGTTTAAAAGGTTCAATAAATTATATATTCTTAGAAGCAGAACCAATAAATTTACAGTTCTACAATCTAACAAACAAAAAAGAAACTATCCAAATAAGAGTAGATAAATACAATTACTTAGACTATGAAGATTATATAATAAATAATACTTTTTATCAAGATACTCCTTACAATGAAATAATAAAAGAAGGTTACGATTATGATGTTTGCTATGATGGAGAGTTTTCTTTAAAGAATAGTAACAAAATGTTGAATATTAGTTATACCAGACTTTCAACTACACAAGAAAGTGATTTTATTGATATAAGTATAATAGACAAAATGGGTAATGTAAAAACAGAGAGAATCAAGTAAATTTATAAAGTTTAAATTCGTAAGTTTATTAATAATAAAATGGCTAAGAAAGGAAAATTAAAAAAGATTTGTAAATATTGTAAAGAAGTTTATTTTGTTTTTCCATACAGAAAAGATTCAAAGTTTTGTTCTTTAGAATGCACAAATAAGAGTTTTATAGGAAATAATGCATGGAATAAAGGATTAACTGGAGAGAGAACTTCTATGTGGGGAAAAAAACATTCATTAAAAACAAGAAAATTAATGAGTGAAAAAGCGATGGGAAACACACATGGATTTGAGAAAGGACACACTGCTTGGAATAAAGGAAAAAAATGTCCACAATGTAGCCATCAAAAAAATGTAGGAAGACCTTGTTCTAAAGAAAAAAAACAAAAGTTAAGAGAAAAAAGATTAGGAAAAAAATGGGAAGATTTTATACCGAATCACGAAGAAGCAAGAAGAAAATTAAGTAAAATTGTTAAAAAGAGATTTAAAGATGGATTTGTTCATCCAATGAAAGGAAAAAGGCATACAAAAGAAACAATAAAAAAAATAAAAGAAAAAAGGGCAAAACAAATTTTTACAAAAGAAACAATAAGGAAGAGGGCAAAATCTAATAGTGAAAATTATAAAAATAATCCAGAAAGAGGGAAAAAAATGAGTAAGATTTTTAAAGAATTAAGAAAAAAGCAGAAATTTCCATTAAAAGACACAAAGATAGAATTAAAAATACAAAAGTTTCTTTCTCTTCTCCATATAGAATATTTAGCACACAAACATATTTCAGGAATTACTAATGCTTACCAGTGCGACATTCTAATCCCAAAACAAATTAATATTTTCCAAAACGGAGAAATAATTGAAATAAAACAAAAAACTATTATAGAGTGTGATGGGTGCTATTGGCATGGTTGTCCAATTTGTAATAAATGGGAAAGTAAAAATATTGCAAAACAAATAAAAAGAGATAAACTAAGAACAAAAGAATTAGAACAACAAGGATATAAAGTTATTCGCTTATGGGAACATGAAATAAGACCAATGAGAATTAAAGAATTTGAAAGGAGATTAAAATGAAAATACCAAAAGAAGTAGGTGCATTAATTTTAATAGGAATAATGTTATTTATTGGATTTCTTTTTCCATTAACACTTGTTCTTTCACAACAAGAAATTTCAAACGAAACAATTTCATTTAATTTATTTCTATTCTCAATAATTTTAGGACTTGGTTTATTTGGAACATTTTGTATTTATTTTACAAGATACTGGTGGAAAGGAGATAATAAATACGGAGATTCATTTGGATTCTTTAACATCGGAGAAAAACCAAGTTTAAGTTTCTTCAAAAGATTCACAGCACCACAATTAGCATTACTTTCATTAATATTATTTGGAGGACTTTTTTTAGTAGTTAATATTTTACAGTTAGGAAATTTCTCATCAACAATTTTTCTTCCGATGCAATTTTCTCCATCTCAAAGTTTAATGTTCTCAACTTTTTTAATAGGGACAGCAGAGGAATCAATGAATATATTTGTTATGGGTTTATTAGTTTTAGGATTAATATTTTTAGCAGTAAGATATAAAATAAGTTACAATGAGTTTCTTGCTTACTATTTTTTAGCGATACCAATAATTGTAGGAATATTAGCAAGATTATGGCACAAATCTGCATATGTTTCATCAGACCTTTCCTTGTGGGTAGTATTTTTATTCTGGACATTAAAGGCATTTTTAATATTGATTACAGGATTTGTATTTATTGGATTGGCAATGCACTGGGACAATAATTTCTTCATCGACTTCGGAAGATTATACAGTTCAGACTTTGTTTTAGGATTCACTATCTTTACATTAGTTGGATTAATGGCATTATATGGATTTATATATCGAGAAAATGGAGATTGGTGGAAGGGAGCAAACAGATAGAAAAATATATATTTCTAAAAATAGAAAAGTATTTAAAGGGTAAAAACTAATATAATTTATGCCAAAAATAGAGTTATCAGAAAAGAATTGGGATTTCTTATGGAATATAAAAAGAAAAAAGAAGTTAAAAACATTGGATGAAGCATTCTCTTATTTAAAAGAGCAGATACAAGTGAAAGGAGGTAAAAAGAAATGAAAATTAATAAGAAATTTTTAACATTCGGAGTAATTGGTTTGTTTGCTGTTATGTTGGTTAGTGCAGGTGTAATTTTACATTATACACAAGTTCAGCAAGAGATAAATGTTAATAGTCCAATAACAATTACTGGGTTATTAACTCCAGAAGTAATAGAAGGATTAGGAACAGGATATTTTTTATCTACTAATTTAGTAACTGCGGAAAACATTGCACCTTTTGATGTTAATGTGAATGTGAATAGTGTTGTTACTACTGAAGAACCAGATGGAACTATAACAACAAGTTATGTTAATAAGTTAAGATTATCACAAAAAGTTGTTGCATTTGGATTCCCTAATTGGGATGAAGTTGCAGGAACAGATTTATTTGTAGAATATACTGTTGTTGGAGATACATTGTTAGCAGAAGTTGTTGGTGAAGGTTTAACAGGGTATGAATTAATTTATTATGCAGATAATGCTGATAGATTTAACAATGTTGCAAAAGCAGTAAGTATTGAAGAGGTAGATGCAAGTTTACCTTATGAGGGGGATGCAAATGCAGAAGGATACGATTATTGCACAGAAGAAGAATCATATAATACTTGT